>JBJMNL010000141.1:0-9298 GCA_045804285.1 Gemmatimonadaceae bacterium
GTCCCGCAGCATCTCGCCCAGCGCGGTGGGGACGATCTGCCAGGACAGGCCGAATCGGTCCTTCAGCCAGCCGCACTGCCCCTCCGCGCCTCCGGCGGAGAGCTTCGCCCAGAGCTCGTCCACTTCCCGCTGCGTCTCGCAGCTCACGAAGAACGAGACGGCCTCCGTGAACTTGAAGTGCGGGCCGCCGTTCAGCCCCATGAACCGCTGTCCCTCGAGCTCGAACGTCGCGGTCATCACCGTCCCCTTCGGTCCCGGTCCCGCGTCTCCGTAGCGCGTGACGTCGACGATCTTCGCGTTCTTGAAGATCGACGAGTAGAGGTTCATCGCCTCTTCGAGGTCGTTGTCGAACCAGAGGAACGGGGTGATCTTCTGCATGTCGCTCTCCTCGTCAGGTGTGGAGCTCACGTCGTGGGGATGCCCTCGCGACCGCCCGGCCGCGATCGCGGCCGGGCGGCCAGCCTTCGTCAGTGCCCGACTTTCCGTGCGTCGTACAGCGCGCCACCGAGCCAGGCGCAGGGCACGGCAGTGAGCGCGAGCGCGACCGGGTACCAGGCCGGGCCCAGGTCGTACCTGGTGATCGTGACGACCGCGCCGATCGTGCTCGCCACGAAGCCGATGACGCCGAGCAGCAGCGCGTGGCGCATCGGGGCGTGGGGGGCGAGCCGGGCGGCGATGTAGCAGCCGAGGACCGCGTAGGCGACCCGGTAGGCGAGGGCGAGCAGGTTCTGGCCCGGCGCGTACATCGGCTGCCCCCACGGGGGATAGACGCCGAGGACGTGGAACAGCTGGTCGGTCGCGAGCGAGAGGACGAAGATCGCGAGGAACCCGAGGAGCACCGCGGCCGCGCTTCGCCCAAGGCGCCGGGGGCGCGCGCTCGTCGTGAGTGGAATGGTCACCTGGCCTCCTCGGCGAGGGTGGACAGGAGCGCCTCGAGCGCGTCGTAGCCAGCGGCGACGCCGCTCTCCATCGGGGACTTGAGGACCGCGTCGCGCACCGCCCGCGACGCGTAGCGCACGGTGGTGGTGACGGTGGTCTGCCCGTTCCGCTCGGTGAAGACGACCGTGCCCACCGCCTCCCCCTCGTACCAGGCTTCGTCGAACCGCTCCGTGCTGACGATCCGCTCGCCGGGTACGATCTCGCGGTAGACGCCGCTCATCCCCATGCTGAAGTCGTCCGGGCCGCGCCACATGTAGCGGTACGTGCCGCCGACCCGCAGGTCGATCTCGCACACCGGCATCGTGAAGCCACCGAAGACGCCGAGCCAGCGCCGGACCAGCTCGGGCCTGGTGAAGGCGTCGAACACCAGCCGGCGTGGCGCGTCGAAGACGCGCGTCATCGCGATCTCGGTGTCGCTGGGCGTCGTGACCTGCAGCGTTCCTGCGTTGTTCATCGGCGGTCTCCCTTTCGCTTGGTGGGTTGGCGCTGCTTCCGCTCGGCGGTCTTCAGCTCCCCGAGCAGCTCGTCGAGCTGCCGGAAGCTCCCTTCCCAGAACCGTCGGTAGCGCTCGAGGAAGGCGTTGGCCTCCGCGAGCGGCCGGGCCTCGAGCCGCACGGGCCGCCGCTGCGCCTCGCGTCCGCGCGACACCAGGCCGGCGCGCTCGAGGACCTTGAGGTGCTTCGAGATCGCCGGCTGGCTGATCGCGAACGGCTCGGCGAGCTCCATCACCGTCGCCTCGCCGGAGGCGAGCCGGGCGATGATCGCCCGCCGCGTGGGATCGGCGAGCGCCGCGAACGTGGCATCGAGCTGGTGAGCGGTCATGACAATATCCGTATGGTTATATAACCACACGGATATCTAAGGGGCAGGACACGGCCTGTCAAGAGCCGCTTCGCGAGCTGCCGTCAGTAGCGCTCCGTGACCCTCCGCTGCGGCGGCCCCGCGGCGGCCGCGTCCACGCTCCAGCGCCACTCCTGCACCTCCGGCATGTCCTCGTCGTGCTCCACGATGTAGGCCCGGTGCTCGCGCAGCTTCCGCTCGAAGACCGGGATCGCGTCCTCGCGCCCGGCGCGCGCGAGCGCCGCGATCGCGAGATCGTAGCGGCTCATGCCGTTGAGGACGGTCATGTCGAATGGCGTCGTCGTCGTCCCCTCCTCGACGTACCCGCGCACGTGGAATCGCTGCGGGTTCGGCCGGTGGTGCAGCAGCTGATGGATGACGCTCGGGTAGCCGTGGAACGCCATCACGACCTCCGTGTCGTGGCCGAAGAGGCGCTCGAACGCGACGTCCTCGAGCCCGTGCGGATGGTCCCGCCTCGACTGGAGCGCGAACAGGTCGACGACGTTCACGACGCGCACGCGCAGCGCCGGCGCCTCGCGCCGGAGCCACCAGGCCGCGGCGACCACCTCGCGGGTCGGCACGTCCCCCGCGGCGGCGAGCACCACGTCGCACCCGTCGTCCTCGCTCCCGGCCCACGCCCACACGCCCGCCCCCTTCGCGCAGTGCTCCCGCGCCGCGTCGACGGCGAGCCACTGGAGCATCGGCTTCTTCGACGTCACGATGAGATTGACGTAGTCGCGGCTGCGCAGGCAGTGGTCGGCCACCGAGAGGAGGCAGTTGGCGTCGGGCGGGAGATACACGCGCATGATCGACGGCTTCTTGGTCAGGAGCACGTTGATGAAGCTCGGGCCCTGGTGGCTGTAGCCGTTGTGGTCCTGCTCCCACACGTGGCTCGTGACCACGTAGTTGAGCGACGACACCGGGGCGCGCCAGCCGGTCTCCCGCGCCATCTTGAGCCACTTCGCGTACTGCTGCACCATCGAGTCGACGATGGAGAGGAACGCCTCGTAGCACGCGAACACGCCGTGGCGCCCGGTGAGCACGTACGCCTCGAGCCACCCCTCGCAGCAGTGCTCGCTCAGGATCTCCATCACGCGACCGTCGCGCGCGAGGTACTCGTCGCTCGGCACGAGCGGAAGCATCCACGCGCGCGCGGTCGCGTCGAACACCGCCTGCAGCCGGTTCGAGGAGGTCTCGTCCGGACAGAAGAGCCGGAAGTTGCGCGACTCGCGCGTCGCGGCGAGGACGTCGCGCAGATACATGCCGAGCACGCGTGTGTTCTCCGTCCGCGCGCTCCCCGGGCCGCGCACCTCGACCGCGTACGTCCCGAAGTCCGGGAGCGGGAGCGGCACGCGGATCGCGCCGCCGTTCGCGTGCGGATTGCGTCCCAGCCGGAGCTCCTCGCCCGGATAGATCGCGGTCACGGCCGGGACCGGACGCCCGCCGTCGTCGAACAGCTCCTCCGGCCGGTAGCTCCGGAGCCACCCCTCGAGCGCGCGCAGGTGATCGGGGTTGCGCGCCGGGTTCTCGATCGGCACCTGGTGCGAGTGGAACGTCCCCTCGAGCGGCCGGCCGTCGAGCATCTTCGGGTCGGTCCAGCCCTTGGGCGTGCGCAGGACGAGCGCGGGCCAGATCGGCTGCTCCTGGAACCGGCCGGCGCGCGCGTCGCGCTGGATCCGGCGGATGGAGTCGTACGCCCAGTCGAGCGCGCGCCACAGGTCGCCGTGGACGCGCGCCGGATCGTCCCCCGCGACCTCGCGCGCCTCGAACCCCATGCCGCGGAAGTAGTCGCGCAGCGCGTGCGCGGGGATGCGGGCGAGGATCGTCGGCCCCGAGAGCTTGTAGCCGTTGAGGTGCAGGATCGGCAGCACCGCCCCGTCGAGCGCCGGGTTGAGGAACCGCGTGTACTGCCACGACGCGGCGAGCGGCCCGGCCTCCGCCTCGCCGTCCCCCACGAGGCAGACGGCCAGCAGCTCGGGGTTGTCGAGCACGGCGCCGACGGCGTGCAGGAGCGAGTAGCCGAGCTCACCGCCCTCGTGCAGCGTACCCGGCGTGAGCGCGGTGAGGTGGCTCGGCATCCCACCGGGCCAGGAGAAGTCGCGCACGAGCTCGGCGAGCCCCGCCAGGTTCCGCGCGTAGCGCGGATACACGGCGCCGAGCGTCCCGTCGAGCCACTCGCACGCGAGCACGCCGGGCGCGCCGTGTCCGGTGCCGACGACGAGCAGCACGCTCGCGCCCGCGTCCTGCACGAGCCGGCTCGTGTGCGCGTACACGAGGTTGATGCCGGGGACCGTTCCCCAGTGGCCGAGCAGCCGCGGCTTGATGTGCTCGGCGCGGAGCGGCTCGCGCAGCAGCGGGTTGTCGCGCAGGTAGAGCGCCGCGGCGGCGAGATAGTTCGCGGCGCGGAAGTTCGCGTCGAGCTCGGCGAGGCGAGTGCGGGGGATCGCGGCCGGATCGGAGACGGTCATGGCGGAATCGTGGTGAGTGGATCGGCCGGCTCGTCGCCCGGCCGGGCGTGGGTGCGCTGGGCGACGACGACGCGCGCGGCGTGCCGCGCGATCACGCGCTCCTCGTCGGTCGGCACTACCCGCACCGTGACGGGCGTGCCCTCGGCGGAGATGACGGGGGCGTTCGCGAGATTCCGAGCCGGATCGAGGCGAAGGCCCATCCACTCGAGGCCGGCGCACGCCCGGGAGCGCACCTCTGTCGCGTGCTCGCCGATCCCCCCGGTGAACACGAGCGCATCGAGCCCGCCGAGCGCCGCCGCGTAGCCGCCCAGGGTCGTCCTGACCCGGTAGGCGAAGAGGGCGACGGCGTCGGCCGCGCGCGCGTCGCGGGAGGCGCGCGCGAGGAGCTCGCGCATGTCCGCCGTGGTCTCCGAGACGCCGAGCAGCCCGCCGCGCTCGTTGACGACGCGGTCGATCTCGTCGCACGAGAGGCCGCGCTCGCGCATGAGATAGAGCAGCACGCCGGGGTCGATGTCCCCCGAGCGTGTACCCATGACGATTCCCCCCGTGGGCGTGAAGCCCATGCTCGTGTCCTGACTCCGGCCGTCGCGGACCGCGACCATGCTCGCGCCGTTGCCGAGGTGCGCGATCACGAGCCTGCGCGGGAGCGCGCCCTCGCGGCGCAGCGCCTCGACCACGTACTCGTACGACAGCCCGTGGAACCCGTAGCGAACCACGCCATTCTCCGCGTACTCGCGCGGGATCCCGAACAACCGGGCGACCCGTGGGAGGTCACGGTGGAACGCGGTGTCGAAGCAGGCGACCTGCGGTACCTGCGGCAGACGCTCGGCCATGGCGTCGATGACGCCCAGCTCGCGCGGCAGATGCTCGGGCGCCAGCGGCACGAGCCGCTCGAGCTCGGCGCGGACGTCCGGGGTCATGCTCACCGGCTCGACGTACCGCGCCCCTCCGTGCACGATGCGGTGGCCGACGGCGGCGAGCTCCGCGAGCGCTCCGGCGTGGTCGAGCTCGGCGATCACCCGCGCCACGGCGTCACGCTGGTCGCGCATCGCGACGACGCCACCGCGACGAGGCCGCTCGCGCTCGGTCGCGCCCCCGGCGCCGTCGGCGTCGAAGAGCGCGAACTTCAGCGTGGAAGAGCCGACGTTGAGCGCCAGGATGCGCTGCCGCATGATGCGCTGCCGCATGAGGACTGATCCGGGATCGAGCCGCCCCGCCACCGGCACGGCTCCGTCGGACGGTCGCCGGTCACCTCGGCGCCCGGCGTCGCGCCTACTTCACCGGCGGGGCGAGATTCCCGCACGAGATGATCGTGCCGAGGTTGGCCGCCGAGGCGTGGACGTTCACGTAATAGGCGCCGGAGTCGGGCAGCGGCATGTTCAGGCGCGCCGTGCCCGACGCGGCGCCGTCGTCGCCGACCTTGAGCGGCTTGTATGCCGCCGCGTCGCCCACGATCGCGCCGTTCTCCCCGCACTGCCCGCGGCGCACGTACCACGGGTGCACGCCGCCCGGCGTCGCGTTCGCGATGTTCACCGCGGCAACCGAGGTGGCGGAGTCGCCGCTGGCTGGTGACCAGCGCGCGGTGCCGCGCACCTGCATCGCGCCGGCGAGATTGGACGGCGTGACCAGGCTCGCCGTCCACTGATAGCGCTTCTCGGCGCTCTTCGGATCGAGGTGAGTGACGGGCTTGGACGAGCCCTGAATGATGCCGCAGCCGGTCGCGCCGACGATCAGGGCGAGCGACGCACGCCGGACGGTGCTTCGCATGGATCCTCCTGGATCGAGCCTCGTGAGCAGCCTACCTCACACTGCCGCAATCAATCCCCGGAAGTGCCTCGAGCATACGGAGCCGCGCCGTCGCCCTCGCGCGTGGCGAGCGGGCGCCACGGGACATGGCCGCAATCGGAGTGCCGCGGTCAAGTCGTCGAGCGCTCGCCGCGCCCGCCGCGAGCGTACCGTCTACTGACCGGCGCTGAGGCCGGCGGAAGCACATCGCGTGGCCGGGCCTGGACGAAGCGTCTGAGGACCGAAGGTCCCATGGCCCGGCCGGCGCGCCGGCCCTATCCTGCACAGGTCGCCCGTCGCGGAGCGTGGGACATGAGGCCGGCGGAGCATGCGCATGTCGGTGCGGTACGGCTCGCCCCCGGAGCGAGCACGGCCGGCGCGGATCCGTTCGACGCCGGCCATGCCCGCGGGCGAGGCATCGGTCATCGCGGGGCCGCCGCGTCAGGGCCGGCGTGAGGCGTCGCGCGACGAGGAGGGATGATGCATCTGGCGCACTACGTGGTGTTGGCGGGCGTGGCCGCCGTCACCGAGTGCAGGAGCGGATCCGCCGTGACCGGTCCGGGCGACGGGCGGCTCGGCTCGCCGCGGGCGCACGACCGCGTGGTCGCCGTCGCCATCCGGGACTTCGCCTTCGCCCCCGCCGCCATCACGGTCAGGGCGGGGACGACGGTGCGGTGGACCAACCGCGGGCCGTCGGCGCACACCACGACCAGCGACGACGGCGCGTGGGACAGCGACACGCTGCGCGCTCCGAGCGGCGGCGGGTTCGGCGGCGGGTACGGCGGTGGGCTCGGTGGCGAGCCGGCGGTCTGGTCCTTCGAGTACACCTTCGCCCAGCCCGGCGTCTACGGCTATCACTGCGCCATCCACCCACCGCCGCTGTATCCGGGCTTCGTCGGGTCCGTCACCGTCACCCAGTAGTTCGGCTCCACCGCGGCCGCCGCCGTGGACGGCGCGCGGACGTCCTGCGGATGACCTGTCGCGCGCTCAGGGCGCCACGCGCACGGAGACGTACGCGCTGCGACCGATGGCCGGTAGGATGCCCGGCCCCGGGTACTCGTCGGTGCGGCGCGTGAAGTAGTGCCGGTCGGCGACGTTGTTGACGCCGGCCTGCGCGCGCCAGTGCGTCGCGATCCGGGCCGCCGCCGACCAGTCGAGGACGGTGTAGGCGGGCACGAGTCCCACCACGGCGTCGTCGCTCCGCACCGTGTTGTTGGCGTCCCCGAACGCGCGCCCGACGTGGCTCGCGAGCAAGGTCGTCGACAGCGCGCCGCGCGAGAGCGTGAGCCCCGCGCGCTCGACCGCGCGGGGTGCGTACTCCACGCGGTGGCCGCGGAGCTCGCCCGTGGTGTAACGCGCGTCGACGAGCGCCAGCGAATTGAAGAGCGTCACCGCGCCACGGAGCGTTCCGTCATCGGCACGCGCGGCGAGCGGGGTGACCTCGACGTAGCTCTCCAGGCCCTGGTGCACGCTGTTGGCGACGTTCGTCCGCTCGGTGAACGTCGCGCCGTCGGCTCCGGTCCGCGAGACGAGGCCGACGCGCCCGTCGTAGGTGAGGCGAAACGCGCCGACGTCGAAGCGCACGCGGTCGTCGGCGAGCGTACCGCGCCAGCCGAGGTCCACGTTCACGCCGTGGGCATCGCGCAGGCGCGGGTCGATGCGCGAGACGCCGCCGATCGGGGTGAGCGCTGAGTAGTCGACGGGCCGGTACGCCTGCGTGGCGTTGGCGTAGAGGCTGGTCGACGCGGACGCGAGCCAGCTCGCCGCGAGCCCGAGCAGGGGGACGGTTCGCGTCTTCGTCCGTGCGGCGAAGGTGGTGTCGGTGTAGCCGTCCGCGCGCGAGCGCAGGTGCTCGAGCCGGAGCCCTGGCGTCACGGTGAGCCGGCCGCCGACCCGGAGCGCGTTCTCCGCCCACGCGGACAGGGCGGACTGGCCGAAGCGGATGTCGTACTCGTACGCGCCACCCGGGACGAGGTCGAGGTCGAAGTTGCTCGCCGTCGTCCCCTCGCCGCCGCCCTGCCGGTGCATCGCGCCGTTGAACCACCGCACGCCCGCCGAGAGAGTGCTCGGCAGCCGGAGCGCGCGGTGATCGGCCAGGAGCCGGAGCTCCTCGGTGACGTTGCGGAACCCCTCGCGCTCGACCTCGCGCGGCACGTGCTGGCCGGTGGCCGGATCCACCGCGTCGAGCGCGCCGGGTCCGCCGTCCTCGTTGCGCCAGACGAGCGCGCGCGCGCTGCCGAGCACGGACGTGACGCTCTGAACGCGCACGCCGCGTGCGGGGCGCCAGTCCAGCGTGAGGGCACCCAGGTTCCAGGGGCTGGTGAGCCAGTTGCGCGCGCGGAAGGACTGTCGCGCCCCGCCCGCCTCCCACTGCGCGTCCGAGAGCCCGCCCGGCATGTGGATCCGGTTGCGGAGGAGCGAGTAATCGAGGGTCGCCGTCAGCGTCGACGACGCGGCGTAGGCGAGCGAGGCGTAGCCCGACGTCTGGAGCACGTCGGAGTTGGGCCGCCAGCCGTCCTGGCTCCGCCGCTGCGTGTAGCCGAACCACCGCCAGCGCCCGGCGCCCCCGCCGAGGGAGCCGTACGTGTTCGCCAGCCCGAAGCTCCCCATCGTCTGGTGGAGCTCGCCGCCGAGGGCGCGTTCCGCGTCGCCGCGCTTCATGACGTAGTTCACCATGCCGCCGAACTGCGGCCCGTACTGCAGCCCCGCCGCGCCGCGCACGAGCTCGACGCGCTCGACCGCCTCCAGGGGGGGCAGGTAGTAGGTCTCGTTGTAGCCGTAGGGGTCGGCCGCGATGATCACGCCGTTCTGCCGCACGTTCATCTCGACGGACTGCGTCGGGTCGAGGCCGCGGACGGCGATCCCGTTCGACGGGAAGCCGCCCCCCTCCGTCTCCGCCACGACGAGGCCCGGCACTCGGCCGAGCACCTGCCGGGCGACGTTCTGCGCCGCGTTCGCGCCGACGCTGTCGACGAGCAGCACCTCGCTCTTCTTGCCCGTCAGGAGCTCCGCACCGTGCCGCTCCGGGAGGAAGGTGACCGTGCGCGGCGCGATGCGCGCCGTGACGCGCACGGGATCGAGCGCCTGGGCGCGGCGCGTCGCCGCCCGGCGCGTGCTGTCGGGGACGCCGTGCGCGCTGTCGGCTGGTGCCGGCGAGCCCTGCTGGGCGCCGAGCGGCGCGACGGGGAGCGCGCCGACGACGAGGATGAGCGCGAGGCGGGCGGACGGGCCGACGCGAGCGAGCGGACGCGCGACGACGCGCGGGA
>JBJMNL010000142.1:0-9420 GCA_045804285.1 Gemmatimonadaceae bacterium
CAGCCGAGCACCACGTCGTCGACGTCGTGCGCCGGGACGCCGACGCGGTCGGCGAGGCCCTGCAGCACCTGCGCGGCCAGCTCCTGCGGGTGGACGCCGGCGAGCGCGCCGGGCCGGCTCGCGCCGAGCGGACGTCCGCGCCCCCGCGGGGTACGGGCGGCGTCGATGATCACGGCATCTGCGATGCGGGCATCTGCGTGGTGCGTCATTGTCTCGCCTCGCTGTCTCTGATCGTCATCCGGCGGCCAGCGACCGCGCGCGCGCCGCCGCGTGCCCCACCGCTCGCCGGACGTATTCGGGGTCCGCGTACAGCATCGAGAGCATCAGCGCGCCCTCGAGGGTCGCGACCATCATGCTCGCCTCGTGCTCGGCGTCGACGCCGGCGCGCAGCTCGCCCGAGGCGACGCCGGCGTCGATGATCTTTCGCGTGTAGTTGATCAGCTTGCGCATCGCCGCGCGCGTGCGCTCGCGCAGCGCCTCGTACGGCGCCCCGCTCGCGCCGTCGCTCTCCACCGCCGTGTTGAGCAGGGGGCACCCCCCGGGCACCGGCGGGTCCTCGACGATGCTCGCCACCGCCGTCGCCAGCGCCTCGAGCCGCGCGACGGCGGTGTGCCCCCGCTCCACGTGCGACCGGACGCGCGCCCCGTGCAGCGTGACGGCGTGGTCGAAGGCGGCGAGCGCGAGCTCGTCCTTGCTCTCGAAGTGGCGGTAGATCCCCCCCTTCTCGAGCCCCGACGCCACCATGAGGTCCGCCATGCTCGTTCCGGCGTAGCCTCGGCGATTGAACACCCGCGCGGCGGTCGCGACGATGCGCTCGCGGGTCAGCTCGCCCTTGGAGGGCGACCTGGAAGGCGGTCTGGAGGGCGACCTGGAGCTCGCAGTCATGCAGGTAATAAAAGCGACCGATCGGTCTCGGCGCAAGGCCTCGAGGGGGCTCGTTGACATAGGGGGTGGGGGTATATAGACTGATACCCGACTGGGGTATCGCCCCCCGACATTCACCCTCTCCCGAGGCGCACCATGCAGCCGACGAACGTCACCCTCGCCATCTCCGGCATGAGCTGCGGCCATTGCGTCGCCGCCGTGCAGAGCGCGCTCGACCAGGTCCCCGGTGTCACCGGCAGGCAGGTCGCCGTCGGGTCGGCCACCCTCGCCATCGACCCTGCCGCCGGCCCGCGCGAGCAGCTCCTCGCCGCCGCGGTGCAGGCGATCCAGGACGCGGGCTACGACGCCGAGGTCGCCAGCACCGCGCCGGACGCCTCGGGCGCGCCGTCCGGCTCCGGCGCCCGTCGCGCGTGAGCGGTCCACCCACCGGTCTGTCATCACGCTCGAATTCGGAGGACACGTCATGGGCGCGACCGACTGGCTCGTGATCGCGGGGGGGATCGCCGCCATCCTCTGGGTCAACTGGTACTTCTTCCTCGCCCAGCGCGGCTCGGCCGCCGCGGGCGGACGGCAGGACCCTGAAGCAGAGTCGAACGGAGCACCGTGACCACCGCGAACACCACGCACCCGGAGATGCCGCGGGCGCGCGCCGCCGCCGAGCAGTCCACCGAGCAGGTCGTCATCCCCGTGACGGGGATGACCTGCGCGGCCTGCCAGGGTCGCGTCCAGCGGACCCTGAGCAGGACCCCGGGCGTCGTCGACGCCTCGGTGAACCTGATGATGGGCAACGCCACCGTCGCCTACGATCCGGCGGCGGTCTCGCCCGGCGCCCTCGTCGAGCGGATCCGCGCGACCGGCTACGGCGCGGAGCTGCCGCGCCCGGAGCGCAGCGCGTTCGACGAGCAGGCGGCGCGCGACCGCGCTCAGGAAGAGGAGTTCCGCGAGCTCCGCACGAAGGCGATCGCGAGCGGCGTCGCCGCGGTCGTCTCGATGCTCGTCGCGATGCCGCTGATGTCAGCCGGCGGGCACGGCGCCGTGGCCGACCCGTTCATGCGCTGGACGATGACGTGGCTCACGCCGCCGCTGCGCGCGGCCGCGCCCTGGCTCTACGCCATCCCGGCGCCGCTGCTCTCGTGGGGGCTCCTCGTCCTCACGGTCGGCGTCATGGCCTGGGCGGGTCGCCACTTCTACACCCGCGCCTGGGCGGCCTTCCGCCACCACTCGGCGGACATGAGCACCCTCGTCGCGGTCGGCACGGGCGCGGCCTTCCTCTACTCGGTGATCGCGACCGTCGCGCCCGGCTTCTTCCTGCGACACGGCGTGGCACCCGACGTCTATTACGAGGCGGTGATCATCATCATCGCCCTGATCCTCACGGGCAACGCCTTCGAGGCGCGCGCCAGGCGGCAGACGTCGGCCGCGCTGCGCGCCCTCGCGCGGCTCCAGCCGAAGACGGCGCGCGTCCTGCGCCCTTCGCCCGGCGGCGGCGACGCCGAGGTGGACCTGCCGGTGAAGGACGTCCGCGCGAGCGACGTCGTCCTCGTCCGTCCCGGCGAGCGCGTCCCCGTCGACGGCGAGATCCTCTCCGGGCAGAGCGCCGTCGACGAGTCGATGCTCACCGGCGAGTCCATGCCCGTGCCGAAGGCGGCGGGCGACCGCGTGATCGGCGGGACGATCAACACCACGGGCGCGTTCCGCTACCGCGCGACGACGCTCGGCGCCGACAGCGTGCTCGCGCAGATCGTGAAGCTGATGCGCGACGCGCAGGGCTCGCGCGCGCCGATCCAGAAGCTCGCCGACCGGCTCAGCGCGATCTTCGTCCCCGTCGTCGTGTCCATCGCCGTCGCGACCTTCGTCGCGTGGTTCGTCGCGGTGCACGTGGGGGGCGCGGCCGGCGGCGCCAGCGCGGGCGAGGCCACGGTGCGCGCCTTCGCCGCCGCGGTCGCGGTGCTCATCATCGCCTGCCCCTGCGCGATGGGGCTCGCCGTGCCGACGGCGGTGATGGTCTCGACCGGCAAGGGCGCCGAGCTCGGCGTGTTGATCAAGGGAGGCGAGGCGCTGCAGCGCGCGGGCGAGGTCACGACGGTGGTGCTCGACAAGACAGGCACCGTGACGGAGGGAAAGCCGGCCGTCACCGACCTGCTGCCGGCCCCGCACGCGGCGGTCACCCGCGAGGAGCTGCTCACGCTCGCCGCTTCGCTCGAGCGCTCGAGCGAGCACCCGCTCGCCGACGCGGTCGTGCGCCATGCCGCCGAGCGCGGCCTGACGCTCGCGCCGGCGGAGGGGTTCGCGTCGGTCACCGGGCGCGGCGCTACCGGCGTGGTGAGCGGGCGCGGCGTCGCCGTGGGCAACGAGGCGCTGATGCGCGAGTGGTCGGTGGACGTCGAGCCGCTCCGTGCCGACGCGGACCGCCTCTCCGGCGAGGCCAGGACTCCGATGTATGTGGCCGTGGACGGCCGGCTCGCGGGCCTGATCGCGGTCGCCGACCCGATCAGGGCGACGTCGCGCGACGCGATCCGCCGGCTCCGCGCGATGGGGGTCGAGGTCGTCCTCCTCACGGGGGACAACCAGCGGACCGCGGACGCGGTCGCGCGCCAGGCCGGCGTCGAGCGCGTCGTCGCGGGCGTCCTCCCGGCCGGCAAGGTGGACGAGGTGCGGCGGCTGCAGGCCGCGGGCAGGGTCGTCGCGATGGTCGGCGACGGGGTCAACGACGCGCCCGCGCTCGCCCAGGCCGACGTCGGCATCGCCATCGGAACGGGCACCGACGTCGCCGTGGAGGCCGCCGACGTCGCGCTGATGCGTGGCGACCTGGCCGGCGTCGTCGAGGCGATCCGGCTCTCGCGCCGCACGATGCGGACGATGCGGCAGAACCTGTTCTGGGCGTTCGCCTACAACGTGATCGGCATTCCCGTGGCGGCCGGCGCGCTCTACCCGCTCACCGGCCTCCTCCTGAGCCCGATCCTCGCCAGCGCGGCGATGGCGTTCAGCTCGGTGAGCGTGGTGACGAACAGCCTGCGGCTCCGCCGCCACGCGGCCCTCGACGCCGCCCACGCGGCGTGACCCGCCGCCGCATCCCAACGAGACGCGAGCAAGGAGAACGAACGATGGCGAGGACGACGGCGCGCGAGGCGCTCCCCATCACCGAGGTCGCCGGCGAGCGCGCCGCGGGCTGCGGCTGCGGCGCCCACGACGCGGACGGCCGCAAGGCGGTCGGCGTGGACGCCGACGCGAAGGCCCGCAACCTGAAGCGGCTGCGCCGCATCGAAGGGCAGGTGCGCGGCCTCCAGAAGATGGTCGAGGAGGACCGCTACTGCGCCGACATCATGACGCAGATCTCGAGCGTGCACGAGGCGCTGCGCGCGGTGGGCCGGGAGCTGATGCGGAACCATCTCAAGCACTGCGCGACGACGGCCATCCGGTCGGGCGAGGGCGAGGCGAGCGCGATGTACGACGAGCTCGTGGACCTCATGTACAAGCACAGCCGCTGACCGCACAGCCGCCGCCCGGTGCACCGGGCGTAGCCTCCGGGCGCCCGCGCGGCGTGCCACGGAGGCGGCCGGCGTAGGTGCCGGCCGCCTCCGCGATACCCTGATACCGGGCGCGCGCCATCCACGCGCCCGCCCGCCGCCGACCTCAGGCGCCCCGTCCCTCCCGTCTCCGCTTCGCCACCGTGCCGAGCACGGCGAGACCGGCGCCGAGCAGCGTGAGCGTTCCCGGCTCGGGCACCGTCACGAGGAAGCCGCGGATCTCGCCCGCCGGGAACTGCGCGCTGTGGACGTTGACGTACGCGTCGCCGGCGTTCATGCCGGCGACCAGCGCGGCCCTGGCGCCTTCCACTGTGCCGCCGTTCGCCGCGATGAACGCCGGATTGAACGAGCTCGCGTCGGTGAGATCGAAGATCCTCTGGTACGTGCCGCTCGTCACGCCCAGTGGGAAGTCGGTGAAGGTGGGGACGACCGTCGCGATGCCGGCCACGCCGGTGAAGGGAGAGGCGGTGCAGCAGTGGATGTGCGACGCCGTCGTCCCCGCCAGGAGGTTCTGGAAGGTGATGAAGACCGACAGGTTGTTGCCGGCGAGCGTGAACTCCGCGTGCCCCGTACCGGGCGAGTTGTTGGCGGGCGACTCGGCCGGCCCGCTCATGTCGGCGGTCCACGTCTGCGCGCCGGCCCCCCCCGCCGCGACCGACAGCGCGGCGACCACTCCACTCACCCGAAGCCACCGTCCGATAGCAATCATGTGCCCTCCCTCGCAGAGCTGCCCGTTCGGCGTCCGGCGCCGGGCGCTACGCGACAAGATGCGGCGGATCGGGTCGGGCAGCCAGCTCGACCGGCGTTCGTCGTCCGTCCTGCTGTGACCGGTCGGACGACCCGCGCTCGCGGCGCCCGCGACTCGCGCGACTCGGCGGTCGGTCGGGTCACATCGACCAGCTCACCACGAGCCCCACGCTGGCGGCGAACATCGCCCCGGCCGTGATCCAGCCGAGCACGTTGATCGCCCGGCCATTGACCCGCTCGCCCATGATCCTGCGGTCGTTCGTCATCCGCAGGATCAGCAGCATCAGGGGCGGCGTCGAGAAGCCCTGGACCATCCCCGACCAGACGAGCGCCTTCATCGGGTTGACGCCGAAGTAGTTCATGCCCATGGCGAGGAGCGTGAAGACGGTGATCGCCGCGTAGAACTTCTTCGCCTCGCCGGGCCGCCGGTGCAGCCCCTGGCGCCAGCCGAGCGCCTGCGCGAGGTCGTAGGCCCCTCCCGTCGTCATCACCGGCACGGCGAGAAAGCCGACGCCGACGATGCCGATCGCGAACAGCGCGCTCGCCGCGCGGCCGGCGAGTGGTCGAAGCGCCTCGGCCACCTGCGCCGCGCTGTCGATGTCCCGCTGGCCGGCGACGTAGAGCGTGGAGGCCGTCGCGAGGATGATGAAGTACATGACCACGTTCGAGAAGAACATCCCCGCGACGACGGTCCACCACGACCGGCGCAGCTCGTCCTCGGTCGCCCCGCGCCGGTCGGAGAGACGGCGGCGCCCCATCGCGATCTCCTCCTCGACCTCCTGGTTCGAGTGCCAGGTGTAGAGGTAGGCCGAGAGCGAGGTGCCGATGATGGCGACGAGGATCGCGAGGAAGTCCCGGTCGAAGCGGAGGGTCGGGACGAGCGTGCCGCGCAGCACCGGCCCCCAGTCCGGCTTCGCCAGGAACGCCGAGCCGACGTAGGCGAGCAGCGTGAGGGCGAGCACCCGGAGGACGGTGCTGATGAGGCGGTACGACCCCCAGATCTGGAGGACGAGCGCGAGCGCCGTCACGAGCACCACGATCCATGGGATCGGGATCGGCACGATCAGGTTCAGGGCCGCCGCCATGCCGCCGATGTCGGCCGCGGCCTCGATGACGTTCCCGATCAGCACGCCGGCGAGCGTGGGGAACAGGATCCACCGCGAGTAGCGGCGCCGGAGCACCGCGAACAGCCCCTCCCCCGCGACCTGTCCCAGCTTGCCCGACAGGTACACGACGGTGACCATCATCGGGAGCGTGACGGGCGCGGTCCACAGGACCGCGGGCCCGAACGCGGCGCCTGCGCTGGCGTAGGTCCCGACGGCCGACGGGTCGTCGTCCGCGGCCCCCGTGATGACGCCGAGGCCGACCGTCCGCAGCATGCCCCGGCGCTTCGCCCCCCGCTCCGCGACGACCGCGGCGGTCGTGCCCGCGGCGCCGTGTGCGCCGTCCGCGCCCACACTCGGCTTCGCGTTCGGATCGCGCGGCTGCCCCGCGGCCCGGCGGCGGTCCCGGCGCTCGACCCTGCGCTCCCTCACCGTTCCCTCCCAGACGACATGCGCGGCTGACGCGGGATATTCGGGCCAGCGGGTCCGCCGATGGTCGAATCCGCTACGCCGTCGCGTCGTGCCGCCGCGTCACGCCGTCGCGCGGCCCGGTTCGCGTGGCGTCCGCGCGCGGGGCACGACGTCTGCCTCAGTCCGTGGAGTCCCAACCATGCCTCACCACGCGTCCATGTCGCTCAGCGAAGTCCTCTTCGGCCGGCCGCTCCGGTCCGAGGAGCAGGAAGCGCAGAAGATCGGGCCGCTGCGAGGGATCCCCGTCCTCGGGCTCGACGCGCTCGCGTCGGCCTCGTACGGGCCGGAGGCCGCGCTCACCATCCTGATGGCGTTCGGCGCCGCCGCCACGGGCTACATCGGGCCGATCAGCGCCGTCGTCGTCGCGGTCCTCCTCGTCGTCTTCGTCTCCTACCGCCAGACCATCGCCGCCTACCCGAACGGCGGCGGCGCGTACACGGTCGCCTCGGAGAACCTCGGCCCCATGCCCGGGCTCCTCGCGGCGAGCGCGCTCTTCCTCGACTACGTCCTCAACGTCGCGGTCGCGATCTCCGCCGGCGTGGGCGCCGTCGTCTCGGCCGCCCCGGCGCTCCTGCCGTACACGCTCCCGCTCTGCCTCGCGACCCTCGCCCTCATCACCGTCGTCAACCTGCGGGGCGTGCGCGAGTCGGGGCTGCTCTTCATGCTCCCGACCTACGCGTTCCTCGCGTGCCTCGGCGCGACGGTCCTCATCGGCCTGACGAGGACCGTGCTCGCGGGCGGGCACCCCGCACCGGTGGTCGCCCCCCCGCCGCCGCACCCGGCGACGAGAACCGCGGCCGGCGTCGTCGGTGTCTGGCTGCTGCTCCGCGCGTTCGCGAGCGGGTGCACCGCGATGACCGGCGTCGAGTCCGTCTCGAACGCCGTGCCGCTCTTCAAGGCGCCGGCGGTGAAGACCGCGCAGCGCACGCTGACGGTCATCATCGCCGCGCTCGCGCTCCTGCTCGCGGGGATCGCGTTCCTCGCGCGCGCGTACGACGTCGCCGCGACGCGGCCCGGCGAGGCGGGATACCAGAGCATCATCTCCCAGCTCGTCGCCGCGGTGGCGGGGCGCGGCGCGTTCTACTACGTCACGATCGCGGCCGTCGTCGCGGTGCTCTGCCTGTCGGCGAACACGAGCTTCGCCGGCTTCCCGCGTCTCTGCCGGGTGCTCGCGCTCGACGAGTACCTCCCGGCGGAGTTCGCGCACCCCGGCCGCCGGCTCGTCTACTCGGCCGGCATCGTCGTGCTCGCGGCGCTCGCCGCGTCCCTGCTCGTCGCGTTCGGGGGCATCACCGACCGCCTCATCCCGCTGTTCGCCGTCGGGGCGTTCCTCACCTTCACCCTGTCGCAGGCCGGCATGGTCGCGCACTGGAGGCGCGTCGGCGGCCGCGGTGCCACACGCTCGCGCATCGTCAACGCGGCCGGCGCCGTCGCCACGGGCGCGACGCTCGTCGTCATCGTGATCTCGAAGTTCACGGAGGGGGCGTGGATCACGGTGCTCATCGTCCCCGCCCTTGTCATGTTCTTCCACGGCGTGCGCGAGCAGGAGGGCCGGATCGAGCGCGAGATCGACGTCGACGGGCCGCTCCAGCTCGACCGGCCGCCGCCGCCCATCGTCGTCGTGCCGATCAAGCGGCTGAACCGCGTCGCTCGTAAGGCGCTGCGGCTCGCGGTCAGCATGTCGCCCGACGTGCAGGTGGTGCAGGTCTTCGCGGAAGACCTCGCGATGGACGACCTGCGGCGTCACTGGCGCGAGTCGGTCGAGTCCCCCCTACGCGAGGCGGGGTTCGCGCCGCCGGAGCTCGTGCTGCTCCAGTCGCCCTACCGCGAGTTCTTCGGGCCGCTGCTCACGCACGTTCGGGCGCTCGCGGACGCGCACCCGCGACGGTACGTGGGCGTCGTCGTGCCGGAGCTCGTCGACCGCCGCTGGTACCATCTGCTCCTCCCGAGCCACCGGCCGACGCTCCTCAAGGGGCTCCTGCTGCTGCGCGGCGGCCCGCGCGTGATCGTGATCAGCACCCCCTGGTACCTCGCGGGCGACCACGCGGTCGCCGCCGAGTCCGGGACACCGGCCGGTCCGGCGCCGGACACGCGCCGTCCCGGCGCGGCGGCGTAGCGCGTCGCGTCGCGACCGACGTCCGACCTCGCCGCGCTCCGGCTCGCGATCTTCCGCGTGCTCGCGCACGACCTCAGCACGCGGGGAAGATCGCTACCGGTACGACCTCACTCCCCCTGCCGGACGAACTGCGCCTCGACCTCGATCCGCACCTTGTTGGCGACCAGCACGCCGCCGGTCTCGATGGCCTGGTTCCACCTGAGGCCCCATTCCCGGCGGTCGATCTCCGCCGAGGCGCCGAAACCAGCCCGCTCCTTTCCCCACGGGTCCGGGCCGCGTCCCTCGAACTCGCAATCCAGGGCGAGCTCCATCGTCGCGTCGCGGATCGTCAGGTCGCCGATCAGGCGAAACCGGTCGCCCTCCTTTCCACTGCCGCTGCCCTCGACGCGTGTGCTCCGGAACCGGATCGTCGGATATCGCTCCGCATCGAAGAAGTCGGCGGCGAGCAGGTGGGCGTCGCGGTCCGCGGCGCCGGTGTCGATGCTCGCCACGTCGATCTCGACCTCGACGCGGGCCGTCTCCGGGTGCGCCTCGTCCGCGACGACGGTCGCCCGCGCGTTCTTGAAGCGCC
>JBJMNL010000143.1:0-13008 GCA_045804285.1 Gemmatimonadaceae bacterium
GAGCTATCCGCGCGAGCTGACGATCACCGTCGACCGCGAGCGCGCCGGCTTCGCCGCCTGGTACGAACTCTTCCCGCGCTCGCAGTCGCCGGTGCCGGGCCGGCACGGGACGTTCGCCGACGCGGCGCGCCAGCTCCCGCGCCTCGCGGAGCTCGGCTTCGACGTCGTCTACCTGCCTCCGATCCATCCCATCGGCCGCACCTTTCGCAAGGGGCCGAACAACACGCTCCAGTCGAGCCCCGACGACCTCGGCAGTCCCTGGGCGATCGGAAACGAGTGCGGCGGCCACACCGCCGTGGACCCGGGCCTCGGCACGCTCGAGGACTTCTCGCGCTTCGTCTGCCGCGCCAACGAGCTCGGCCTCGAGGTTGCGCTCGACTACGCGCTCCAGTGCTCCCCCGACCACCCGTGGGTGAAGGAGCACCCGAACTGGTTCGTGATCCGCCCCGACGGCTCGATCCAGTACGCCGAGAACCCGCCCAAGAAGTACCAGGACATCGTCCCGCTCGACTTCTGGTCCGAGGACCGCGAGGCGCTCTGGGCGGCGTGCCGCGACGTGCTGCTCTTCTGGATCGAGCGCGGCGTGCGGACCTTCCGCGTCGACAACCCGCACACCAAGCCGTTCGCCTTCTGGGAGTGGGTCATCGCCGAGGTCCGGCGCGACCACCCCGACGTCGTCTTCCTCTCCGAGGCGTTCACGCGCCCGAAGAAGCTGCTCCATCTCGCGAAGCTCGGCTTCACCCAGTCGTACACGTACTTCACGTGGAAGAACAGCGCCTGGGAGCTGCGCCAGTTCATGACGGAGTTCAGTCGCCCCGAGCTGCTCGAGTACTACCGCGGCAACCTGTTCACGAACACCCCCGACATCCTCCACGAGTACCTGCAGACCGGCGGCGCGGGTGCCTTCCGCGTGCGCCTCTTGCTCGCGGCGACGCTGAGTCCCCTGTACGGGATCTACAGCGGATTCGAGCTGATGGAGCACGAGCCCGTGCGTCCGGGTAGTGAGGAGTACCTGGACTCGGAGAAGTATCAGCTCCGGCAGCGCGACTACGACGCGCCCGGGAACCTCAACGCGGAGATCCGCCTCCTGAACCGCATCCGCCGCGACCAGCGCGCGCTCCAGCGCGCCGACAATCTCTCCTTCCATCCCTCCAGCACTCCGGACATCCTCTTCTACCGCAAGGCCGCGCCGCCGGGCGGCGACGACCTGCTCGTGGCGGTGAACGTCGACCCGCGGGAGGCACGCGACGGGATGGTGACCGTTCCCGTCGCCGAGCTCGGGCTGGCCGAGGACGAGACGTACACGGTGGAGGACCTCCTCACCGGCGAGCACTACGCGTGGCGCGGGGCGCGGAACTACGTTCGCCTGGACCCGGCGCGCCAGCCCGGCCACCTGCTGCGCGTCGTGCGTCCCGCCCGCGGCGCGGGACGCGGCGCGGCCCGGAGTGAGGAGGTGCGGCCATGAGCGCCCGGCCGGATGCCGCGCCGGCGGGTGCGCCCGCTGGACCCGCGCCCGCCGAGACCGCGGGCGGCGACGGGAGCGTGGCGGCCGGCGCCACCGCCGCCACCACCGCCGGCGTCGCCGCCCGCGCCGTCGCGACCGCCATCCCGGCGCCCGCGCCGGCGCTCGCGGGCGACCCGCTCTGGTACAAGGACGCGATCATCTACCAGATCCACGTCAAGGCCTTCCGCGACTCCACGGGCGACGGCTACGGCGACTTCGCCGGCCTGACGCAGAAGCTCGACTACATCCATGCGCTCGGCGCCGACTGCGTCTGGCTCCTGCCGTTCTACCCGTCGCCGCTCAAGGACGACGGCTACGACATCGCCTCGTACGAGGAGATCCACCCGACGTACGGGCAGATCGAGGACTTCAAGCGCTTCCTCGCCGAGGCGCATGCCCGCGGCATCCGCGTCATCACCGAGCTCGTCATCAACCACACCTCGGACCAGCACCCCTGGTTCCAGCGCGCGCGGAACGCGCCCAAGGCGTCGCCCGAGCGCGACTTCTACGTGTGGAGCGACGACCCGGCGAAGTACGCCGGGACGCGCATCATCTTCACCGACACCGAGAAGTCGAACTGGGCGTGGGACCAGGTCGCGCAGCAGTTCTACTGGCACCGCTTCTTCAGCCACCAGCCCGACCTCAACTTCGACAACCCGAAGGTGCTCGAGTCGGTGATCAACGTCATGCGCTTCTGGCTGCGCATGGGGGTGGACGGCCTGCGCCTCGACGCCGTGCCGTACCTGATCGAGCGCGAGGGGACGAACTGCGAGAACCTCCCCGAGACGCACGCGGTGCTCAGGAAGATCCGGGCCGCGCTCGAGGCCGAGTTCCCGGGGCGCATGCTGCTCGCCGAGGCGAACCAGTGGCCCCCCGACGTGCGACCCTACTTCGGGGACGGCGACGAGTGCCACATGGCGTTCCACTTCCCGCTCATGCCGCGCATGTACATGGCGGTGAGCAAGGAGGACCGCACGCCGATGATCGAGATCATGGCGCGCACGCCGGACATCCCCGCCGAGTGCCAGTGGGCGATCTTCCTCCGCAACCACGACGAGCTCACGCTCGAGATGGTGACCGACGAGGAGCGCGACTACATGTACCGCGAGTACGCCCGCGAGCAGCGGATGCGCATCAACGTCGGCATCCGGCGGCGCCTCGCGCCGCTCATGGACAACGGACGTCGGCGGATCGAGCTGATGAACACGCTGCTCATGTCGATGCCCGGCACGCCGATCGTCTACTACGGCGACGAGATCGGGATGGGCGACAACGTCTACCTCGGCGACCGGAACGGCGTCCGCACGCCGATGCAGTGGAACGGCTCGTGGAACGCCGGCTTCTCCGACGCCGACAGCGCCGCGCTCTACAGCCCGATCGTCGTCGATCCGCCCTACGGCTACCAGGGGGTGAACGTGGCGGCGCAGGAGCGCACGCAGACGTCGCTCCTCCGCTGGATGCGCCGTCTGATCGCGGTTCGCAAGCAGTCGAAGGCGTTCGGACGCGGGACGCTCGAGTTCCTCACTCCCGAGAACCGCCGCGTCCTGGTCTTCCTCCGGCGCTACGAGGAGGACACCATCCTCGTCGCCTGTAACCTGGCGCGCTCCGCCGAGCCGGTCGAGCTCGACCTGCGCCGCTTCGCCGGCTACGTGCCCGTCGAGATGTGGAGCGGCCGCCCGTTCCCGCAGATCGGCGAGCTCCCCTATTTCCTCACCTTCGGGCCGCACGGCTACTACTGGTTCCGCCTCGAGCGGCCGCCCGCGGCGACGGAGGAGGGGAGCGGCTCGTGAGCGCCGCCGCCGTCGAGCCGCCGGCGCTGCGCGTGACCGGGACACTGGGCGACGCGCTGGCTCCGGCGGCACTGGCGGCGCTGGACGGTGAGCCGCTGGCGTCCTACCTCGCCGACCGCCGCTGGTACGGCGCCAAGGGGGAGCCCGCCGCGGTGGCGCGATTCGCCGCCGTGATCCCGCTGCGCGCTCCCGGCGTCGCGGCGGCGCTCACGCTCGTCGACGTCGCGCTGCCCGGCGGGCGGCGCGAGCGGTATCAGCTGCCCCTCGCCGTCCGGAGCGCCGGCCGGCGGGCGAGTGGCGCGGCGCGCGGGACCTCGGGGGACGCGCGCGACGACGCGGCTGCGCTCGCCCGCGTCGAGGCCGGCGACGCCCGAGGCGTGTTGATCGACGCCACCGAGGAGCCGGCGTTCCGCGAGTGGCTGTGGGAGGCGTTCCAGCGCGGCGAGACGGTCGCCGGCGAGGGCGCGCGCCTCGTCGTCGAGTCGATGCCGGCGGGCGGGGCTGCGCCCTCCGACCCCTGTCCTCCGTCCCGCCTCCTCTCCGCGGAGCAGAGCAACAGCTCGATCGTCTACGGCGACCGCGCGATCCTCAAGCTCTTTCGCCGGCTCGAGGCCGGCGAGAGCCCCGAAGTCGAGATCGCGCGCTTCCTCGCCACGCGCACCACCTTCCGCCACACGCCGGCACTGCGCGGCGCGGCGCGCGTCGAGGCCGGCGACGGACCCGCGGGCGCCGCCGGCATGCTCCAGGCCTTCGTGGCCGACGCCGACGACGCGTTCTCGAGCGCCCGCGACTGTGCGCGGCACTATCTGGGTGCCGCGCCGTCGGACGCGCTGGATGGCCCGCCGTCCGACGCCGCACCCGTTCCCTTCGCCGCCGACGCCGCGCGCCTCGGCGCGATCACGCGCGAGCTACACGAGGCGCTCGCCTCCGACGCGCACGATCCGGAGTTCGCGCCACGCCCGGCCGGTGCGGCCGAGGTGGCGCGCTGGGTGGCGGGGGCGGAGCGCGCGGTCGTGGCCGGCCTCGACCTGCTGGAGCGCCGCCGCGCCGCTGGCGCGCTCGGCACGCGCGACGCGGCGAGCGCCGACGTGGCCGCCGTGCGGCGCGACGACGTGACGCGACTGATCGGGCGCGTCGCCGGCGCGGTGGGCGACGACGCCGGGCAGCTCGTCCGTCACCACGGCGACTACCACCTGGGGCAGGTGCTGCGAACCCGCGCCGGCGACTTCTTCGTCATCGACTTCGAGGGAGAGCCGGCGCGCCCGCTCGCCGAGCGGCGGGCGCGGAACAGCGCGCTGCGGGACGTCGCCGGAATGCTGCGCTCGTTCGCGTACGCCGCCGCGATCGCCGCAGCTGCCGAGGACCGCGCGCGGGCGGCCGCCGCGGCCCGCTCCTCGCGCTGGGAGCGTGAGGTGCGCCGTGCCTTCCTCGCCGGCTACTTCGGCGACGACGGCGGCGCGCCGGCGAGAGAGGCACCCTATCTGCCGCGGCGGCGCGACCGCGCCGATGCGCTCGTGGCGCTGTTCGAGGCGGAGAAGCTGTTCTACGAGCTGGCGTACGAGCTGAACAACCGCCCCGACTGGGTGTGGGTGCCGCTGGCCGGTGTCGCGCGCCTGCTTGACCCGGCGTGGGATGGAGGACGATGAGCGTTCGGGAGCTGGAGGCCGAGGAGATGCTGGTCGAGGAGCTCGCTGCGGAGCGGCCGTCCACGCGCTGGTCGCTCGACCGCGGCGCGACGCCGACCGCCACGGGCGCCGTGCGCTTCGCCGTCTGGGCGCCGCGCGCCCGGCGGGTGGCGGTGCGGCTGCTGGACGGTGCCGGGGAGCCCGCCGGCGAGCACGAGCTCGCGGCGCGCGCCGGCGGCGTCTTCGCGAGCACGGTGTCGGGCGTGGGCGCGGGGGCGGACTATCGCTACGTGCTCGACGGCGAGCGCGCGCTCCCCGATCCGGTGAGCCGCTTCCAGCCCGCGGGCGTGCACGGCCCGTCGCGCGTCGTCGACCCCGGCGCCTTCCGCTGGACCGACGACGCGTGGCGCGGCCCCGCGACGGCCGACTACGTGATCTACGAGCTCCACGTCGGCACGTTCTCGGACGAGGGTACCTTCGACGGCGCGATCCCGTATCTGCGCGGGCTCCGCGACCTGGGCGTGACGGCGGTCGAGATCATGCCCGTCGCGCAGTTCCCTGGGACGCGCAACTGGGGCTACGACGGCGTCTTCCCGTACGCGCCGCAGAACAGCTACGGCGGCCCCGAGGGGCTGCGCCGGCTCGTGGACGCCGCGCACGCCGAGGGGCTCGCGGTGGTGGTCGACGTCGTCTACAACCACCTCGGGCCGGAGGGGAACTACCTGGACCCGTTCGCCCCGTACTTCACCGACGTCTACCGCACCCCGTGGGGGCGCGCGGTGAACTACGACGGGCCCGAGAGCGACGAGGTGCGCCGCTACGTGATCGACAACGCGCTGTACTGGGTGAGCGAGTACCACGTGGACGCGCTGCGCCTCGACGCCGTGCACGGGATCTTCGACTTCGGCGCCGAGCACGTGCTCGCCGAGCTGACCGGCCGCGTCCACGCGCTCGGCGCCGCGCTTGGCCGGCGCATCAACGTCGTCGCCGAGAGCGATCTCAACGACCCGAAGGTCGTCCGTCCGCGGTCCGCTCACGGGTGGGGCTTCGACGCGCAGTGGAGCGACGACCTGCATCACGCCGTCCACGCCGCGCTCACCGGCGAGTCGAGCGGCTACTACGCCGACTTCGGCGGCGTCGCGCCGGTGGCGGCCGCGCTCCGCGAACCCTACGTCTACGCCGGCCGCTACTCGGCCCACCGCCGCCGCCGTCACGGCGGAAGCCCGGCCGGGCTGTCGCGCGACCGGTTCGTGGTCGGCGTGCAGAACCACGACCAGGTGGGGAACCGCGCCGCAGGGGAGCGCCTGGCCACGCTCGTCTCCTTCGAGCGGCAGAAGCTGGCGGCGGCGCTGCTCCTCCTCTCCCCCTACGTGCCGCTGCTGTTCATGGGGGAGGAGTACGGGGAGACCAACCCCTTCCTGTACTTCGTCAGCCACGGCGACCCCGCGCTCGTCGAGGCGGTGCGGAAGGGGCGGCGCGAGGAGTTCGCGTCGTTCGGATGGACGGACGGCGTCCCCGATCCGCAGGCCGAGGAGAGCTTCGCGCGCTCCCGGCTCGACCGCGCGAAGGCGCGGCTGCCGCGGCACGCCGCGCTCCTCGCGCTCCACCGCGACCTGCTGCGGCTCCGGCGCGACGAGCCGGCGCTGCGGCCGGGAAGCGCGGCGGTGCGCGTGTGGGGCGGCGACGAGCCCACGGAGCACGGCGGCGGCTGGGTGGCGCTCGGGCTGACCCCCGCCCGCGGATCGGTCGGCCGCCCGCTGGTCGCCGCATTCAACCTGAGCGGGCACCCTCGCGCCGTCCCGCTCGTCGACGACGGTGCGCCGGCGGGGGACGCCGCGCCCGCCGGCGGTCGATGGGTGCGTCTGCTGGCGACCACCGACGCCGCCTACGCGGGGCTCGCGGCGGTCGAGCTGGCCGGCCCCCGCGACCCCGTCCGGGTGGAGGGCGCGCACGCGACGCTCCCGGCCGGCGCGGCCGCGCTCTTCGCCCTCGAGGAGGAACGGTGATGCGCGTCTGGCCCGGCCAGCCCTACCCGCTCGGCGCGACGTGGGACGGCGAGGGAGTGAACTTCGCGCTCTTCTCCGAGAACGCCTCCGGCGTCGAGCTCTGTCTCTTCGACCGGGGCGACGACCCGCGGGAGCGCGTGCGGATCCCGCTGCGCGAGCGCAGCGACCAGGTGTGGCACTGCTATCTCCCCGACGTGCGCCCGGGACAGCTCTACGGCTACCGTGTTCACGGCCCGTACCGGCCGGAGGAGGGACATCGCTTCAACCCCGCCAAGCTGCTCATCGACCCCTACGCCAAGGCGATCAGCGGCACCATCCGGTGGAGCGACCGTCTCTTCGCCTACAAGGTGGGCGGACCGCGCGAGGACCTCGAGCCGGAGCTCGACGACAGCGCGGTCGGCATCCCCAGGTCGGTGGTGGTCGAGAGCGCCTTCACCTGGGAGGACGACCGGCCGCCGCGCACGCCGTGGAACCGCACGCTCATCTACGAGTGCCACGTGCGCGGGATGACGATCAGGCACCCGGACGTCGACGAGCGGCTGCGCGGCACCTTCCTCGGCCTGGCGAGCGACCCTGTCCTCGACCACCTCCTCGCCCTCGGCGTGACCGCGGTCGAGCTCCTCCCCGTGCACCACTTCGCCGCCGACCGCCACCTCGCCGAGCGCGGGCTCACGAACTACTGGGGATACAACTCGATCGGCTTCTTCGCGCCCGACATCCGCTACTCCACCGGCGGGCTCGGCGCGCAGGTGTACGAGTTCAAGTCGATGGTGAAGAAGCTCCACTCGGCCGGGATCGAGGTGATCCTCGACGTCGTCTACAACCACACCGGTGAGGGGAACCACCTCGGTCCCACGCTCTCGCTGCGCGGCGTCGACAACAGGTCGTACTACCTGTTGAACCCCGACGACCCCCGCTACTACCTCGACTTCACGGGTACCGGGAACAGCCTGAACATGACGCACCCGCGGACGATCCAGCTCATCATGGACTCGCTCCGCTACTGGGTGACCGAGATGCACGTCGACGGCTTCCGCTTCGACCTCGCGCCCGTGCTGGCGCGCGAGCTGTACGAGGTGAACCGGCTCGGCACGTTCTTCGACATCATCCACCAGGACCCCGTGCTCTCGCGCGTCAAGCTCATCGCCGAGCCGTGGGACGTCGGGCCGGGCGGCTACCAGGTGGGGAACTTCCCCGTCGGGTGGGCGGAGTGGAACGACAAGTACCGCGACGCGGTGCGCCGCTACTGGCGGGGGGACCCCGGCGTCGTGCCGGAGCTCGCGTCGCGCCTCTCCGGGTCGAGCGACATCTACGCCTGGAACGACCGCCAGGCGTACGCCAGCGTCAACTTCGTCACCGCGCACGACGGCTACACGCTGCGCGACCTGGTGAGCTACGAGCGGAAGCACAACGAGGCGAACGGCGAGGAGAACCAGGACGGGCACAACGAGAACCTGAGCCGCAACTGGGGCGCCGAGGGGGACTCCGGCGACGCGCGCGTCAACTCGATGCGGCTGCGCTCGATGCGCAACTTCCTCGCGACGCTCGCGCTGTCGCAGGGCGTGCCGATGATCTCGCACGGCGACGAGATCGGCCGCACGCAGCGCGGGAACAACAACGCCTACGCGCAGGACAACGAGCTCGCCTGGGTCGACTGGGACCTCGCTGACTGGCAGCGCGAGCTGCTCGCCTTCACGCGCAAGCTGTTCGCGATCCGCCACACGAACCCGGTGCTCCGCCGGCGGGCCTTCTTCCGCGGACGGCCGGTGGGGCGCGAGGGGGCGAAGGACCTCACCTGGCTCCGCCCGGACGGCTCCGAGATGCGTCACGAGGACTGGCAGGACCCGGGCAATCACGCGCTCGGGATGCTGATCAGCGGCGAGGCGGCGGACGAGACGGACGAACGCGGGCGGCCGGTGAAGGGGGACACGATGCTCGTGCTCTTCAACGCCAGCGACCGCGAGGTCTCGTTCGCGACGCCGCAGGTGGGCGGCGAGGGCTTCTGGGCGGAGCTCGTCAACACCGCCCAGCGCGACCTCCACGTCGTGCTCCACGGCGCGGTGCGGCTGGCGCCGTACTCGCTCGAGCTGCTCCGCTTCGGCGCCGACCGGCGGCTGCACACGATGACGAGCGCGCCCGAAGGGGCAGCGGCGGTGAACAGGGCCGCGGTGGCGGGCGCCGCGCGGGCGGGCGGCTGATGCGGGGACGCCGGAAGGGGAGCGACGGCGGGCGGCGGGCGGAGGAGCCGAGCGTGGGGGCCCCCCCCCAACTTCAAGATCGCCCCGCCGCCGCCGCTCCCCACCACCATCCTGCCGCGACCGGCATCGAATCTCCTCCGCCCGGGCGCCCGGTGCCCGCCGCGGGACCCCCGATCTCCGAGCCCGCCGTCGCGCGGCTGCTCGCCGGCGAGGAGCGGGACCCGCACGCCATCCTCGGCGCCCACCCGGCGTCGGTCGGCGCCGTCGCCGGCGTCGCCGTCCGCGCCTATCACCCGGACGCCACCGCGGTCGAGTGCCTCCTGCCCGAGGGCGAGACCGCGGCCATGGCGCCCGTGCGCGGCGGGCTCTTCTCGCTCTTCCTCCCGGGCAGGTCGCTCCCGCTCCGCTATCGGCTTCGCTTCCGCTTCGCCGACGGCGCCACGTGGGAGCGCGACGACCCCTACCGCTTCCTCCCCACGGTGGGCGACGTGGACCTCCACCTCTTCAACGAGGGCACCCACCGCCGCCTCTGGGAGATGCTCGGCGCCCATCCGCGCACGGTGGACGGCGTGAGCGGCGTCGCCTTCGCCGTCTGGGCGCCCAACGCGCGCCGCGTCAGCGTCGTCGGCGACTTCTGCGGCTGGGACGGACGCCTCCTCCCGATGCGCATCCTCGGCGGCTCCGGCGTCTTCGAGCTCTTCGTGCCCGGCATCGGCGAGAACGCCCTCTACAAGTTCGAGATCCTCACGCGCGAGGGGGCGCTGCGCCTCAAGACCGACCCCGTCGCGCTCAAGATGCAGCAGGCACCCGCGACGGCGTCGATCGTCGTCCCCACAGGGACGTACGCGTGGGGCGACGCCGACTGGATGGCGGCGCGCGCCCGCCGCGACCCGCCGCGCGAGCCGCTGCTCGTGTACGAGGTGCACCTCGGCTCCTGGGCGCGCAGCGGAGAGGGGGAGGGAAGCCGGCCGCTGTCCTACCGCGAGATCGCGCCGCGACTCGCCGAGCACGCGCGCGGGCTCGGCTTCACCCACGTCGAGCTCCTCCCCGTGGCCGAGCATCCCTTCGCCGGCTCGTGGGGCTACCAGGTCACCGGCTACTACGCGCCCTCCTCGCGCCACGGCACGCCGGACGACTTCCGCTTCCTCGTCGACACCCTCCACCAGGCGGGGCTCGGCGTGATCCTCGACTGGGTGCCGGCGCACTTCCCCAAGGACGACTACGCCCTGCGCCGCTTCGACGGCACCGCGCTCTACGAGCACGAGGACCCGCGCCTCGGCGAGCACCCCGACTGGGGGACGCTGATCTTCAACTACGGGCGCAGCGAGGTGCGCAACTTCCTCCTCGCGAACGCCCTCTACTGGCTCGAGGAGTTCCACGTCGACGGGCTGCGCGTGGACGCGGTCGCGTCGATGCTCTACCTGGACTACAGCCGCCGGCCCGGCGAGTGGCTGCGCAACCGCCTCGGCGGCCGCGAGAACCTCGACGCCATCGACTTCCTGCGCGCCGTGAACGAGGCCGTGCACGCCGGCCATCCCGGCTGCGTCACCATCGCCGAGGAGTCCACGGCGTGGCCCGGCGTCACGAAGCCGGCGCGGGAGGGCGGGCTGGGCTTCACGTTCAAGTGGAACATGGGGTGGATGCACGACACCCTCGCCTACTTCGCCACCGATCCGCTCCACCGCGCGCACCACCAGGACCAGCTCACCTTCGCCATGATGTACGAGTACAGCGAGCGGTTCCTCATGCCGCTGTCGCACGACGAGGTGGTCCACCTCAAGCGCTCGCTGCTCGGCAAGATGCCGGGCGACGACTGGCAGCGCTTCGCCAACCTCCGGCTCCTGCTCGCCTACCAGTACACGCGCCCGGGGAAGAAGCTGCTCTTCATGGGCACCGAGCTCGCGCCGGACACGGAATGGGACCACGACGCGGCGCTCGACTGGGCGCTCGCCCGGGAGCCGCGCCGCGCCGCGTTCGGGCGCTTCGTCGAGGAGCTCGGCCGGCTCTATCGCGACCGCCCCCCGCTGTGGCGCCTCGACCACGACCCCGCGGGCTTCTCCTGGATCGACGTCGGCGACCGCGCGAACTCCGTCGTCTCGTACGTCCGCCGCGATGGTGCGGATCACCTGGTCGTGGTGCTGAACCTCACGCCCGTGCCGCGCGAGAACTACCGCATCGGCGCGCCCTCGGAGGCGCCGTACGTGACGCTCCTCTCGAGCGACGACGCGCGCTTCGGCGGCAGCGGCTACCCGCTACGGGAGCGCGTCGTGCCGGAGCTCGCGCCCTTTCACGGATTCGCGCACTCCATGGCGCTCTCCCTCCCACCGCTCGGCGCCGTCGTGCTCGCGCCCGAAGCGCGCCAGCGATGACGCGCGAGGGCCGCCGCTCCACGCTCGCGATCCCGCGCCCGTGACGCGCGCTCCCCTCCGCGCCCTCGCGGACCACGTCGGCATCCTCTCCGAGTACGTGGACCAGACCGGGAAGGAGCGCCGGCGGACGACCGACGCGACGCGCGTCGCCCTCCTCGCCGCGATGGGCATCGACGCGGGCGACGCCGCCGCCGCGCGGCGCGCGCTCGAGGAGCTGACCGAGCGCGAGGCGTCGCGCGTCGTCCCCCCGGTGCGGGTCGTCGCGCGCCGCGGCCGCGACGCCGCCGAGGTGGCCCTCGCGCTCCCCGCCGCGCTCGGCGCGTCGGCGGAGTGGGCGCTCGAGCTGCGCGAGGAGGGTGGGGCGACACACCGCGCCGAGGGGCGCGCGCGCCGGCCGCGCGAGGGCGGGGCGCTGAGGCTCCGCCTGCCGGTCCACCCGCCGCTCGGCTACCACGAGCTTCGCGTCGCCCTGCGCGGCCGCGGGGAGGAGCGGGCCACGGAGCAGACCCTCGTCGTCGTCCCGCCCGCGTGTCCGTCGCCCGCGCGGCTCCTCCGCGGCGAGCGCGTCGCCGGCCTCACCGCCAACCTCTACGCCGTGCGCAGCGCGCGGAACTGGGGCGTCGGCGACCTCACCGATCTCGGGGAGCTCCTCGCCTACGCGCACGGCGCCGGCGCCGCCTTCGTGGGCGTCAACCCGCTCCACGCGCTGCGAAACCGGGGGGGCGACATCAGTCCCTACAGCCCCGTGAGCCGCCTCTTCCGGAACGTGCTCTACCTCGACGTCGAGCGGGTGCCCGAGCTGGCGCACGCCCCGGAGGCGCGCGAGCGCATCGCGTCGGCCGGCTTCCGGCGCGAGCTGGCGCGGCTGCGCGAATCGCGCCAGGTGGACTACGAGAGCGTGATGGCGATCAAGCTGCCGCTGCTCGAGACGCTGCACTCGCGCTTCCGCGGCGCGCCGCGGCGCGAGGAGTACGATCGCTACCTCGCCGCGCAGGGCAGGGCGCTCGAGGATTTCGCGACCTTCTGCGCGCTCGAGGAGCACTTCACGTCCCGCGCCCCGCGCGCCGCGTCCTGGCGCGCGTGGCCGGCGCCCTATCGCGATCCCGCCTCCCCCGCCGTCGACGCCTTCCGTCGCGAGCACGCCGAGCGGGTGGACTTCCACCGGTGGCTCCAGTTCGCGCTCGACCGGCAGCTCGCGGCGGCCTCGGCGCGTGGACGCGCGCTCGGGCTGCCGGTCGGGGTGTACCAGGACCTCGCGATCGGCAGCGCCGGCGACGGCAGCGATTGCTGGGCGTACCAGTCGCTCTTCGTCACGGGCGCGAGCATCGGCGCGCCACCGGACCCCTACGCCGCCCTGGGGCAGAACTGGGGGCTGCCGCCGGTGGACCCGCGGCGTCTCGCCGAGCGCCGCTACGACTACTGGATCGCGCTCGTGCGCTCGGCGCTCCGCCACGCCGGCGCGTTGCGCATCGACCACGTCATGGGGCTCTTCCGGCAGTTCTGGATCCCCGAGGGA
>JBJMNL010000144.1:0-5305 GCA_045804285.1 Gemmatimonadaceae bacterium
ATGCTCACTTCGACGCGGATCGGCGCGAGCCAGACGACGAGCCAGGGCAGCGCCGCGGCGCCGGCGAGGCCGAGGACCCGCCGCGCGGGCCACGCGGCCACCCGCCGCCGCGCGGCCGCGCGCACCACCGCGCCTGCCGTGCCGGCACACAGCCCGAAGAGCAGCAGGGCCAGACCGGCGGCGGCGAGCCAGACGACGAGCGGCAACTGCGGCAGGGTGCTCCTGTGAAAGATGCCCAGCAATGCTGCCAGAGGCGTGTGGCCGCCTAACGTCCGAGCTCGGCTGCGGGGTGGATGCCGAGCGCGCGCAATGATGCCGAGGGCTCGTGGGAGTCGCCAGGGTGGAACCTCGTGCGCGTTCCGCCCCGTCGGCGGCAACGCCCCGTCAGGCCGCCGGCGGGCCGGGGGCCGTCGCGCGCCTGCCGAGTCGGGGCTCCCAGGCAGAGCCCCCGCCGCAGCCGGGTCAGCGAGCGGCGATCCGCCCGCTATCGGGGCGGTGGCCCTGGCGTCGGCTCCAGGGTGTTGTGGAAGGCCACGATCTGCCACCCGCTCGGCTCCCGGGTGAGGACTAGAGAGAACCGCGCCGTGTGTCGCCCCGCCAGTGGGCCATGCGGCGCATCCAGTCGCGAGTGCACGTGCACCAGAGCGACCTCCGGGCGCAGCAGCCGAGCCGCTTCAACGGTGTAGCGATTCGTGCTCCCGGCGTAGATGGTCCCGAGTATGGCCGCGTGTCCAGCGGCTATGGCGGGCCGTCCGCGGAAGTGCTCGCCGCGGATGTTGACGAAGTCGGCGTCATCGGCGAAGTCGGCGGCGAACGCCGCGCCGTCCATGGCGTTCCACGCGGCCTCGAGCCGACGGACAACTTCCGCGAGAGCGGCGCGGTCGATCGGAACGAGATCGGGCGACATCACGTGCTCCTGTCGGAATGCATGAATTGCTGCGGCCGAACGCCCCAGCTCAGCTGCGAACGAACCAGTATGAGAGCGAGCGCGAAGCGCTCGCAAATCCTTCGCTCGTGCGTCGGCTGCAACGACTGTTCGGCGGCGCGACGATGGAGCGCATGGGCGGCCAGCCTTACAGGTGGCACAGCCCGCGCGGCGTCCAGTCGGTGGCAGGGGTGGAGCGCGGCTTGGTGGCATCCTGCAGGATGAGCACGACCGAGCGGCGCGGCCCGGTGCCGACACCCGTGAGCATCATGGGCACACCAGCACGAACCAGCACCCCTGGATCGCCCGCGCGCTGCGTGACCCTGCCATCCGGGGTCTCCACGCACATCGAACCCGCGAGGGTGAACCACGCCTCGACGCCCGGGTGCCGGTGCACCATGGTATTCATCCCCGGCTGGAAGACGCCTTCCATGTAGACCGCCGCCGAGGAGTCGACGGCGATCAAGGGTAGCGGTCCGATGCGCGCCAGGCGCGTTCCACCCCGCGGCCGCCATTCCGCCGGCGCGATGGTGAAGAGCCAGATCCGTCCGAGCGATTCGACCACGGTCGACCGCGCGGCACGGGCGCGCTCGGCCGCGCCGCGCGTCGGGTACGTGTCCAGATGCCAGTACAACGCCGGGCGCACCGCCAGGCGGCCGAGTTCCTGCCGCGCGGTGATGAAGCAGCCGAAGGTGCGACCGGCGCGCTCCGCGACGGGAACGCACGTGCCGTCGGTCTGGGCACGCAGCGGCCTACCCGGGGCAAGGGCTGCGGCGAGGATGACGAGGCGCCTCCCAATGCGGAGCGCTCGCGTAGCGCGCGGGCGGTGGACGGTACGGTTCGCCATCCCGTGCTCCGAGTTTGCGTGATGCCGGTTGTCCGCCGAACGCGCCCCGGTGCGGGCGTACTTCCGCGCGCTGGGCCCCGAGCAGGGGGCCGTCGTCGAGATGCTGCTCGGCACCGCTGCTGCTGCACGACTAGGAGCACACGCCGAGGACGCGCACTCCCGCGCGCCCCAGGCTCCGCGCGCCCTCTTGCGCCAAGACTCCTGAATGGCGTTAGTCGGCGGGCGGGACAGACCCGGGCGGCCCGCTCTCCGGCGCCGGCGGCGCCGGGGCCTCCTCGCCTGCCCGGTCGTCGCGCCGCTGCCGGCGGTCGGTGCGCTTGGCCTCCTTCTTGGCCTTCCGGTCAAGCTCCTTGCGCCGCTTCTCGAAGTCGTAGTTCGGCCTTCGTGCCATGGGGAGGGAGGCTCCGCTCCGGTCGTGCTGCTGAGGGTGGAGGAGCGATCACCCGACCGCGCCCTCCGGAAGCTAACCCCCCGCGGTCCAACGCGCGCCGGCTCAGCGCGCCGCCCCCGGGGCCAGCCCGTGGCCACCGACGGGCATCGTCACGACCCTATCGCCGACACCGGTGATCAGCGACTTGCCCCGGGCGATCGCTTGCCGCACGGCGGGTAGCGAGAGCGACGCGTCGTGGCTGGCCTTGCTGTCCCACACCTCGGTGATCCAGACCGCGTCCGCGTCGGCCGGGTCGCGCGCGACGACGTAGCTGAGGCACCCGGGCATGCCCGCCACGCCGTCGAGCAGGATCGCGATCAGCGCGTCGCGCTGGCCCGGCACCGCGGTCATCTTGCCGATCAGTCCGTACATCTCCCGTCGTTCGCGTGGTCTGGCCCCCGCGGGGGCGCCGAGAGCCGCGGCCGCCGCCGCGCCGGCCGCGGCGAGGAGGAAGTCGCGCCGCCTGATGTCCATGCGGCCATGATACGCCGAGCGGGCGGTCCGCAACAGAGCGAGCCGTCGCCGCCCGCCGTACCAGCCGACGCCTCCCACGAGCACGGCGCCGGTCCCGTGGAGGGGCGCACGCGGTCCGCGGGGGGCGGCCGTACGCAGGCGCGTTGCAGCCGCCAAACGCGTGAGCTCAGCTGCAAGGTCTCGGGCCGAGCGCCCGATATGATGCCGAGGGCGGTACGGCGTGTCCACGGAAGACACTTGATGCCCCGGCCGCCTTGTTAGCTGCAGCGCATCGTTAGGCAGCGCGACTGCGATGCCGTGACCGTCGCACGTCTGTAGCGCGCCAGAGCGCGCCTCACACAGCGACGCCTTCCCAGGCGCCAACCCGCACTCGACACCGCGAGGGCGCGTCCGACTCGTGCATCTTCCGGCCTTCGTCAGGGCGTATGCTTGCACCTTGCGGAGGCTATGCCTCAAGTGTCCGTTTCAAGCCCGCGAGCATCATCGCCCAATTCTTCTCGGAGTGTTCGCGCGCCTCCTCGGTTGCGTTGTGGTCCTGCGTGAGCGTCACCAATGTCCCGGGCGGTGCGTCCGCCAACTCGACGGTCACGGTATGGTAGTTCTCCGGAACATCCGGCAGCCCCGACAGTGGGCTGAAATGCGTGTATTGAAGTCGGCGGCCGTGATCGACTCGAATGATGACGCCCTTGTCTTCGTATGACTTGCCCTGCCATTCACCGCTCCAGACGATCGGGCTCCCTTCCTTCCACTCCGATCGCACGTCAGCGCCGAACATGTACTGCTTGATGGCTGCCGGGGTCACGAGCGCATGCCACACATCGTCCTTGGAGGCAGCGATCGTCACGGTCGCCTTCGCGATCAGGTTCCTTTTCATCGAGTGCCTCGTCGGGAATGTGCCCCAGAAGCAGTGTCGCCGCCTAACGCCTGAGCTCAGCTGCGGGCGCGTACCGTGTCTCGCGCTACAATGCCGTCGGGCGGAGGGGCCGTCCAGAGGCCCAACCTCACGACTCCCACCGCGCCCCTCGGCTGCAGCGCAGCGTTAGGCGTCACGGCACGATGGCGCTCGCCGGCGGCCCCGGACGGCACAGGCCCCCGTCGAGACGGGCGAGCCGAAAACGCTCGCGCTCGTGCCGACGGTAGTCGCTTCAGCGAACAGGGATGAATTGAACGCCGGCATCTCTCAGCACGACCGCGATGCTGATCGCGAGCAGTAACCCGACGATCGTCCAACCGGCGCCCCCGATGGCGGCGCCCGACGGCGACGCGTGCGCGTCCGGTGACCGGGCGCGGCGCCAGGCGACGAATGTTGGCACCGCGAGTATCACCAGCAGCCAAGCAAGGAGGAGCGCGAAGAGTCCCGGGATGTTGACGTCGTGCACGTCCGCGCCAGCACGGCGGGCCGGTGGAAGTTTACGGGTGCCGATCGCGGCGAGCCCGACGCTGGCGGCGAACCAGAGCACGACGAGGTGAGGCCGTCCGAACCGCCGGACAACCATGTGAGCCGCCAGTGAGTAGGCACCGCCGGCGACGCCGACGAGCAACAACCCGTAAAGGGCGAACAGCACCAGACCAAGCAGCACGGTCCCTCCCGACGAAGGCCCCAAAGTCGCACGCGAACGCCTAAGATCAGCTGCGGTCGATGGAAGATGCAGCGCACGACACGACCGAGACAGAGTACCACGCCGAGCCGCTTTCAACGTGCTGCTCCGACCCGCAGCCGTGGGCTGCAGCGCCTCGTTAGGCCGCGGCCGGTACAGACCGGGATGACGGGTGAGCCTCAGCCCGGGTTGAGGGGTGAGAGGCGCCAGTGGTACGTCTCGACCACGCTCAACGTGCGCTCGTCGAAGCGGCCGAGCAAGTCGGGCCCGAAGTGGAGCGACCAGCGGCCGGCGGCCACGGGCTCCAACCCCACGTCCTCCTCGCCGAGCACGTGGCTCACGTTCACCCACCGGTTGTGCCAGCGGATGCCGCCGTTGCGGCTCACGCGCCGCACCTCCCAGTGGCCCGGGTACGCGAGTGGGGGCAGCCGGCTCGGGCACGCCCGCGGCGAGGCCGCGTAGCGGCTCGCCGGGGTGCCCTGCCCGAGCGCCGCGTGCGGCCGCTCGGTGTTGTACGTCGCGCGGAAGCGGTCGAAGGCGCGCTGCTGGGCGCGCCGGTCGGCCGCCGGCGGGCGCGCCGTCTCCGCCTTCAGGTCGCGGTGCATGCGCTCGTGGCGGCCGTTCTGCTCGGGGTGGCTCGGCTGGCTGAGCTCCGGGCGGATGCCGAGGCGGAGCCACCACACCGCGAGCCGCGAGAGCCGCCCCAGCGCGTCCGTCGCGAACGGGTTGCCGTTGTCGGTCCGGATCGCCTCCGGCAGCCCGTACTCCCGGAAGAGGCGCGCGAAGACGGGCCGCGCCCCCGCCTGGCGCGCGGAGTCGAGCGCCCGGCAGGCGAGCAGGTAGCGTGCGTGGGCGTCGCAGACGGTGAGCGGGTAGCAGTACGCCCCGTCGCCGTTGCGAAACTCGCCCATGAAGTCGGCCGCCCACACCTGGTTCGGGCGGTCGGTCGCGAGCGGCGCGCGCGCCCCGAGGGCGGGGTGGCGCCGGCGCCGCCGCGGCGCGACCAGCCCCGCGCGCGCGAGCACCGTACC
>JBJMNL010000145.1:0-9488 GCA_045804285.1 Gemmatimonadaceae bacterium
CGGGCGCACGCCGGCGCGCCCCGCACCGCGCCCGTCGACGCCGCCCGCCACCACGCCGCCGCCCGCCGCCCCCGCGAGCGGCACGACGACCCAGCCCTCCGGAACGCGCCCGTGAGTCCGAACAACGAGATCCCGCCGCGCATCCGCGCCCTCGTCGAGCAGTTCGAGCCCGCCGACCGCTCGACGGCGCTCGCGCTCGACGCGCTGATCCGGACGGCGGACGACCGCGGCGTCTCGGTCTTCAACGACGTCGCGATCCGCTACCGCGACGACCACCTCCTCCTGCTGCGCGCCGAGGGGCGCGACGCGGACCGCGAGGCGGGGCGGCTCGGCCTCGACGAGGTCCGGGCCCACCTGCGCCAGGTGCTCCCGCGCCTCGTCGCCGACGGCGTCATCGTGCTCCCCCCCGGAGGGCTCGGCTCACCCGACGCGCACGTGCGCTTCGTCGACTCCTTCTGGCAGCAGGTGGCCCCCGAGCGCGCGGCGGTCGCCGACATCATGCTGCGGACCGGGGAGCACACGACGGCGCTCGCGCGTCAGCCCGCGCTCTCCGCGGCCGGCGTCACCGTCGCCGCGCCACCGGCCGCGCCCCTCCGAGCCTCCGGCGCGCCCGCCGCCGCGCCGGCCGCGCCGGCGCCGGCCGCGGCCCCGGGGAGTGTCCTCGAGGCGGAGGGGCTGGTCAAGATCTACCGGCGGCGCAGAGTCGTGAACGACGTGGCCCTCCGATTGCAACAGGGGGAGATCGTCGGCCTTCTGGGGCCGAATGGAGCGGGGAAGACCACGACGTTCTACATGATCGTTGGGCTCATCCAACCGCTCTCGGGACGCATCCTCGTCGACGGTGAGGACATCACGGCGATGCCCATGTACCGGCGGGCGCGCCGCGGCATCGGCTACCTCTCCCAGGAGCCGTCGATCTTCCGGAAGCTCACCGTCGAGGAGAACATTCTCGCGATCCTCGAGACGCTCGACCTCACGCCCACCCAGCGGCGCGAGCGCCTCGAGAAGCTGCTCGACGAGTTGAGCATCAAGCACCTGCGGCACAGCAAGGCGTACGCGCTGTCCGGCGGGGAGCGGCGCCGGCTCGAGATCACGCGGGCGCTCGTCACCGAGCCGAAGTTCATGATGCTCGACGAGCCGTTCGCGGGGGTCGACCCGATCGCCGTTCACGACATCCAGACCATCGTCGCCGGCCTGCGGCATCGCGGGATCGGCGTCCTCATCAGCGACCACAACGTCGAGCAGACCCTCGACATCGTGGACCGCGCGTACATCATGTTCGACGGCCAGGTGAAGGTCTCGGGCACGGTGCGCGAGCTGGTCTTCGACGATACCGTCGCCGAAATCTACCTCGGCCCGACCCTGACGGCGCGCCTCCGCGCTCGATTCTCGGCGGCCGATGATGGGGGGGGAGCACCACGCCAATGAAAGCCGGCCTCAGTCAGCACACGCAGCTCAAGCAGGAGCTCAAGATCAATCCTCGCCTGTACCAGGCGATGGACCTGCTCTACATGCCCCTGCTCGACCTCCAGCAGCACCTCAAGCAGGAGCTGCTCAACAACCCCTTCCTCGAGATGGTCGAGCCGGAGGAGGAGGACGACGAGGAGGGCGCGGAGGTCGCCGAGGAGGCCACCGCCGAGGAGCAGGAGAAGGAAGGGAAGGACGAGATCGACTGGGAGGAGATCCTCCTCGACGGCTTCGACGCGGGCGGCCGGCGCGAGGAGCACGAGGAGAAGGAGTACTACGAGCCGGTCACGGTCGACACGCGCGACCTGAGCGACTACCTCCAGGACCAGATCGCGCTCCTCCCCGACCTCACCGAGCGCCAGACCTTCCTCGCCGACGAGTTCATCGGCAACATCAACGAGGACGGCTACCTCGCCTGCCCGCTCGACGAGATCCTGCGCGGCATCAACGACGAGGTCGCGCGCGCCGCGGAGGCCGCCGGCCTCTCCGAGGACCGGCCCCTCCCGCTCTACACCGAGCAGGAGGCGCAGGAGATGCTCGCCATCGTCCAGAGCCTCGACCCGCCGGGCGTCGGCGCGCGCGACCTGCGCGAGTGCCTCATGCTCCAGCTCAAGGACGCGGGCCTCGAGCACTCGGTCCCGTTCCGCCTCGTCCGCGACTGCTTCGACGAGCTGATCAACCACCGCTGGAGCGAGATCTCCAAGCGCTTCGGCATCAGCCCCATCGACGTCCAGAAGGCGGCCGACGAGATCGCCAAGCTCGACCCCAAGCCGGGCCTCGTCTACAGCGCGGCGAACGACAACTACATCATCCCCGACCTCATCGTCGAGAAGATCGACGGCAAGTACCACATCTTCCTCAACGACGCGAACCTCCCGCGCCTCAAGCTGAGCCGCGCCTACCAGGAGATCGCGCGCGACAAGAAGAAGTTCGAGGGGGAGAACAAGGAGTTCATCTCCAACAAGCTCAACTCCGCCAACTGGATGATCCAGGCGATCGAGCAGCGGCGGCAGACGATGCTCAAGGTCATGAACTACATCGTCGACCGGCAGCGCGACTTCTTCGAGAAGGGCGTGCAGCACCTCAAGCCGCTCACGCTCCGCGAGGTGGCCGAGGTCATCAACATGCACGAGAGCACCGTCAGCCGCGTCACGAACGAGAAGTTCGTCCAGACCCCGCGCGGCGTGCTCCCGCTCAAGTTCTTCTTCTCCTCGGGCCTCTCCACCACCGGCGGCGAGGACGTCTCCGCCCGCGGCATCAAGGACCAGATCCAGAAGCTCGTCGAGAACGAGGACGCGAAGCACCCGCTCACCGACCAGGCGATCGTCAACATCCTGAAGGAGAGCGGGGTGCAGATCGCGCGGCGCACGGTCGCCAAGTACCGCGACCAGCTCGGCGTGCTTTCCGCGAGGATGCGGAAGCGGGTATGAGCCCGCACGTCGCGGAGCGGACGCGCGGAACGGGCGCCGCGAGCCGGGAGTCGGGAGTGGGTACGGCCCCGGACTCCCCGCTCCGCACGCCCGACTCCCGCGCGGTCGACGTCTCCGTCCTCGTCCCGGCGAAGGACGAGGCCGAGAACCTCCCGCTCTTCATGGAGCTGACGGAGGCGGCCTTCCGCGACTCGCCGGTCCGCTTCGAGGTGATCGTCATCGACGACGGCTCGGTGGACGCGACGTGGTCGGTGCTCCAGACGCTCGCCGAGCGCTACCCCTTCCTCCACCCCGTTCGCCATCGCGCGCAGCGGGGGATCGCCGAGGCGCTGCGCACGGGCTATCTCCACTCGCGCGGCCGCGTGCTCGTCTTCTACCCCGCGGACCTCCAGTTCAGGCCCGAGGACATCCCGCGCCTGGTCGCGCCGATCCTCGCCGACGAGTCGGACATGGTCACGGGCTACAAGGAGGGGAAGTACGAGAAGGCGTTCGTCTCGAACATCTACAACGGGTTGAGCCGGAGGCTCTTCCACGTCCCGGTGCGCGACCTGAACAGCGTCAAGGCGTACCGGCGCGAGATCATGGACCACCTCCCGGTGCGCCCGGACTGGCACCGCTACATGATCGTCATCGCCGCCGCCGAGGGGTTCACGGTCTCCGAGATCCCGGTCCCGCTCTACCCACGCCACGCCGGACGCTCGAAGTTCGGCATCGGGCGCATCCCGGTCGGCGTGCTCGACATGCTCTCGGTCTGGTTCGAGCTCCGCTTCGGCAAGAAGCCACTGCTGCTCTTCGGCATGACCGGCGCGGCGCTCTTCCTCCTCGGCTTCCTCGTCGGGCTCGTCGCGATCGCGATCCGCGTCTTCGCGGGCGTCGGCTTCCGCCCCCTGCTTAACCTCGTCGAGACCTGCGTCATCGTCGGCAGCGTCTTCCTCGTCGGCGGACTGCTCGGGGAGCAGATCGCGGGGCAGCGCTCCGAGGTCCGCGAGCTGCGCCGCGAGCTCGACTCCCTTCGCTCCGCGGCGGAGGCGCTCCCCGAGCCCGAGCCCCGGCCGCGCGACGCCTAGCGCCGCCTTGGACGACTCCGGCACTGCCCCGCAGTTGGTCGACGCCCCGCGCCGGCGCAGGGTGCGCGCGGCCCTGCAGATCGCCCTCACCCTCGTCGTCGTCCTCTTCGCCGCGCGGACGCTCTGGCGACAGTGGAACGAGGTCGGCACGCTCCCCGCCACCTGGGCTCCGCGCCCGGAGTGGATCGTCGCCTCCTGCGTCGTCGTCCTCCTCACCTACGCGCTCCTGATCGAGACCTGGCGCCGCACGCTCGAGGCCTGGGGCGCTCGCGTCGGCTTCGCCGACGCAGCGCGCGTCTGGAGCATCTCCAACCTCGGCAAGTACGTCCCCGGAAAGATCTGGCAGTTGAGCGCGATGACCGTGATGATGCGCCAGCTCGGCGTCTCGCTGGTCGCGTCCGGCGGTGCCGCGGTCCTCATCACCGTCGCCAACCTCGTCGCCGGCTTCGCCGCCGTGCTCTTCTTCGGCGCCGGCGCCGCCGTCGACCGGCCGGGCACCTCCACCGCGTCCGCGGCGATGCTCGCGCTCTCCACGCTCGCGCTCCTCGCCGCGCCCTACGTCGCGCCGCGGCTGACGGCGGTCGCCGGCCGGCTCAGCGGCGGCCGCGTCCCGCTGGTGACGGTACCCCCGCGGGCACCGTGGATCGGCGCCGTCGGCTGCTTCGTGGCGTGGGTGGCCTACGGCGCCGCTTTCCGCATGTTCACGGTCGGCGTCCTCGGGCACGCGGCCGGCGGAACGGCCGCCTACGTGGCCGCCTTCACAGGATCCTACCTGCTGGGCTATCTTGCCCTCTTCTCGCCGGGCGGGCTCGGCGTGCGCGAGCTGGCGCTCGCTACGGCGCTCCCGGCGCTGGGGCTCGCCACTCCGGCGGAGGCGACCGTCGTGACCGTGGCGTCCCGCCTCTGGCTCACGGTGCTCGAGATCGCCCCCGGTCTCCTCTTCCTCGCCGCGGGGCGGAAGCGGGCGTAGCGCCGGACGCGATCCGGTCCCCGGGGCGCTCGGCTTCGCCGGGCGCCCTCGCCGCCGCGCCACCGCCGTGCCGTGCCGCTCGACCGTCGCTCGCGCCGCGCCACGGCCGGCGCGCGCTCCCGCCGCAGGCGCTCCCTCCCATGCGCATCCTCGTCGTCACGCACAACTACCCGCGCTTCGCCGGAGACCCCGCCGGGGCCTTCGTCGCTCGCCTCGCCGCGGAGACGGCGCGCGCGGGACACGAGGTGCGCGTCGTGGCGCCGCATACGCCGGGCACGGCGCTGGTCGAGTCTCACGACGGCGTGTGCGTCCACCGCTTCAGGTACGCCCCCGAGCGCTTCGAGCGCGTCGGCTACCGCGGCGACCTTCACCGCCGGTCGGTCCTCACGCCGCTCGTCGCCCTCGGCGTCCCGCTCTTCCTGGGTGCCTTCGCCGCCGCCGTGCGCCGCGCCGTGCGCGACTTCGCCCCCGAGGTCGTGCACGCGCACTGGTGGTTCCCGAGCGGCGCCCTCGCGGCGGCGAGCGGCGTGCCGTACGTCGTCACCTGCCATGGCAGCGACGTCCGCCTCCTCGACCGCTCGGCGCTGCTGCGCCGCCTCGGGCGACGCGTCCTCCGGCGCGCCGCCGCGGTGACGACGGTCTCCGCCTTCCTCGCCGACGACCTGCGCCGGGTCGTCCCGGAGCTCGGCGAGCGTCTGTGCGTGGCGCCGATGCCGATCGACGTCCCGCTCTTCTCCAGCGGGCTGGCGGTGCCCAAGGCCGATCCGCCGCAGATCCTCTACGCCGGCAACCTCATCCCGAGCAAGGGCGTCGCGGATCTCATCCGCGCCGTCGCCATCCTCGCCCGGCGCGGCGTCGCCTGCCGGCTCAAGATCCTTGGCGAGGGCCCCGCGCTCGAGGAGCTGCGCGCCGAGGCGGGCGCGGCCGGCCTCGACGGCCACCACGTCGAATGGTCGCGGTTCCTTCCGCAGGCGGCGATGCCCGCGCAGTATGGGGCGAGCACGATCACCGTGCTTCCGACGCGAGGGCACGAGGAGGGGCTCGGCCTCACCCTCGTCGAGGCGCTGCTCGCCGGCTGCGCGGTGGTCGGCACGCGTGCCGGCGGCATTCCCGAAGTCGTCATCGACGGTGAGACCGGCCTGCTCGCCCGCGGCGGCGACGCCGGCGACCTCGCCGAGAAGCTGCACCGCCTCCTCGCCGACGGCGCGCTCCGCGACCGCCTCGCCGCGCAGGGCCGGCGGCGCGTCGAGTCCATCTACAACGCCGCCAGTGCCACGGCCCGTTTCGTCGACCTCTACGATGCCATCGCCAACCGTCGCCGCGCGCCGCGATCCGCCTGACGGCTACGAGGAGCTCCTCCGCGAGGCGGGCACCTTCTACCACGAGCCGGCCTGGATCGACGGTCTCGGCCGCCTCTTCCGCTTTCCCACCTACTACGTCGCGGTGCAGGGTGAGACGGGGCTCGACGGCGTGCTCCCCCTCTGCGCCGTGCCCGCCCTGCTCGGCCGCGCGCGGCTCGTGAGCCTGCCGTTCAGCTACGCGGCGGGCCCGCTCGCGCGCTCCGCCGCGGCCACGGAGCGCCTCTACGACGGCGCGCGCGACCTCGCGCGCCGCTCGGGGACGACGCGGGTGGAGATCAAGCGCGTCGCCGCCACGGGCGACGCGCCTCCCGGCTTCGCGCGCGTCAGCCGGTACGCCACCTACAAGGTGCCGATGCGCGGCGGCATCGACGAGGTCTGGCACCGGCTGCACCAGAGCAGCACCCAGCGCGGGATCAGGAAGTCGCGCCGCACCGGCCTCGTCGTCGAGCGCCCAGACGGCGCCGCGGCCTGGCGCGAGATGGCGGAGCTGCAGACGCTCACCTCGCACCGCCTCGGGCTCCCCGCGCCACCGGACGCGTTCTTCGTGGGCCTCTGCCGCGACCTGCAGGAGCGCGGCCTGGCGCAGCTCTATCTGGCGCGGCTTCCAACGGGCGGCTCGGCGGCGGGCATCGTCTGCTGGAAGGGACGGCGCGAGTGGATCTACGCCTTCGGCGCCTCCCGTCCCGAGCACCTCGAGCTCCGCCCGAACCACGCGCTCCTCTGGGCTGCCATGACCGACGCGGCCGCCGCGGGCGTGGACTTCGACCTCGGCCGGGCGGCCCCGGAGCAGAAGGGGCTCGTGGAGTTCAAGGTGCGGTGGGGCGGGGAAGCGGTTCCGCTCACCTACGACTACTGGCCCGACGCGGGCGGACTCAACGTTCGCCCGCGTGACACCGGGCGGCTCGCGCTCCTCAACAAGGTGTGGTCCGCGCTGCCGGCGCCCGTCGCGCGCCGCGGCTCCTTCCTCTACCGCTACCTGGGGTAGCCCGGTGAGCGACTTCGGCCGACGCCTCCGCAAGAAGATCCTCAAGCGCCACGTCGCGACCTGCTTCCTGCCCGGCTGGCGCCCCCAGCTCCTGCGCTGGTGCGGCTTCGCGGTCGGCGACGACGTCTACATCGCCGACGGGCTGGTGATCGTCGAGGAGCTCGGCGACCGCGGCAACCTGACCATCGGCGACCGCGTGAGCATCGCGCCGCGGGTGACGCTCGTGACCTCCTCGCACCCGAACCGCTCGCGGATCCGCGCCGTCGCGCCGGTCCGCAAGGGCCCGATCGTCATCGAGGAGGACGCCTGGATCGGCGCCGGCGCCGTGATCCTCCCGGGCGTCCGCATCGGTCGTGGCGCCGTGGTCGGCGCCCTCGCCGTCGTCGGCCGCGACGTGCCGGCGCTGCACGTCGTCGCCGGCCGGCCGGCGGAGCCAGTGCGCGAGCTGCCGGCACCGGAGGGCTGGGGATGATCCGCGTCGTCGCTCCCGCGGCGCCACCGGACGTCGCCTTCGCCCTCGCGCTACTCGTGGACCTCTCGCGCCTCCTGCCGGTGGACGACGGGGCGGCACCGGTGGTCGAGCTCCACGTCGGCGGCGACGGGCCGCACGCCCCGTCGCTTCGCGACGCGCTGTCGAACGGCTGGTACGTGCGCGCCGAGGACGGTCGGGTCACCGTTCCGGCGAGCGTGCTCGCGCTCGTCGCTGCGCTCGCCGGCGCCGAGGAGGAGCAGCGCACCGAGGCGCGCGACAGGTACGACCGGGTGCCGTCGTCGGCGAACGCGCTCGTCGCCGCCGGCGCGGAACGCACACCGGTCGTCTCCGAGGCCGCCGTCGCCCTCCGCGAGGCCGTGCATCGCGCCGCCGCGCGCCGCCCGGTGCGCCTCCTCTCTCCCTGGCCCGAGGGCCGCCGCTGGGCCGCCGCGCTCACGCACGACGTGGACGTCGTCGCCGCCTGGCCCCTCTTCACCGGCCTGCGGGTGACGGAGCTGCTCCGCCGCGGCGAGCGAGGGCAGGCGATCGACGTGGCGCGGGCCGCGCTCCTCGCCGCCACGTCGGACCCCGTCTCGCGCGCGCTCGTCGAGGTCCTCGACGTGGAGGCGCGCCACGGCGTCTCCTCCACCTGGTTCTTTCTCTGCGGAACGCCGACGCCCCGCACCTTCGCCCGCGGCGACCTCACTTTCCGTCCGGAGTCCCGGCGGGCACGGCGGCTCCTGGGGGACGTCGTGCGCTCCGGCCACGAGGTCGGGCTGCACGGCAGCTTCGCCACGCTCGAGGACGCCGGCGCCATGGCGGGGCAGCGATCGCGCCTCGAGCGGCTCGGCGGCGGGGCCGTGGGGGGGATCCGGCAGCACTTCCTGCGCATGCGCCCCGGGGCGACGCAGGCGTCCATGCAGCAGGCCGGCTTCCGCTACGACGCGACCTACGGCTTTCCCGACCGCAACGGCTTTCGCCTCGGGGTGGCGGACGTCGTTCCGGCCTGGAGCGCGCCGGAGCGGCGGACGCTCGACCTCGAGCTGGTCCCCCTCACCTGGATGGACCGGGCGCTGAGCAAGTACGCGGGCGTCGAGCGCCCCGACGCGTGGGTCGACGACGCCCTCGAGCTGGCCGCCACCGTGCGCGCGATGGAGGGACTCTGGGTCGGGCTCTGGCATCCGAACCTCGCCCCCGCGCTCGGCTATCCGGGTGCCCCCGCGGCCTACCGTCGGCTGGTCGAGGCGCTGCTGCGCGAGCGACCCTACGTCGCCCCGCTCCGCACGATCGTCGAGTGGCGTACGGCGCGCCGCTCGCTCCGCGTCCACACGCTGAGCGAGGATGCCCGATCGGCGAGCTTCGTGGGGGGCGCGCCCGGGGCGGCGCTGACCCTGGAGAACGAGCGGGGGACGCTCGACCGCGATCTCGTCGTTCGCGTCGGCTGACCGGGCGGCCGCGCCGCGGCGGCCACCTACTCACACGACGCCGAACGGGGCGCCCCGCGTCGCGGGGCGCCCCGTTCGGCGTCCATGGAGCGCGGAGCCGGGCTCAGCGCACGAAATCCACCTTGCCGTTCTCGTTGGCGACCACCGCCACGCCACCGTGGTACGTGAACGCGATGCGGCGCGGGCGTCCGCCCACGGCGATGGTGTGGATGACGTTCCGCGAATGCGTGTTCACCACCTGCACCTGACCCGCGTCCGGAAGCGAGACGTAGAGGTGCGCCTCGTCGGGGC
>JBJMNL010000146.1:0-4057 GCA_045804285.1 Gemmatimonadaceae bacterium
GAGATCTGGATCGCGTTCGCGTAGTCGAGGCTCGAGACCTCGGGGCGGACGGCGAGCTTGATCAGGCTGTCACTGATGATCTCGGCGACGAAGCGCAGGCGGACGCCGAACTCGCGGTACTGGATGCTGACGCCGGCGATGCCGGTGGGGTTCGGCTGCGAGATCGGGATCGGGAGCTCGCCGCCGGCGAGGAAGGTGGCCTCTTCCTTGTTCGCCGCCATGATGTTCGGCTCGGCCAGCAGCCGTCCCCGCCCCTTCGTCTCCTCGGCCTGGATGAAGGCGAGCAGCCGGTCGGTGTCGAAGTCGGTGAGGATGGTGAAGAAGTTCGACGTCGACGGGATCGTGATCGTCCCCGTGGTGCGGTCGATCGCATTGTCGCTGCGGAACAGCTCCGTGCCGACGCGCGTGTGCTGGTCGCGGTAGAGCCCGGAGACGCCGAGCTGGCGCAGGGCGTCGCGGCGCACCTCGGCCATCTTGATGCCGAGGGCGATCTGCATCCGGTCGGCGGGGGAGTGCACGAGGATCCTGTAGTGGCGGCGCGGGACGTTGGTGCCCCAGAGGATCACGTCCGTCTCCCCCGAGGACCGGGCGTTGATGACGACGCTCCGCTCGTCCACGACGACCACGTCGGCGATCTCGGGGTTGGCCACCGACACGCGCGTGATCGGCACCGTCGTCTCGATCGGGAACGACCGGCCGATGGGGAGGTCGACGCGCGTGATCGCGCCTTCGAGCTGCTGCGCGGTGGCCACGGTGGGTGTGAGGAGCAGGCTGACGGCGAGGAACCTGACGATACGTCGTACGATCCAACGGCGCGCACCAAGTTTCTCGGTCAAGCGTGCCCTCCTGTTCTGGAATGCGTTGTCGTGGTGGTCGGGACGGTACATCGACCGCCGCGGCGCGTCCGGCGCGCCGCGGCTCTCGCTACGGGGACTCGCGCGTCGTATCGCGCTCGAACTTCTCCTCCGTCGCCTTCCCGGCGCGATACACCGTCACGCGGTGCACCTCGGGCTGCGGCGGGCGAACGGGCTGCTGGATGACGACGCGCGGCTCGGGCGGGGCCACGCGCCGGCGCGGGGCGGGCGCCGGCTCGGTGGCCGGGCTGGGCATCACGCCGCGGAGCTGCGCGAGGACGTCGTCGGACGTCGCGCCGCGCGTCTTCACGCTGTCGGGATCGCCGTAGCCGCGGAGCACGAGGCTGAGCTGCCCCTGCGAGACGGCGACCGCCATCCGCTCCGCCTCTTGCGGGGTGACCTCGAGCGTCACCGTCGTCGCCTGGACGGCCTTACCGTCCGGGCCGCGCTGGATCTCCTGCCCCACGCCCAGGACCCGCATGTTCTCCATGAACAGCTTGGCGACCTGGCGGTTGGCAGTCTGCGAGCGCCCCTGCGGCTGCTCGTCGCGGATCGAGACGAGGACGTCCACGCGGCTGTTCGGTTGAATGAGCCCGCTCACCCCGGAGACGACGCTGACCGGGATCGACATGGCGCGCTTGCCGGGGTTGATCTTCACCTCGATCCCGGCGCCCGTGCCAGTCGGCGCGAGCCGGCCGGGGACGATCGCCTCTCCCTTGAAGACCGAGAGCCTGGTGACGCGGGTCGCCACAGAATCCAGGGTCGCGTAGGCGCCCACCGGCGCCGTACCGACCGGCCACTGGACAACCGTCAGCATCGGGCGGTCGACGGTGACCCCCTCGGGGATGTCCTGCGCGGCGACCACGACGGGCTGCGTGGCGACGCGCGCGTTATCCTTCGTCGCCTGGAGCACGCGGTAGACGCCGAAGGTCGCAGCCGCAGCCACGACCACCGCACCGTAGAAGATCAGGGTATAGCGCTTCTCAGCCATGTGGGTCCAGCCTATTTAGCGATCGCGACACGGTGGGGGCTCGCGCCCCACCGCGAGGCATGGTGAGGGCGAGGAGCAGCGGAGCGCGCGCCGAGCGGAGCGCGTTGAGGAACGTCAGGGAGTCGGGGGAGGCGCGGTCGGGTTCACCGTCCCGTTCCGCTCGAAGCGGAAGATCGCCTCGCGCGTGATGGTGTTCGTCGTCGAGCCGCCGTTCGCGATGCGCGAGATCGGGGTGAAGTACCTGAAGCTGTAGTTGCTCACCCTGACCCGAACGTTCACGCACTGGTTCACCGCAGTGGGGCCGGTGAATGCGCAGTCGGCGCCGTTGCCGTCGAGCATCTGGACGCTGACGAGGGCGTGCGCGATCGAGTCGTTGCCGAAGGGGACGACGTACTGCGACACGCGGTGCTTGACGAGCGCCTGCGCGTCGGTGTTGGTCGGGTCGCTCTGCACCGCGGCCATGCGAGCGCCCTCGCGGACGGCGGCGGCGATCGCGCTCTGCGTGTAGTAGGCGCGGGTGAAGTCGAGCATGCCGAAGACGATCAGCATGAACACCGGCACGACCAGCGCGAACTCGACCGCCGCCGTGGCGCGCTCGTCGGCGGCGATGGAGCGCCACTCTCTCGGGAAGCGCATGAGAGCTCCGCTAACCCAGCAGATGAGGGAACCACGCGGCGAGCGCCGCACCCGTCGCGAGCGCCACGCCGTACGGCAACTGATACCTGGTGCGGACGAGCGGCGAGGGCGCCTCGAGGCGCCCCGCCTGCGCCGCCGCCGTCCACACCGTCGCGCTGACCAGCGCGTCGCGCAGCCTGCGCTGCCAGAGCAGCGCAACGAGCGCGAGCGCGCCACCGACGACGAGCGCGATGAACGCCGCCCGCAGCGAGCCGGACGCTCCCAGCCAGGCGCCCGCGGCGGCCGCCAGCTTCACGTCGCCGGCTCCCAGAAAGCGCAGGAGCCAGAACGGGAGCCAGAGTGCGAGGCCGACGAGGATGCCGGAGCCGGCGCGAGACGCCGCTTCGCCGGGCGGCAACACCGCCACCGAGAATATGACCCCGGTGGCGGCGAGCACAAGATTCAACGCGTTGGGAATTCGCCGGGTTCGCAGGTCCGACACGCAGGCGACTGCGAGGAGCGCCGTGAAGAGCGCACCCGCGCCGAGCGCCGCGGCCGAACCCGCGAATGCCGACCCATCGGTCACTGCGAGAAGACCGAGCCGTTGACGTTGTTCCAGTACGCGCTCAGGCTCTGCCCGAACACCCGGATGACGAGAAAAAGGAGCAGGGCGATGAGACCGAGCATCAGCGCGTACTCGGACGCGGCGATGCCCTCCTCTTCCTCAACGAAGCTGCGGATCGTGCCGGCGATCTCCACGGCCATGCTCCTCTCCCTCGGCGTCCGCATCACTGCGTGAAGACCGACGCGTTGACGTTGTTCCAGTAGGAGCTGAGGTTCCGGCCGAACACCCGGATGACGAGGAACAGGAGCAGGGCGATGAGACCGAGCATGAGCGCATACTCGGACGCGGCGATGCCCTCCTCTCCCTTGACGAAGCTGCGGACCGTGGCGGCGAGGACCTTCATGGCGGTTCTCCTGGTGGAGGGGTGTGTGGGATACGGCAGGGCACGGCAGACCACGACAGCCTTGCCATGAGGGCCGACGCTAACGCGGGCACACCATGGCACTTCCGGCAGGCAGCGTCAAGCAGGCGCAACGCTACTGCGCTGAGAGTGCGGGACGTCGGTTTTTGGGCGCGGCGAGCCGCTGGTGGGACGAGGTGTCGGAAGTTTCCTTCACCCGGCAGCGAGTGAAGCGGAGCTTCCTTCACCCGGCGGCGGGCGAAGCGGTAGGAAGCGGTGGGTTGCCGGCCGCGGAAGGCAACAAGAGGACCACGAGGCGGCGACGCGTCCGTTCACACGAAAACGTCGGGGGCCGACACGTCCACGTGTCGGCCCCCGGCGTCTCGGCGCATGTCGCGCGGAGCGCACGTTGACACGTTTCAAGCCGTTGTCATGCAATGGTATCCCACGGGGGAGCCGTCGCGCCATCAGTGCGCCAGCGACGCCAAACGCGTGGCTCCGAACTGGTCACACGTTTCGCCCCCGAGACGATCCGTGGGCGTGTAGCGCGGACGGAAAGCGCGTTCTCATAGCGAGCTCGGCGACGAAACGTGTGCGTCCCTTGCAGCAACCCTGCTGTTTACGTGCAACAA
>JBJMNL010000147.1:0-3061 GCA_045804285.1 Gemmatimonadaceae bacterium
CTATCGGTGGCCGAAGCGGCAGGCGGCTGCTGGGCGGACGACGAGTCGGGCTTGCAGGCGCCCAGCGCGGTCGCGGCGAGCGCGGTGAAGGCACTGTTGCGGAGAAAATCGCGGCGGCTGCCCGACGTCCGGATGAGGGCGTCGGGCGTGGAAGTCGCGCCGGGAGTGGTGGTGGCCTTGGTGTCGGTGGACATGGTCGCTGTCGTCCGTCGTCGGATAGTGTGGCGCGGGAGCGCGCCGGCCTCGTGCGCGGTGACGGAGGGAAGCTACCGGCCGCGGGACCGCCGCTCTGTCGGGGGCGGTGCGGAACTCTCGTCAGGAGGATACGGCCGAGATGTCGGGGAAAGCCTGACAGGGGAAGGCGGCGAACGACAGTTGGCAGTCCTCAGTTGTGAGTTCTCAGTTCGAAGTTGCCCGCCGTGACTGCGAACTGAGCACTGGCAACTCCCAACTGCCGACTGTCGTCTGCCATTCCCCGCCCCCCAGCGTTTGATTTCTCTCGCCCGGCCACCCGCGTCCAACCACGAGGAGCATGTCAGAAGCGAAGATCCGGGAACCCTTCCGCGACGCCGCCAGAGCCGCCTCGATGCGGCCGCTGGCAGACTCGCTATTTGCCGCGTTGGCGGCGATCTCCGCGGACGCGATCATCGCGGTCGACGACGAGCAGCGGATCATCTTCTTCAACGCGAGCGCCGAGCGGATCTTCGGCTACGCGGCGGGGGAGGTATTCGGCCGGCCGCTGGCGGTGCTGCTGCCGGAGCGCTACGCGCCCGCGCACCGCGGGCACGTGCGCGGCTTCGGCGCGGCGCACGAGCAGGCGCGGCGGATGGGGGAGCGCCAGGAGATCTCGGGGCGGCGCCGGAACGGTGAGGAGTTCCCGGCCGAGGCGTCGATCGCGCGGATCGAGGTCGAGGGGCGCAACGTCTACACGGCGGTGCTGCGCGACGTCACCGAGCGCAAGCGGATCGAGGACCGGCTCCGCGTCGCGTTGCGGGCGCGCGATGAGATGGCGGGGATCGTCTCGCACGACCTGCGCAACCCGGTGCAGGCGGTGAAGATGCTCGCCGGCGCGATCCTCGCCGCGGAGGGCGAGGACGCGGTATCGGCGGCGGTCGCAGAGCAGACCGCGGTCATCCGGCAGGCCGCCGAGCAGATGGACGCGCTGATTCAGGACCTGCTCGACGCGACGCGGATCGAGTCCGGCCAGCTCCACGTCGCGCCGCGCCCCGAAGAGGTGGCGGCGCTGGTGTCCTCGGCGCTGGCGACGCTCGCGCCCCTCGCCGCGGCGAAGGGGCTGGCGCTCGTCGTCGAGCTCGGGCCGGGGCTCCCGCCGGTGCTCGCCGACGCGGAGCGCGTCGCGCAGCTCCTCTCCAACCTCGTCGGCAACGCGATCAAGTTCACCCCGCGCGGCGGCCGTGTCACGGTCGGCGCGCGGCTCCACGCGGCGGACGCCGTGGGCGGGGCGCCGTGCGTCGAGATCGCGGTGTGCGACACCGGCCCGGGGATCCCGGCGGAGCAGCTCCCGCACGTCTTCGAGCGCTACTGGCAGATGCGCCCCTCGGGGCGCCTCGGCGCCGGCCTCGGGCTGGTGATCGCGAAGGGGATCGCCGAGGCGCACGGCGGGCGCATCTGGGCGGAGAGCACGGAGGGCGAGGGGACGCGCGTGGCGTTCACGCTGCCAACCACCAGCCGCTAGCCGAGCGCGGCCAGCGGCGTCACACGGTCCGCATCATGTCCGACTCCCACACTCCCGACATCCACCCCATCGACCGGGCGGCGATCGACGCGATCCTCGAGCGCAACCGGGTCGGGCGGATCGCCTTCACCTTCCGCGACCGCGTGGACATCCAGCCGATCCACTACGTCTTCCACGATGGGTGGATCTACGGGCGCACCTCGGCGGGGTCGAAGCTGCGGACGATCCTCCACAACTGCTGGGTGGCGTTCGAGGTGGACGAGGTCGAAGGGCTCTTCCGCTGGCGGAGCGTGGTCGCCCACGGCGCCTGCTACGTGCTCGACCCCGAGGGGTCGCCGCACGAGCGGGAGTCGTACGAGCGAGCGGTCGAGCTGCTGCGCACGCTGCTCCCGGAGACGCTCACCAGCGCCGACCCCGTGGCGTTCCGCTCGACGGTCTTCCGCATCCACATCGACGACGTGACGGGGCGGGAGGCGAGGGACGGCCGCTAGCCGTCCCCTCGCCGTCCACTAGCCGCCGGCGAGCGCCGTCAGCGCCCACCGGCCCCGGCGACGGCGCCCCAGTTGAACAGCCGCGGCACCTTGCACCCGCCCACCTCGGCGGGTTGGAACTTCCAGCGGGCGACGGCGCCGCGCACGCTCTCGGTGAGCTTCGGGTGGGTGGAGCGAACGACGCGGAAGCTCTTCATGACGGCGCGGCCGAGGGTATCGACGACCACCTGGATGCGCACCTCCGCCCGCCCGTCGCGCCCCACCACGCCCGGCGGCAGGCGCCGCGGGATCGGCGGCGGGTCGTACGCGAGGGGAGTGGGCACCCGCTCGACTTCGAGGTCCGGCTTCCTGGTGGCGCGGCGCACCCACTCGGCGCAGCTCACCGGGGCCGCAGCGGGAGCGAGCCGGACGCCGTGGTCGGCGGGCGCCGGATGGGTGCAGCCGGCGAGCATCACGGCGACAGCAACAAGCAGATATGGACGCATCGTGAGGATGGACGGAGTGCGCGGGACAGGGGCGCGGAGGGGGGCGCCTCGCGGCGCGCCGGGCGCTCGCGTACTACGACGCCGCATCCGATTCGTCACACTCCGGACAGGGACGGGCCCGCGCCGTGACGCGCGCCGGCGGGCAGCCGTCAGCCACACGGGGCGCACTCCGTGGCGACGGGGCGTCCGATGCGCCCCGCCGCCCGCCTCTCCCGCCGCCGTCACCGCTCAGAGCCACAGAACCACCTTGTCGTCGATCCGCTCCGGCCTCGGGCACGCCCGCCGGGCCATTCGTCTCTTCGCGCGCCCGAACGCGCGGCGCATCGCGCTCACCTTCGCCGGCGGTCTCGGCGTCGCCGTCGCCTCGGCGTGCGAGCCCCTGATCCTCA
>JBJMNL010000148.1:0-5152 GCA_045804285.1 Gemmatimonadaceae bacterium
ATGCTCACCATCCGAGAGCCGCGGAAGCGTCGTGCGCCCACACCCCGCGGCTAGGGCCATCGCCGAGACGAGCGCGGCCAGCGCTTGTGGAGGGTGTCGGATCGACATGCAGGTCATGGAGATGTTCATCGAGAACGCGGAATCGTTCAGGGGGCGCCACGCAGGAGCGACCGCGCCGTGGGTGTCAGGCGCCAGCGCTCGGTGGCGGCACGAGCGAATCACGAAACGTCTCCGCGAAGCGACTCGCGCCGTCGACCGCCAGCGATCAGCCGCTCGCGCGCGCCGGGATGCAACAGGTACTGTCGCAGCTCGACGACGGAGCCGAACGCCTCGTCGATCGCCGTGTCATGACTCGCATCTGCAATGCGCGCGGGAATCGCGCGAGAGTCGGGCATCGCCGGAAACCTCCCTCCACCGGTTCGTGTTCCACGCGAGAGCTCCACGGTAGTGACAGGGCAGCCGCCCGATGTGTGACTCCAGCCCGGGGACAGGCTGTGTCACACGGGCGAGCGTCGCCTTGTCTGGTGAGCGACGACCCACTGTCCACCTGGAGCGTACTCAATGACCCACGATCAGTTGCTGCATCGCGTACTCTGGGGTGTCCAGGGATTCCTGGCGCTCTTCTTCCTGGCCGCCGGCGCACCGAAGATTCTTGGCCGCGGCCTCGAACGCTGGACCGGCTTCTCCGATCTGCCGCGGTCGCAGGTCGTGTTCACGGGGATCGCCGAGGTCCTCGGTGCCGCGGGGCTGGTACTCCCCATGGCCACCGGGGTGGCGCCCTGGCTGACGCCCCTCGCCGCAGTGGGGCTCGCGCTCATCGTGCTGATGGCGGTCGGGTTTCACCTCCGCGCGGACGAGCGGCTCGAGGCGCTCGAGACGGCGCTCTGGGCGAGCATCGCCACCGTCATCGCCATCGGCCGCTGGGACCTCGTCACCACGCGCCTCACGCGGCCGCCGGCGTTGCTCGTGGGCGCGCTGACGGTTCTGGTGCCCGCGGCGATCGTGAACATCGTCGTGCTCGCGCGCCGCCCGATGCGCGCGGCGTCGCCGCGCGCGGCGCGTGCCTGACGAGCGCGTCGCGGCGCCGCCGGTCGCCGATTGGCATTCGGGAGCGCGCCACTCGGGAGCGCGCCACAGCGACTATTCCCGGGTGAAAACTGGTGCGGGCATCCGGTAACCCCGCTCTCTAACGGCCGACCCGACAGGTCACCTTCACGAGGATGACGTTGTCGGGTCGGTCACTCGGCAGCGCCGATGCCTCGCGCCCGAGGTCGAAGACACCAGTCGGCGCGCTCCCCGCCCGGTGCCGACGCCCGTCGCCCATCGGGCACCGCATCGACGCTCGGGGCGGGGCTCGCCGCCGCGCCTCACGCGGCGGCTCGCTGTTCCGGCGTGATGAGGTTGAACACGGTGCGCGGGTCGTAGCCGGTCCACAGCAGGCGGATGATCACGGCCGCCATCGCCTCGAGATGGTGGGCCTGCGCGAGGGGGCCGGCATCGAGAGGCTCACATCCGAGGTCGCGGATGAGCGCGCGGACGGTCTCCTTGGCGGCCTCGTCGTCGCCGCAGTGAGGCACCACCAGCCGCCGTCCATCGAACACGGGGGAGGGCGTCGCCCACACTTCCTTCTCGCACAGGTTGAACGCCTTCACCACCCGCGAACCGACCGCGACCTGCTGGATCGTCTCGGCCATCGACGTGCCGGGGTCCGTGACGAGAGAGAAGCGCTCGACCTCGACGGGATTGTTGCAGTCGATGATGACCCGACCCGCGAAGGCGCCCTCCGCTGCCCCGGCCGCTTGCAGGGTGGACACCACGCCGGGGTACAGCACGGCGAGCAGCACCACATCCCCGAAACGCGCTGCCTCCGGCAGCGTGCCGTGCCGCGCCGCCGGGCCGAGCTCGCGCGCGAGGGCCTCCGCCTTCGCGGGGGTGCGGCCGGCCACGAGTACCTCGTGGCCGGCCCCCACCCAACGCCTCGCCAGGACACCACTCATACGGCCCGCGCCGATGATGCCGATCCTCATGGATGTCTCCGCTTCCAGGTTGGGGTGAGCCAGCGGGAGCGCGGCGTCGGTCGCCGCGCTCTCTCGACTGGCGAAAAAGATGAGAAGGCTGCTAGAATAACGAAACGCGGCGTTTCGTTTGGGCAGGCTAAACGAAACGCCGCGTTTCGTCAAGCGGTCTCTCACCAGTGCCCCACCGATCCATGCGCAGAACACCCGCAGTGTCCCAGCAGGATGCGCACGCCGACCCCGATTCGAGCACCGGGCAGGCGGCGGCCGGCGCCAGGCGGCGTCGCAGCTCGCGCGCGCACGCCGCGATCCTACGTGCCGCGGTCGAGCTGCTGGAGAAGGATGGGTATGGCGCGCTGACGATGGAGGCGATCGCCGCCAGAGCGGGTGCGAGCAAGGCGACGCTCTACCGATGGTGGCCGTCCAAGGCCGCCGTGGTGCTCGAGGCCTACGGCGCAGAGACCGCCCGGCGTATCCCTCCGGTCGACACGGGGACGCTCCACGGAGACCTGCGCGAGTTCCTGCGTCGGCTGTTCGCCTCGCTCGCTCTCCCCGGCGCCGCGCCGACGGTCCGAGGGCTCATCGCGGAAGCGCAGATCGATCCGGAGTTCGCGACGGCCTTTCGCATCGACTTCATGGCTGGACGGCGCGCGGCCGTCCGCATGTTGTTCGAGCGGGCAATCGTACGCGGGGAGCTGCCGCCATCGGTCGATCTCGACTACGCGCTGGATGCGTTCTACGGGCCGGTGTGGTACCGCCTGCTCCTCGGTCACGCGCCGCTCGACGTGGCGTTCCTCGACCAGCACGCGCATGGCCTCATGGCCCTCTTCTCCCGCCGGACCGAGGCAGCACCGCGGCGTGAGCGATAGGTCGAAGCGTACGGCACCGGGGGACGCCCCGCTGTCACAAACGGACGGGGATTCCGGTCTACACGTCGTGACTCTCATGGACACCCGGACCGCGGTCTTCACCGCGGCGCGGCCGCTGTTGTTCTCGGTCGCGTACCGCATGCTCGGCAGCGTCGCCGACGCCGAGGACATCGTGCAGGACGCCTTCGTGCGCTGGATCGAGGCGCCCGAGGCCGACGTGCGCGCGCCGCGCGCGTTTCTCGTCACGATCGTGACGCGGCTCGCCATCAACCACCTTCGCTCGGCGCGCAGCCGGCGCGAAACCTACGTGGGGCCCTGGCTCCCGGAGCCGCTCGTGACCGAACACGCCCCCGATGCCGCCCAGCCGGTCGAGCTGGCCGAATCGCTCTCGATGGCGTTCATGGTGCTGCTCGAGCGCCTCTCGCCCCTCGAGCGCGCCGTGCTCCTGCTGTACGACGTGTTCGACTTCGAGTACGCCGAGGTCGCGCGCATCGTGGACCGGAGCGAGGCGAACTGCCGGCAACTGCTGTCGCGCGCGAAGAAGCGCCTCGGCAGCGCGGAGGCGCGCTTCGACGCCGACCCGGCGCAGGCCGAGCGGCTGCTGGAGCGCTTCACCATCGCGGCGGGTGCGGGAGACATCGACGGCATGATCGCCGTGCTCGCGGAGGACATCACGCTCTGGGCGGACGGCGGCGGCAAGGTGCGAGGCGCGGCGCTCAATCCCATCCGCGGTGCCGACGCCGTGACGCGGTTCGTCGCGGGCGTCCTCCGCCGCTTCGTCCCGGTCGAGCGCAGCCTGCGCGCGGCGCAGATCAACGCGCAGCCGGGTTTCATCGTGTACGTGAGCGGCCGTGCGCTCGCGGCGATGATCTTCGACATCCGCGACGGTCGCATCCAGACGATCTACGCCGTCGGGAACCCCGAAAAGCTCGCGACGCTCCCCGAGCCCGCCTGACGAGGCGATCGCCCGGCTGGCCGCGTGGGCGCGCCCGCGCCTCGGGCGCACGGACCGGCCGCCGACGTGGGCGTATCCCGCGCCCCGTCCGGACCGAACTACAGGCGGGGGCGGCGCGCGCCGCCCCGCGATCACGTGGAATCCGAACTGGAGGGATGATGCCTGACATTCTGGTCACTGGCGCGGCCGGGCGCAGTGGCGCGGCGGTCGCGCGGGAGTTCGCGCGCCGCGGCGTGCCCGTCCGCGCCCTGGTTCGCGACCGCGCGACGGTCGCGCCGCTCGCCGCCCTGCCCGCGGTCGAGGTCGTGCAGGGCGACATGTTGCGCCCCGAGACGCTCGGGCCCGCGCTCGACGGCGTGCGGCGCGTGCTCATGATCTCGGGGGCGCGCCAGCGCCTGGTGGAGACGCAGTGCGCGTTCGTCGACGCCGCGAAGGCCGCCGGCGTGCCGCACGTCGTCAAGTTCTCCGGCGCCGAGTCCGGCGTCGGGTTCGACCCGCAGGCGTTCCGCGGCACCCGCGCCCACGAGGAAGTCGAGCGGTACCTCGAGCGCTCGGGGCTCGCGTGGACGCACCTGCGCCCGAGTCAGTTCATGCAGAACTACGTCGTGGAGCACGCGCGGAGCGTCGCGGCCGAGGGGGCGATGTACGTGCCGATGGGCGACGCGGCGCTGGCGCCGATCGACATCGAGGACGTCGCGAAGGTCGCGTTCGCCGTGCTGCGCGCCGACGGGCAGGAGGGGGTGCGGCACGACATGACGGGGCCCGAGGCGCTCACCATGCACGACGTGGCCGGGCGCATCGCCGCGGCGATCGGGCGGCCCGTGCGCTACGTGGACGTGACGCCCGGCGAGTACCGCCGCCGGCTCGCGGCGGCGGGCGTCCCGGCCGACTTCCTCGAGATCCTCGCCGACGCCTACGCGGAGCGCCGGAAGCGGCCGGTGTCGCGCCTGGCGCTCGGCGCGCACGAGCGGTTCGGCGTCGCGCCGACGCCGTTCGCCGCGTTCGCGCGGCGCAACGCCGGCGCGTTCCGCGGCGAGGCGGCGGCCGCCTGAGCGCACCGCGGCTCCCCCTGACGGCGCGTGGGGCCCCTTCGACGCGCCGTCAGGGGGAGCCGGACGCTCCCCGAGAAGCCGAGGAACTGCGACTCGTAGACGCGCACGTCGACGACGGGCACCGGCGTGGGTGACCTTCCCGATCCGGCGGCCGCGTTCACCACCTTCGCGCACATCCGCCATGAACGAGTGCGGCGCGTGGTCGAACAGTCGCGGCGTACCGCCGCGCGCAAGGCGCCCACGGGGTGGCTTGGCCGGAAG
>JBJMNL010000149.1:0-12351 GCA_045804285.1 Gemmatimonadaceae bacterium
CCGGGGCGAGATCTCCCCCCGGCCCCCGCCGGCGTTCAACGCCGGCAAGCGCTGGAGCGTAGATGGGAGGCAAGCGCTGGAGCGTAGATGGGAGAGGATGGGCGGCGCGCGCGGGCTCACCGAGTCCCACCGGGTGCGCTCGGCGTCCACTCCTCCGTCGATTTCTTGACAAAGTCGTTGCCGCGCAAGCAACTTGCGCCGGCTCAGCAACCCCGCCGCCGGGCGACGCGCGCGTGTGCCGGTCGCCACCCCCCGCCAATCGTAAGCCCCTCCGGAGACAGACCGTATGGGATTGTGGTCGCAGAAGAGCATCGCCCTCCTCCAACAAGAGGCGAGCGTCGAGGGGCAACACACCCTCAAGCGCACTCTGAGCGCGTCGAACCTGGTGATGCTCGGCATCGGCGCGATCATCGGCGCGGGTATCTTCGTGCTCACCGGCACGGCCGCGGCACAGAACGCCGGCCCGGCGGTGGTGGTCTCCTTCGTGCTCGCCGGGCTGGGGTGCCTCTTCGCGGGGCTCTGCTACGCCGAGTTCGCGGCGATGATCCCGATCGCCGGCAGCGCGTACACGTACGCGTACGCCACGCTCGGTGAGTTCGTCGCCTGGATCATCGGCTGGGACCTGATCCTCGAGTACCTCTTCGGCGCCTCGACGGTGGCGGTCGGGTGGTCGGGCTACTTCGTCGCCTTCCTCAATCGCGTCGGGCTCCACCTCCCGGACGCGTTCACGAAGGCGCCGCTGTCGGTCGTCGGCACGCACACGCTGGTGCGCAACGAGGGCGGGGTCCTCAACGTCCCGGCGGTGGTGCTGGTGCTCCTGATGACGACGCTGCTCGTGATCGGGATCAAGGAGTCGGCGCGGTTCAACAACGTGATCGTGATCGTGAAGCTGGCGATCGTGGTCCTCGTCATCGGCTTCGGCTTCATGTACGTGAACGCGGAGAACTGGCACCCGTTCGTGCCGACGGCGGAGGGCACCGGGCGCTACGGGTGGAGCGGGATCGTCCGCGCGGCCGGCGTCGTCTTCTTCGCCTACATCGGCTTCGACGCGGTGAGCACGGCGGCGCAGGAGGCGAAGAACCCGCAGAAGGACATGCCGATCGGCATGCTCGGCTCGCTCGGCGTCTGCACGGTGCTCTACATCCTGATGTCGCTGGTCATGACCGGCCTGGCGAAGTACACGGACCTCAACGTGCCGCACCCGGTGGACATCGCGCTCGGCCAGGTGCCGCAGCTCGCGTGGCTCCAGCTGCTCACCGAGGTGGGGGCGATCGCCGGCCTGGCGTCGGTGGTGCTCGTGATGCTGATGGGGCAGCCGCGCATCTTCTTCTCGATGGCGCGCGACGGGCTGCTCCCGCCGGTCTTCGGCAAGGTCCACCCGCGGTTCCAGACGCCCTACGTGACGACGATCCTGACGGGCGTCGTCGCGGCGGCGATCGCCGGCTTCTTCCCGATCGGCCTCCTCGGCGAGCTGGTCTCGATCGGGACGCTGTTCGCCTTCGTGATCGTGAGCGCCGGGGTCATCGCGCTTCGCTACACCCGCCCCGACCTGCCGCGTCCCTTCCGGACGCCGCTCGTTCCGGTCGTGCCCGCCCTCGGGATCCTGATCTGCGGCTACCTGATGTTCGGGCTGCCGTCCGACACCTGGATCCGTCTGCTGGTGTGGCTGGCGATCGGCCTGGTGATCTACTTCATGTACGGCCGGTCGCACTCGCGGGTGGCGAGCCAGCAGCCGGCCACGCGGCCGGGCTACGCCTCCGGCGACTGAGGCATCCACCGCTTAGTTTTTACGCGGCGCCCGCGCCCGGGCGCCGCGTTTTGCGTCCATACCGCGAACATGTCCCAACTCGCCCACCCCGACCTTCTCGCCGTCCCCGCGGCGCGCCGCGCCGCGATCGAGCGGCTCGCCGCCGAGCTGAGCCCCGGGCGGCGGGTCGCCCTCTCGACGCACATGAACGCCGATGGCGACGGGTGCGGGTCGGAGGCCGCCCTCTCGCGCATCCTCGGGGCGCTCGGGCTCGAGGCCCGGATCGTGAACCCGACGCCGTGGCCGGCGATGTTCGAGTTCCTGTGCGGCGACGGGGTGCGCGACCTGACGGCCAGGGGCGCGGCGGCGCTGCGCGGGATCGACGCGCTGGTCGTGCTCGACATCAGCGACGTGAAGCGGCTCGGCGTCCTCGCCGACAGCGTGCGCCGGCTCACCGTCCCCAAGCTCGTCATCGACCACCACATCGCCACCGACGAGCCCGCGGGGACGATCACGCTCACCGACACGGCGGCCTGCGCCACGGGGGAGCTCGTGTTCGACCTCGCGACGGTGCTCGGCGTCGAGATCACGGAGCCGATCGCGCGCTCGCTCTACACGGCGCTCCTCACCGACACGGGCGGCTTCCGGTTCAGCAACACCTCCCCGCGCTGTCACGCGATCGCCGGCCGGTTGCTGGCCGCGGGGGTGGACCCGGAGGACATGTACCGCCGCATCTACGCGTCGGTCTCCCTGGCGCGCCTTCAGCTCCTCCGCGACGCGCTGGAGACGCTGCGCGTGGACGAGGAGCACGGGGTGGCGTGGATCTCGGTGCCCGCGGGGGCCCTCGAGCAGTACGGGCTCCAGTCGGAGGACCTCGACGGGATCGTCGAGCACCCGCGCTCGATCAGCGGGACCCGGCTGGCGCTCTTCTTCCGCGACCTGGGCCACGGCAAGGTGAAGGTCTCCTTCCGCAGCACGGGGGACGTGGACGTGAACCGCTTCGCGCGCCGCTTCGGCGGGGGCGGGCACGCGAAGGCGTCGGGGGCGGTCGTCGCCGGCACACTCGATGAGGTGCGCGAGCAGGTGGTGGCCGCGGCGCGTGAGTTCGTGAAGAGCGGGGGAGCGGCGGACGAGTCCTGAGGGGCAGCCGAGGCCGGTGCGGGCCGGCGGGGCCCGCGTCGCGTCTCGCGGTCACGGCTTGTGAACCCTTCCCCGCGCCGGGTAGTTTGCGCTGCGGGGCGCTCTCCGCCCCGAGCGACGGGCGCGCCGGCGCGCCGCCCGAACCCTACTCATTCGAGCTCGACACGGGCGCGTCGCCGGGTCGTCGGCTCCCGCCCTCGCGGGACGGAGCCGAAGCCCGGCGGCCTGCATTCCGGAATCCCATGGCCGACAACCTTTCGCAGCGCATTACCGCCGCGCTCTCGCGCGTCCGCAACCCGCGGCTCGGCGCCGACGTCGTCTCCGCCGACATGGTCCGCGACGTCGCCACCACGACCACCGGCAAGGTCCGGCTCACCCTGCTCCTCTCGGCGAGCGACGACGCGACGCTCGTGCGCGACGTGCGGCAGGCGGTGGAGGGCGTCGAGGGCGTCACCGACGTCCGGGTGGACGTGAAGGATCCCTCGCAGGCCGCGTGGGCCCCCGCCGCCCCGGCCGGCGCCGCGACGGCGGCCGCCGCCCCCCCGCCGCCCCCCCGCCGGCCCGGACAGGGGCGCGTCCTGCCGACGCTCGAGCAGCCCCGGGCCGCCGCGCCGCGCACGCCGGCGCCGACCCCCGTCGCCTACCCGAAGCTCGGCCGCATCATCGCCGTGTCGAGCGGCAAGGGGGGGGTGGGGAAGTCCACCGTCGCGACGAACCTGGCGATCGCGCTCGCGAGGTCCGGCGCGCGCGTGGGGCTCATGGACGCCGACATCTACGGGCCGAACGTCCCGCGGATGATGGGCGTCAACGCGCCGCCGCCGGTCGTCAACGACAAGATCCAGCCGCTCGAGGCGCACGGCGTGAAGGTGATCAGCCTCGGCTTTCTCATCGAGAAGGACCAGCCGGCGATCTGGCGCGGGCCGATCGTCATGAAGATCATCACCCAGTTCCTCTCCGACGTGGAGTGGGGGCAGCTCGACTACTTCGTGGTCGACATGCCGCCGGGCACGGGCGACGCGCAGCTCTCGCTCGTGCAGGCGACGCACGTGCACGGCGCGCTGATCGTGACGACGCCGCAGGAGGTCGCCGTCGGCGACGCGCTGCGCGGCGTGAAGATGTTCGAGCGCGTGGGCGTCCCGGTGCTCGGCATCGTCGAGAACATGAGCTACTTCGAGTGCCCGCACTGCGGAAAGCCGACGGCGATCTTCGGCGCCGGTGGCGGCCAGCGCCTCGCCGACGAGGTCGGGCTCCCGCTCCTCGCCCAGGTGCCGCTCTACCCGCGCATCCAGGAGGGGGGGGACACGGGGCGCCCGATCGTCGCCGCCGAGCCCGAGTCGTCGGCGTCGCGGGCGCTGGCGGGGCTCGCGGAGCGCGTCGCGGGGGCGATGGCGGGTCGATGACGGGGGACGTGGGGCGCGGGTCCCGGGGGGGCCCCCCCACCGGGAAGGTACCTCGATACCGCGCGCCCGCCGTCACCGAATCCCCGCGCTCGGCGTCCCCGATCCCCCAGACGGCGCCCCGAGACCCGACGCCGGCGTTTCTCGAGGCGCCCGACGGCGTCGCCTGCATCGCCATCACCGGGGAGCACGAGCGCCTCGCGCTCGTGCACGACTCGCTGCCGGCCGTCGTGCGACGCGTGGCGCTGCCGGCCGTCGCGTCGAACCTGCTGATGACGCTCTTCGGCTCGGTCGACGCCTTCTGGGTCGGAACGCGGCTCGGGGCGCGGGGGCTCGCCGCGGTGACGACGTCGCTGTTCTGGATCTGGCTCTTCGTCTCGGTGGCCGAGATGGTGAGCGTGGGGCTGACGGCGGTCGCGGCCCGCCGGCACGGGGAGCGGCGGCCGGCGGAGGCGGCGCGGGTGGCCGGCGAGGCGCTCCTCCTGGCGCTCGTCCTCGGCGCGGCGGTCGCGATCGCCGGCATCCAGTCGATCGACGCGCTCTTCGGCGCCATGCACGCGCCCCCCGAGGTGGCGCAGCTCGGGCGCCGCTACCTCGGCACGTATCTGCTGGGCGCGCCGCTCATCTTCGGCTACTTCGCGGTGGATGCGACGTTCCGCGCCTCGGGGGACACGCGGACCCCGCTGCTGCTCCTCGTCGCGTCGGTGGTCGTGACGCTCGTGCTCGACCCGCTGCTGATCCTGGGGCTCGCGGGGGCGCCGCGGCTCGGCATCGTGGGCGCGGCGATCGCCACCGTGGGGACGCGCAGCGTGGCCTTCCTGCTCGGCGTGGCGCTCCTCGCGCGGCGGCGGATGGTGCGCATCGGCGTGCCTCGCGCCGCCACGCTCGCGGCGATCGCACGCGTCGGCCTGCCGACGGCGGTAACCGGCGTTCTCTTCAGCCTGATCTACGTCGTCCTCACGCGGACGACGACGCGCTTCGGCACCCCGGCGCTCGCCGCGCTCGGCCTCGGCTTCCGCGTGGAGAGCTGGCTGTACATGGTGGGCGTCGGCTTCGGCGCGGCCGCCGCGGCGATCGTCGGCCAGAACCTGGGCGCCGGCCGCGCGGATCGCGCCGAGCGCGCGGGGTGGATCACGACGGCGTACGCAACGGTCCCGGGCGTGGCGGCGTTCGTGCTCGCGCTGCTCGTCCCCGAGCGACTGGCGGCGATCTTCTCGCGCGACGCGCTCGTCATCGCGGAGGCGGCCAACTACCTGCGGATCGCCGCCGTCTCCCAGCTCTTCGTCTGCGCCGAGGTGGTGCTCGAGGGCGCGCTCGGCGGCGCGGGCGCGACCGTGCCACCAATGCTGACCTCCACCGCGCTCACCGCGTCGCGAGTCCCGCTCGGCGCCTGGGCCGCGTCGCGATACGGGCCGGCGGGGCTCTGGTGGACGATCTCGCTCACGGCGGCGGCGAGAGGGATCGCCATGATGGGGCTGTGGAAGGCGGGGTGGTGGAAGCGAAGGACGGTCTAGAGGGGCGGGCCAAGTGTGACGAGGGGCGGGAGGGGGCGTTGCGGTCGGGCCAGGCTCGTGCTCACTTAACGTCGCGATCGTGGCCTCGCGGCCCGCATTCCTCGTTCCGCCCTTCTGCATCCAGACGTGTCCCGCGTCATCACTCTTCTGACCGACTTCGGCACCGCCGACGGCTACGTGGCGGAGATGAAGGGCGTGCTGCTCTCGCTCGCCCCGGAGGCGACGCTGGTGGACGTCGCGCACGACGTGCCGCCTCACGACGTGGAGTGCGGTCGGCTGGCACTCGCGCGCTACTGGCGGCGCTTCCCGCCGGGCACCGTGCACCTGGCGGTGGTGGATCCGGGCGTCGGCTCGGGTCGCGCCGCGCTGGCGGTGGCGAGCGACGAGCGGCTCCTCGTCGGGCCGGACAACGGGCTCCTCTCGCCGGGGCTCCTCCTCCCGGGTGCGCGCGCCGTCGTCCTCCCCCTGCCTCCGGGCGCGGCGCCCACCTTCCACGGGCGCGACGTCTTCGCGCCCGCCGCGGCGGCGCTGGCGCGGGGAACCCCGATCGCCGCGCTCGGCGACCCGGCCGAGGAGCCCGTCGTCCGGCGTACGCCGGAGCCGCAGCGCCTCGCCGACGGCTCGGTGCTCGGCACGGTGATCACGGTGGACCGCTTCGGCAACGCGATCACGAACTGCCTCGGCCTGCGCGGCGGCACCGTGGAAGTCGCCGGGACCGTGCTTCGCGTGACCCGCACCTACGCCGACGCGCCGCCGGGCGCGGTGACCGCGCTCTGTGGCTCGAGCGGGCTGATCGAGGTCGCGGTACGCGACGGCAGCGCGGCGCGGGAGCTCGGGCTGCGACGGGGGGCGACGGTGATCTACCGGCCCGGGGGCTGAGGCGACCCTGTCGCACCGTCCGTGGAGCGGCCGAGAGGCGAGCGTCTACTCCCGCCCCTTCGCCCCGAACGGAGCCGCGTGCTCCACCCACTCGGTGGACGTCGGACGGCCGGCGCCGGTGGCGACGCGGCCGGCGAGGGTCGCGCCGCGGTGCGGGGCCACGGCGCCGGTGCCGTGCTGGAGCTCCGAGTTGAGCTCGCCCCCGATCAGCAGCGTCAGCATCGAGAGGTACATCCAGGTGAGCAGGACGATGACGGCGCCGATCGCGCCGTACGTCTTGTTGTAGCTGCCGAAGTGCTGGACGTAGAAGCGGAACGCGAGGGTGACCACGATCCAGAGGACCGTGGTCACGAGGGCGCCGACGAGCGCCTGCTTCCTGTTCTGCTTGACGTTGGGCAGCACCAGGAAGGTCGCCCAGGCGAGTCCGACCACGATCGCGACCGCGAGCGCGAGCTGGATCACCGTCCACGCGATCCGACCCGTCTGTCCGATCCCGAGCAGGTTCGCCACGAAGCTCACGATGTCCTCGCCGGCGAGGAAGATCGTGGTCGCGAGGGCGAAGGCGAACCCGGCGCCGATGACGGCGGCGATCGCGACCAGCTTGCGCTTCCACCACGGCCGCGTCTCCTCCACGTCGTAGGCGACGTTGAGCGCCGCCATCAGGGCGTTGAAGATGTTCGAGCCGGCCCACAGCGCGAGGAGCGCCCCGACCGACATCACGCCCGGCGCGCTGCTCGAGAAGACGACGTCCCGCAGCACCCCCTGGACGAGCGCCATCGCCTCCGGCGGGACCGCGCCCTGGAGCTGGCGCATGATGACGTCGATGACCTGCCGCTTGTCGCCCACGATGCTCAGCATCGGCGCGATGAAGAGCAGGATCGGGAAGAGCGAGAAGAAGAAGTAGTAGGCGGTCTCCGCCGCGAGATCGGGAACGCCGTCGTCGACGATCTCTCGCGCGGTGCCCTTCAACAGGGGGCCGACACGGTATCCCTTGATGATCATGGCCACTGCTCCGCTTGAGGCGAGGAACGCCTGGCGGGGCAAGCGGTGGGCCATCGGGGGCGCGCGGGCAGGTGGCGGCGAAGTGGAGCGGCGGTGGGCCGCTCGCCTTGCCCGGCGGGCTACTCCCTGTCCGTCGGCTCCAGCTCGAGCTTCCCGAACGTCGTGCGCGTGCGGAGGCGCAGGTGGTGCGCGGCGGTGTCCCAGTTCTCGCTGTAGTAGGCGTCGCCGCGCTTGATGAGCCCGCGCGTGTCGAAGGACGCGAGGAACTTCCGCGCCTCGACGCGGACGCCGACGTCGCTCGGGACGCGGATCTTCACGCCGCCGAGCGCGACCTGGACGGAGACGTCCACGTCCTGCGTCCACTTGCCGCCGAAGTCGAGGTCGACGCTGCCCACTCCGGCCTGGACGCGGATCTCGGGGGCGTTGGCGTTGGCGAGCCGCGTCGCGCGCAGGCTCGCGGCGCCGACCTCGAACTCGAGCGAGCGCATGCGCTCCGGATTGGGAGCGTCGAAGTGCACGGTGGCGTCGCTGGCGCCGGACTCGACGCGGAGGCGGCCGACGCGCAGTCCGCTGAGGTCGAGGTCGGCCTCGACGGCGCCGAGCTCGAGCGCGAGATCCACGGGTACGGCCGGCGCGAGATCGAGGTGCATCTCGCCGGGGCGTCCTTCGCCGGGCACGCGGCTCCCCCGCTTCTCGACGCCGACGTGCAGCGTGCGCGTGGCCGCGTCGAAGCTGTAGCGTGGCTCCACGCGCTCGGGGAGATAGCTGAGCTGCACGCGGTAGAGCACCGGGAGCTGGGCCGAGCGCAGGGCGAGCTTTCCCGCGGCGTAGTTCACCCGCACCTGCAGCGCGGCGCTGTCGTGCAGCTGGCGCGAGATGTCGACCGAGCGGAGCTCCTGGGCAGAGGCGGAGCGGGGCGCCGAGAGGGGCGCCCCGAGGGCGAGGGCGGCCGCGAGCCCGGTGCGCAGCGCGCGTCTCACCGCACCTCCTTCATCGGAGCCGGCGTCGGCCGGCGCGCCGCGACGACGCCGGTCACCGGGGTCGGAGTCTGCCAGTCGAGTGACTCCGGCGTCGGGGGGCGCGAGGGCGCCGCGCGCTCGCGCTCCGACTCGCGCCGCGTGCCGGCGCGCGAGAGCAGCGCGGCGCCGAGACCGGCGGTGGCCGCCACCCAGGTGATGGCGAAGGCGAGTCCGCGCAGGATCCCGCCGACGACGGGCGACCAGGTGAAGGCCGCGGCGACCACCCAGAGCCCGGTGTAGAGCGCGATCCCCGTCACGAGCGCCCGTAGCGTCGCCCCGCGCTCGGTGAGGGCGGAGCGGGCGCGGCCGCGCAGCAGGGCTTCCCCGGTCACCTGCGCGACGGCGACGAAGCCGAGCGTGAGCAGCCCCATCGCGGCGAGCCAGAAGGCGACGACGGCGAAGGGAATGAGGAGGATGCCGACGAGCGTGATGGCGAGCGCCACGATGAGCACGAGGAGCGCCGGGATGAGCCCCAGTTCGCCGACGACGCCGGCCCAGAACGCGCGCGAGTACGCCCGCTCCACCGTCTCCACCACCCCTTCGAGGTAGCGCTCGGCGAAGAGCAGCACGCCGATGCCGATGAGCGAGAGCATGACGAGCCAGCCGAGGGAGATCTTGAGCGCGCGCGCCGTCGCGGCGGCCGGAGACACCGGCGCGGGGGCGGCCGCGGCGAGGCCGCGCGGAAGCGGTCCGACCGGACCCTGGAGCGCGCGCATCTCGCCGTCCACCGTGCCCCCCTCGGCGCGCACGCGGCCGTACACCGAGAGGACGTCGCCGCGCACGCGTCCCCCGGGATGCACGACGACGTCGCCGCCGAGGGCGATGGCATTCCCGTCGACGGTGCCGAAGACGTCGAGGTCCCCGCGGGCGACGGCGGCGGTGCCAGGAAGAGTGACGTCGGCGGGCACGACGCGGTCGCCGACGGTGAAGCTGTCGGCGGGGGGGAGCCCGAAAGCGTTCGGGTCGGAGCGGACGCGGGCGATCAGCGCCGCCGCGGCCGAGTCGCGCGAGGCCGGGCGGCCGTCGTCGACCGCGGTCACCGGCGATGTCGCGGAATCGGGGGCCGGCGCGGGGCGGACGGCGGCGGACCGGGGCTGCGGCTTCTGCTGCCCGACCGCGGCGCGCGCGGCGACGGGGAGGGCGATGAGAACGAGCGCGAGGAGGGCGCGGAGGGTGGGGAGCCGCATGCCGTCCTACGAGGCGCGGCGGCGGCGGGAGGCGGCGCCGGCCATCGCCCGCAGTCCGACCGCGGCGGCGACCACCGCGACGAGCACCGCGGTGAGGGCGACGAGGAGCCCGTTGGCGCCCGACGAGCGGAGCGCGTCGAGCGCGGGCTGGCCGACGGCCGCGCCCACCACGCCGCCGAGCGCGTCCACCAGCGCCCCGCGTCCACGCTCGGCGACCAGGCCCGTGAAGAAGAGCACGACGTCGAGCCGCAACGCGATCCAGAGCGTGGCCACCGAGAGGAGGAGGGCGGCGCTCCCCGCCACCGCGCCGGCCAGCGCCCGCGCCGGCCGCGACCGGGGGAGCCAGCGGCGGGCCGTGTCGAGGGCCGCGACATGCGCCGGCTCGAAGATCTGGACCCGCGCCATCACCCGCTCGGCGAACAGGGGCGAGGGGGCGAGGTGGGGCAGGTGCTCGAGCTGCGCCGTCACTGCCCTCGCCTCCTCCAGCTCCGCGCGACAGTGCGCGCAGCGGCGGACGTGCGCCCTCAGCGGCGTCAGGCCGAAGCCGACGTCGCCGTCGAGCAGCAGGTCGATCTCGTTGGGGAGTAGGTGTCGGTGTTCCACGGGGTTTCCTCCAGCGGGCCGTACGGGCGGGGCTGGCTCGGAGTTTCAGGGATGTTGGATGTCGGGTGCGGGATTCCGGTGCGGGCCGGTTCGCGCGGGTTGCTACCTTCCCGGCGGGGGGGCCCCCCGCGCCCTACGTCCTCAGATGCTCCAGCGCCCGTCGGAGCTCGTGGCGGGCGCGATGGATGTATGTCTTGACCGTGCCGAGGGGGAGGTCCAGGGTGGCCGCGATCTCCTCGTAGGACCGCCCCTCGACGTGGCGCAGCATGATGCAGGATCGATACTCGGGCCGCAGGCGGGCGATGGCCCGTTCGATGGCGGTCCCCAGCTCGCGCGACTCCAGCTCCTCGAGCGCCGTCTCCTCCTGGGCGACGACGTCGAAGGACGTCGCCTCCACCTCCGACGCCGTCGCGGCGTGGGGGGAGCCATCGATGCTGACCGTGTCGAGTTGGCGCCTGCGCAGGTGATCGATCGCGACGTTGTTGGCGATCTTGAACAGCCAGCTCGAGAGCTTGAACTCCGGCCGGTACTTGTCGACGTGGTTCAGCACCTTGATGAAGGTCTCCTGAGCCAGGTCCTCGGCGGTCTCCCGGTCGCGCACCATCCGGTGGATGAGGGAGAAGACCGGTCGCTCGTAACGGCGGATCAGCTCGCGGTACGCCGACTCCCGCCCCTGCTGGGCGAGGGCCACGACGTCGGCGTCCGGCAGGTTCGCGAGCTCGAGGAGGGAAGGGGGCATTGCGAGAGGAATGCACCGTCGGACGACGGCGGCGGTGCGGCACCGTACGGGCGTGGACCAAAGGTACCAGCCACCTGGCTGTCGAGCCAGCGTGACGCGCGGCCGGCGTCTCCGGGTAAGTGGCGGGGCGGTAACCGCTTCGAGCGAGAGATCGGCGTCGCCGCTTGCCGCCCCGCGGGCCGCCGGTCAACTTTCCGGCAATGGCTCAGACCGGGGTGGAGACCGAGAGCGACGCGCGCGAGGCGATCGCCGCCGCCCGCGGGGGGGCGGAGAAGCGGCGCTACGTGCGCCGCATCTTCTCCGAGATCGCCCCGCGCTACGACCTGCTCAATCACCTCCTGAGCCTCAACGTCGACCGGGGGTGGCGGCGGGGGGCGCTCGCCGAGCTCGGGTGGACGCGCGCGCCGGCGGGCGTGTACCTGGACCTCTGCGCGGGAACGATGGACGTCAGCGCGCGGTTGACGAGGTCGCCCGGCTTCCGCGGCTACGTGGTCGCGGCGGACTTCGCGGAGCCGATGCTGCGCGCGGGGCTGGGCAAGGCGCCGCGCTCCAGCCTCGCTCCGGTCGCCGCCGACGCGCTGGAGCTCCCGCTGACCGCGGGCTCGGCGGACGGCGCGATCGTCGCGTTCGGCATCCGCAACGTCGCCGACCTCGACGCCGCGCTGCGCGAGGTGCACCGCGTCCTCGCTCCCGGCGCCCGTTTCGTCATCCTGGAGTTCTCGACGCCACGATCGGCGCTCGTGCGTGGCGCCTATCACGCATACTTCCACGGCGTGCTTCCGGCGGTCGGCCGGCTCGTCAGCGGGCACCGCACCGCGTACAGCTATCTGCCGAGATCCGTCGCCAACTTCCCGGTGGAGGAGGAGCTGGCGGCGCGGATGACGGCGGCCGGGTTTCGGGGGGTGCGGTGGCGGTCGCTGACGTTAGGCATCGCGGCGGTCCACGTGGGGGAGAAGTGAGGGTCAGTTCCGTACGAAGGGTCCCTGTGTAGAAGCGCGCCGGCGTGCCGTCCGTACCTCGTACCTGTACCTCGTACCTGTACCTCGTACCTGTACCTCGTACCTGTACCTCGTACCTGTACCTCGTACCTGTACCTCGTACCTGTACCCCGTACCTGTACCTCG
>JBJMNL010000150.1:0-6528 GCA_045804285.1 Gemmatimonadaceae bacterium
GGTCGCACTGGCCGCCTGGCGGCGGCCTGCTGGCGCCGGCCTGGCGATGCCCGCGGCCGGCGGCGCACCCACTCCTCCCCCATCCGGCGGCGCGTGCGGTGAATGGGGTGTGCGCGCGGCATGACGGACGACTGACTCGCGCCGCTACCGTCGCCCCCCCTTCGCCGAATCCGTCGGCGAGGCGAGTCACCCAGGCCGCATCCGATGCCCCGCTGATGCCACAGACGCCGCCGCACCCCGCGCCGCAGGCCGGGCGGCCCGAGCGGCGTGAGTGACGCCGTCAGGCGGTTCACCCTGCCGTCGGGATTGCCTAGGGCTCGGCGGCGTGGGGCGGCGGCACCCGGCGCGTGGCGGAGGCGGCCGGGCGCGTCGCGTCGCCAGTGCGCCCGCGCGGGCGCGCGCCCTAGAGGCACTCCGGCCGCCAGCCGAGGCGGGCCAGCACCGAGACGAGCCCCGAGACGTGCGCGGAGTCGGGCCTCGTGTATCCGGTTCGATGACCCCGGATGCACTGCGCCGGCCGGAGCACGGCCCCCACCCGCGGCGCGGCCACACGGCCCACCGCTCCTCTCTCTGCGCGCACGGCGTGCCTGGCCCGGCGCGCCGCTCCCACGCCCCCTGCACCGCCGCCCCCGCGCTCGATTTGACGAAGACGGCGTCGGCGTCTCGCTCGGCGGCGTCCGCGGCCCACAGTGAGGCGGCCGCCGATCGCCAGCCGCCTAGGGCACGTACACCCTGGCCGGCCCGTAGTCATCGAGCGCGACCGCGCGCCCGAGCGTCCCCTGGGCGACGTCGACGACGAGCAGCCGCTGCGGCTGCGCGGGGTACCCGCCGGCCGAGGCCGTGCCGGCGGCGACGTAGAGCCGAGCGCCGTCGCGGCTGACCGCCAGACCGTGCGTGGAGGGCGGCACGCCGTCGACGGCCGCGGCGGCGCTCAGGTCGATCGCGCCGAGCGACTGGAGCTCGGGGCCGAAGACGAGGACCCGGCCGCCCCCCGGGGCCGCAAAGGTGCCGGGGTCGGAGGCGTAGAGCCGCTGCCCGTCCGGTGCGACGGCGAGCCACGCCTGCTCGGGACCCTGCGCGCGGCCGACCACCGCCCGCGCGGCCGGGTCGTAGGCGACGAGCCCCCCGCCGCGTGACACCAGGTAGACGCGCCGGCCGTCCGGGGCGACGACGAGCCGGCGGAGCGTTCCGCCCGCGTCGTCCGCCGGCGCCGTCACGGCGGCCGAGTCGACGACGGCGAGCGTGGCGGGGTCGATCACGAAGAGCCAGTCGAGCGACGGGCTGACGCCGCGTCGGCGGGCGGCGACGGCGAGCACCGCGCCGTGCGGCGCGGCCGGCCCCGCCGGCAGCGTCGCCAGGCCGTCAGGCATCACCGAGAGTGGCCCAAGCGTGCCGACGAGTCGCCGCGTCGCCGCGTCCAGCACCGCGACCCGCGCGCTGTCGAGCGGGTGCGCCTGGTCTTCGGGGCGCAGCGCGTTGCCGAGGAAGATCCGGGCGCCGTCGGGCGACACCCCGAGCGCGCTCCCGTAGACCAGGAAGCCCCCGACGCGCGTCGCCGTACTCCCCGGGTCCGTGAGCGCGAGGCGCCAGCGGAAGCGGCCCGAGCGCGGCTCGAGCGCCGCGAGCTCGTTGCCCTTTGAGGCACCGAGGAGCGACAGATAGGCGACCGAGCCGTCCGGCGCGAGCGCGGCGGCGCTCTTCGTCCGAGCGACCGGCCCGGGGCGGGCCACCACGCGGCCCGCCGTGCCGTCGACGAGCGCCAGGCGGTCGCCCTCGCCGCCGACGACGAGGACCGCTTCGCCGATCGCGGGAGCAGGGTCGGTGCCGCTGTGGCACGCGGCGAGCGCGAGGAGCAGTGACGGCGTGCTCACCCAGCTCCGCCGCGAGCGGCGGCATGGCGCGGGCGAACGCCGGGGGCGGGTGCGGCGGGTCGGGAAGGTCGACATCATGGGGCGCTGGGGGAGGGGTGGGCGCGCCGCGCGGCGGTACGGCCGGCGGCCGCCGGGATCGCGCACGCGGGCGTGCCGTGAGGCCACCCGTCCGACCGGCTGCTCCAACTGTGCTGGCAACCGTACCTTCTACCAGGTCAGTCGGTCACCGCCACGGCACGGAGCGCTCCGGTGTCGGTGGGGCGCGCGGGGGTGCGGCGGCCGCCGCACCGCGTTCAGCTCGAGCCGCTCAACACATGACCGGCCCCCCGCACGGCGGGTCGGGAGGCACGACGGCGATGTTGAACGTCGCCACCGCCTGATCCGAGCCGGCGGTCACCGTGACGCGCAGCAGGACGGAACCGCGCGTGGGCACGTACTGGGAGATGGTCCGCGTGGTGACGCCGGTGTCCTGGAACGGTCCCCCGTCTGTGCTCCGCTCCCACCGGTACGCGTAGTTGCCGCCGCCGCCCGACGCGTACGCGGCGTATGTGTACGTCCCGGCGCTCGGCGGCGAGCTCTCTCCACCGATCCAGACCGTCAGCCGCCCGACGAGAGTGCGGTAGGCGTTCAGCTTGCCCGCGCCGAACTGGTTCGAGTCGCCCCAGTAGTCCGCGCCGTCCCTGATGCGCGTGCTCACCTGCGCGGCAGTCAGGCCCGGCTCGCGCGTCAGTAACAGCGCGGCGACGCCCGACACCTGCGGTGTCGCGGCCGACGTGCCGCTGAAGGTGCTGGTGTAGTTGTTTGCCCCGCCCAGCCCGTCGTTGCATCCCGGCGCCCCGGTATGGTCGAACGTCGCGATATCGGCGCCGCTACACCCGCCGGTTGCTGCGCCCCCGAAGGCGCTGACGGTGAGCCCTGGGCCGGTGTTGGAGTAGTCGGCGCGCGCGCCGGTGCGGGTGAGCGCAGCCACCGCGATGACGCCCGGGAGCGTGGCCGTCCACGGGAGCGATGTCGCGTAGTCGTTCCCGGCGGCGAACACGACGATGGTGCCTTTCCCGCCGCGACCCTTGGTCAGCGCGTCGTTGACCGCATTCTTGATGTAGTCGCTCGCAACAGTGCCGCTCCAACTGCTGTTCAGCACGTCGGCGCGCTGGTACGCCCAGGTGATGCCGCTGCCGATGTCGCTCGCCAGCGCGGCCTCGTGGTTGCGGAAGATGCGGACCGCGTCGATCTGGACCCACGGCGCCACTCCCGCCGTCCCGCGCCCATCGTGGGCGCCGGCCGCGATCCCCGCGACGGCCGTGCCGTGGGTGTCCCAGCTCCCGAACGGGTATGGACCGCCCGCCCATTCCCCCAGCCCCGCGGCCTGCGCCTGGCGCCACATCGCATCGAACCCGGCGATGGGCCTCGTGCCGGAGAACTCCTGGTGGTAGCTGTCGACGCCCGTGTCAATGAAGATGATCTTGACCGCGCCCGACCCGAGCGTGAGATCCCACGCTGGCTCGACGTTGATGTCGGCCGACACCCCGTTCAGCGTAAGGGTGTTCTTGAGATAGTATTGCAGGCCATAGTACGGATCCGAGGGCACCGCGGTGATCTCCTCATCGCCGAGGCGGTCGCCTTCGGCGAAGTCGACGAGCGGGTGCTCGTACAGGCTCGCGACCACGCGTAGCGGATCAGCGGCCGAGTCGGTCGGGTAGCCGAGGTAGTACACGCTGTACCCCGAGTCGGGGACAGGCGGCCGAAGGACCCGCGTGCCCATTGTTGCGCTCAGGCTGTCGACCTGCGCGCGGCTCACGCCCTTCTTGAACTTGACGATGATGCGGTCGACCAGGAGCATCTGCCCGCGGGTCGCCACGGTGCGGTACGCGTGGCTCGCGAACGTGAAGCGCGCGTCGTGTCTGAGGCGCGCCCTCGCGACTGCCGCGGCGGCGCGGGAGGTGGCCTGGGGGAGGTGGAGCACCCAGTGACCCGGCGCCTGGAGCATGCGCCGGGTCGAGTCGACGCGCACCCCGACCTCCGCGAGCGCCTCGCGAGCCGCGTCGGCGGTCGGCAGCCCGGTTTCGACCACCAGCCGCGTGGGATCGACCTCGAGCGGTACACGCTGGTGGTCGTAGTAGTAGAACGGGGCGTCGGCCGGGGCCGCCGCGACGGCGGCCGCCCGGTCGGCGTGGGGCGCAATCGGTTCCGTGTTGCGGTCGCAGGCGGTTATCGCGAGGACCGTGCAGGCGGCGGCGAGGGGTCGGAGTGCACGTCGGAGTGCACGTCGGCGTGCGATCGCCATGAAGGAGGGCATCGGGAGCTCCTGGGGCTGATGAAGACCATCGGGGTCGATGAACACCGCACCGGCGTGGGGGCGTGGCCCGCCCCACGCGCGGCACGTCCTACCAGGTATGGAAGCCCTCGGGGTTCCGGTCGTTGTTCTTCGCGTCTCGCGGCGTCGCTCCACGCGTCCAGGCCGCCGCACTGGGTGCATCGCAGATGCGGTCCGCGGAACTGGGCGAGTTGCGCGCGGTGATCAAAGCGCGTGCAGCGGAGGGGCGCCGCCGCCGCCCTGCGGGCTGCGGGGCGCCGCGTGGACGCCCCGCACCCGACATTCGTCTAGGCTCTGTGTGACAGGGGTGTGATGAGGCGTTTGAGGAGGCGGCGCATGATGGCGAGCTTCACGAGGGCGAGGTAATGCACCGCGAGCTTCTCGTAGCGCGTCGCCAGGCTGCGGGCTTCCTTGAGCCAGCCCACGCAGTTCTCGATGAAGTGCCGCTGTCGGTACGCGGCCTTGTCGAACTGCGGCTTGCGCCCGGGGCGGTGTGCGCGCCGCTCCCGCTGGTCGTCGCGCGCGGCGATGACGGCGCCGATGTGCCGGCGGCGAAGCGCGGCTCGGACGGCCGGGTAGCTGTAGCCTTTGTCGCCGGCGAGACGATCGGGGCGGCGGCGGGGCCGGCCGGGGCGACAGCGCCGGACGTGCAGCCCGTCGAGCACGGACCCGACGTACCGGCTCTCATGCGCCTGGCCGGCGCTGAGCGCGGCGTGGAGCGGGAGGCCCGTGCCGTCGGTCAGTAAGTGGATCTCCGTCGAGAACCCGCCGCGGCTGCGCCCCAGGGCGTGGTCGGCGGGCTCGCCGAGGCGGCAGCGCGCCCGCGTGCTTTTCCCCCGCGCCCGCGGCGGCCCGATGCGCCCGGACGTGCGTGCCGTCGATGCACCAGAGCTCCCAGTCGATCTGGCCCGCGGCGTCGAGGTCCCGTTGGAGCGCCCCGAGAATGCGGTCCCAGAGCCCCTCATGGGTCCAGCGGCGCTGCCGGGAGGCGACGGTCGGCCACGGGCCGTAGCGCTCCGGCAGGTCGCGCCAGCCGCAGCCGGTGCAGAGTCGATAGAGCATCCGATTGAGGATCACCCGATGGCTCTTGTAGTAGGTGCCCCTCGTCTCCTGGGGCGGCAGCAGCGGCGCGATGCGCGCCCACTCGGTGTCCGTGAGCTCGTGCCGACGTACCATGCACCACCTCGATTGGCCTCCGGCCAGCCGAGCCCCGCATCCCCCACGCCACCCCTGTCACACAGAGCCTAGTTCAAACGGCGTTGCGCCCGCGCCGGAACGCCGCCGCACCTGCGGTCACCGACCCATTTCGCCCGTCGCCTCACCACCGGCGCGCGGCGCCATCGGCGCGGGTCCATCGTACTCCGCGGTGGCTGGTGCAGGAGGACGTTATGTTCTGGCAGCGAACGCGCCGACACTGGCGACCATGATGCACCTACCACAGTGGTACCGCTAGACGCGGTTTGTGCCACGTGTGGTGCACATTTGTGCCAAATATTGGCGCGGCCTAACGCAACGTGAGGCTGTTCCGGGTTAGAGGACCCAGAGGAGACACGCCGTGCGGCAGTGGCGCGAGCACGAGTCGGACCGGCCGAGGTGTCGCGCGTCGCGGAGGATCGTACACAGAAAACGCCGCGCCCCAGAACGATCGCGTTGAGCCCGGGATCGCCGCGCCGGGTTTCGCGCCAAGGCGGTGGCGCGACGAGGAGGTCGCTCGCGATTTGCTTAACCGGAACTGGGTGGGTGACCGGTACCCGAGCGCCGAGTGGGGGGCCTCGGCGTTGTAATCCGCGATCCACGCCGGGGCTTGCGCCAGCACCGCGGCGGCAGTGGCGAGGTCAGCCCCGCCGACGTGATCGCGACGCAACGTGTTCACGAACGCCTCCGACAGGCCGTTCGGCTGCGGGCTCCGCGGTGGTGTGGTGATCGGCATGCGGTGCAGGCGCTCGGACTGGAGGGCCGTCTCCAGCGCCGTGGACCTGCCCTGTACATATCCTCGTTGTCACTGAGCCACTGGATCGGCGCCGGCGGACGCCCCTCGCCAAAGCGCGCGGAGACGGCCCGCCGCATCGGCGCGCGGCTGTCTGCCCCGGAGAGGTCGCGCGACTGCCCGAGTGCCGCGACGCACTCGCCGTCGCAGCAGTCGAGGACGAAGCCGAGCTCCACGACCTCGCCGGTCCAGCAACCGATCATCACGCGATCCGAACGCGATCCGAGCACCAGCGCTGTGCCATCCCGGCGCTGGCGCGCTGGGGACCCCGTCGGTCGAGCCGTCCCGCCGGACGCGCCCCGCGTGCGCCCGTCCGGTGCGCCGGTGGCTCGGGCGCGCGAGCGCCCGGCCGGTGA
>JBJMNL010000151.1:0-9246 GCA_045804285.1 Gemmatimonadaceae bacterium
GACACGCGCTGCAGGTCCCGGATCACCGGCTGCCCACCCTGCGCGTACTTGAGGACGACGCGGAGCAACTTGCGCCCCTCCTCGGTCTCCAGCGTCCGGTAATCCTGAATGTAGTTGTTCTCCTTCAGGATCCGGGCGATCTCGATCTTCAGCTTGGAAGCCGGCATGTCCACGCGGCGGTGCTTCGATCCGCAAGCGTTGCGGATCCGCGTGAGCATATCGGCGACCGGGTCGGTCATGCTCATGTGGCGTTCTCGCTCCTATCGTATCCCGGTGGCCGGGACGTTTAGGAATTGATGATGAGGGCCCAGGTAGCAAGTACCTGGTCCCGGGTACCTGACTACCAGCTCGCCTTGCGGACGCCCGGGATCATCCCGTTGAGCGCCAGCTCGCGGAAGCAGATGCGGCAGAGGCCGAACTTGCGCAGGAAGGCCCGCGAACGGCCGCAGCGGCCGCAGCGGTTGTGCACGCGGACCTGGAACTTCGGCTTCCGCTTGCTCTTCTCGATCATGGCCTTACGAGCCATCTCGTTCTCTCTCTACAAATGATGAAGGGTCGTCCGCTCGGCCGGGCTGGTACCCCGCGCCGGAGCGGCCCCGGGAGGGGCCGCCGGCGGGGAGCCTCGTAATATAACCGCGCGGCGTGCCGTCCGCTCGCCGGGGTGGCCCCGAACTGGGCGCCCCCGGCGACCGGGCCTCAGGCCGACTGCGCGTAGGTCGGGATCAGCGGCTTGTTCTCGTCGCCGCGGAACGGCATCCCGATCTCGCGGAGCAGCGCGAACGCCTGGTCGTCCTTCGTCGTCGTCGTCACGAAGGTGACGTCCATCCCGTGGATCTGGTCGACCATGTCGTAGTTGATCTCCGGGAAGATCATCTGCTCCTTGACGCCGAGCGAGTAGTTGCCGCGCCCGTCGAAGGCGCGCGTGCTCAGCCCGCGGAAGTCGCGGATGCGGGGGATCGCCGTGGAGATGAAGCGGTCCAGGAACTCCCACATCCGGGCGCCGCGCAGCGTCACGGCCGCCCCGATCTCCTGCCCCTCGCGCAGGCCGAAGTTGGCGATCGACTTCTTCGCCTTCCTCCGCACCGGGCGCTGGCCGGTGATGATCGCCAGCTCGTCGACGACCTTGTCGAGCATCTTCGGGTTCTTGACCGCCTCGCCCACCCCGACGTTGATGACGACCTTTTCCAGGTTCGGCACCTCGTGCGGGTTCGTCAGCCCGAACTGCTGCGCGAGCCGGGGACGGACGGTGTTCGTGTAGTACGCCTTGAGGCGCGGAGCGGGCACCGGGAGGGCGGCGCCGGCGTGCTGGCCGTGCGCGGGCAGGATGCTCGCGCCCTCGCGCGCGCCACCGCCCTTGCTCCCCCCCTTCTGCCCCTTGGGCTGCTGCCCCTTGGGCTGCTGCCCCTGCTTCCCGCCCTTCTGTTCCTTGGTCGCCATGTCAGTATCCTCGGTCGGCGCGGTCAGCGACTGCGCGGGATCGCGTCCCCGCTCTTCGCGCTGACGCGCTCCTTCGTCCCGTCGGCGTCGATCCGCGCGCGGACGCGCGTGGGCTCACCGCTCTTCGGGTCGAGCAGCATCACGTTCGAGAGGTGGATCGGGGCCGGCATCTCGATGATCCCGCTCTGCTCGTCCGGGCGGCGCGCCTTGCGGTGCCGCTTGACGATGTGGACGCCCTCGACCGTCACCCGCCCCTTCTTGAGGAAGACGTGGAGCACCTTCCCCTCCTTCCCCTTGTCGTTGCCGCGCATGACGCGCACCGTGTCGCCGGTCGTGATCTTCGTCCGCACCCGCTCGACGTTGATCGCGTGGCGCTGCGTGTTGCGCTTCTTCGCGGTCTTCCGATGCTTCAGCACGCGCATGTCAGAGCACCTCGGGCGCGAGCGAGACGATCTTCGTGTACTTCTTCTCGCGGAGCTCGCGCGCCACGGGGCCGAAGATGCGTGTCCCGCGCGGCTCGCCCGCGTCGTTGATGATGACCACGGCGTTCTCGTCGAACTTGATGTAGCTGCCGTCCTTCCGCCGGGTCTCCTTGGCCGTGCGCACGACCACCGCGCGCGCCACGTCCGACTTCTTCACCGTGCCGTTCGGCAGGGCGTCCTTCACGGCGACGATCACCACGTCGCCGATGCCGGCGTAGCGCCGGCGCGTGCCGCCGAGGACGCGGATGACGAGCGCCCGCTTGGCGCCCGAGTTGTCCGCGACCTTCACCATCGACTCTTGCTGGATCATGGCTCGCCCTCCTTAGCGCGCGCGCTCGACGATCTCGACCACGCGCCACCGCTTGTCCTTCGACAGCGGGCGGGTCTCCATGATGCGCACGGTGTCTCCGGCCTTCGCCGAGTTCTCCTCGTCGTGGGCCTTCAGCCGCTTGGTGCGCGTCACCATCTTGCCGTACACCGGGTGCGGCACGCGACGCTCGATCGCGACCACCACCGTCTTCTGCATCTTGTCGCTCACGACGAGCCCGACGCGCGTCTTGCGCGCGCTGCGCTTCGGCGCCTCGGACGCGCCCGCGGCCTGCTGCCGCCCCTGCACGCCGGGCGAGCCCGCCCCGTTGGTCATGTCAGCCATTGTCTCTCGAGCTCCTCGTCGCGCCGCCGGCCTTCGCCTTCGCGCCCGTCGGGGTGGTGACGCCTGCGGCGCCCGCGGCGCCCGCCGCGGTGGCCGCCCGGCGGGCGGCGGCGGCGTTCTTCCGGCCCCGGCGCGGTGCGCCGGCGGCCAGATCGCGCTCGCGCAGCACCGTGTGCAGGCGCGCGATGTCGTGGCGCAGCAGCCGCAGCCGCAGCGGGTCTTCGAGCGTCTCGGTCGCCGCGCGGAACTTCAGCCGGAAGCGCTCCTCCTCCAGCTCGGCGATCCGCGCGCGGATCTCCTCCGCCGACAGCTCCCGGATCTCACTCGCCTTCATTGGTGTGCGCCTCCTCGCGAACCACGAACTTGGTCTTCACGGACAGCTTCGCGGCGGCCAGCGCCATCGCCTGCTCGGCGACGTCGCGCGTGACCCCCTCGAGCTCGAACATCACGCGGCCCGGCTTCACGACCGCCACCCACCCCTCGGGCGAGCCCTTCCCCTTCCCCATTCGGGTCTCGGCGGGCTTCTTCGTGATCGGCTTGTCGGGGAAGATGCGGATCCACACCTTGCCGCCGCGCTTGATGTGGCGCGTCAGCGCCACGCGGGCCGCCTCGATCTGCCGGTTCGAGACCCAGCCGGGCTCGAGCGCCTGCAGGCCGTAGTGGCCGAACGACACCGCACTCCCGCGGTGCGCCAGCCCCTTCGTGCGCCCCTTGAACATCTTCCGGAACTTGACTCGCTTCGGACTCAGCATCGGTCAGCTCTCCTCTGGCTTCAGACGCCGGTCGAGTAGGTCTTGCCGCGGCGGTCTTCCACGATCTCGCCCTTGAAGATCCACACCTTCACGCCGATCGTGCCGTAGGTGGTCTTCGCCGTCGAGGTCGCGTAGTCGATGTCGGCGCGCAGCGTGTGGAGCGGCACCCGACCCTCGTGGTACCCCTCGACGCGCGCGATCTCGGCCCCGCCCAGGCGGCCGCCGCACTTGATCTTGATCCCCTGCGCCCCCATCCGCATCGTGCTCTGCACCGCGCGCTTCATGGCGCGGCGGAACGAGATGCGCTGGGCGAGCTGGTTGGCGATGTTGTCGGCGACGAGCTGCGCGTCGAGCTCCGGGCGCTTGATCTCCTCGACGTTGATCCCGACTTCCTTGCCGGTGAGCTGCGCGAGCTCGTCGCGCAGCTTGTCCACCTCGGCGCCCTTCTTCCCGATCACCACCCCGGGACGGCCGGTGTGGATCGTCACCACCACCTTCCCCGGCTTCCGCTCGATGCGGATGTCGGCGATCGCGGCGTGCCCGAGTCGCGCCTTGAGGTACTTGCGGAGGAGCTCGTCCTCCTTCAGCAGCGCCGGCAGGTCACGGTTGGCGTAGTACGTCGACCGCCACGTCTTCGAGATGCCGAGCCGGAAGCCGACCGGATGTGTCTTCTGTCCCATTAGCGACCTTCCTTCTCGGCCACGATGATCTCGACGTGGCTGGTCCGTTTCTGGATCGGGGTGGCGCGGCCCATCGCCGCGGGGGTGAAGCGCTTGAGCTTCGGCCCTTCGTTCACGATCGCGTGCTTCACGTAGAGGCGGTCGACGTCGATGGCCGTCCCCGCCTCGCGCGCGCGGTACTCCGCGTTCGCCACCGCCGACGCGAGCGTCTTCTCGATCTGCTTCGCGGCGTGCTTCTTCGAGAACTTCAGGTAGGCGAGCGCCTCGTTGACGTTCTTGCCGCGGATCTCGTCGATCACCAGCCGCATCTTGTAGGGCGACTGCCGCGTCGTCCGCTGGATCGCGCGCGCCTCGCCGGCGCCGCCGGTCGTGCCGTTCGCGTTAGCCACGTCAGCGCCCTCCCGCCTTGACGCCGCCGGCCTTCTTGTCGGTGGCCTTGTTGCCGGTGTGGCCCCGGAAGAGGCGCGTCGGCGCGAACTCCCCCAGCTTGTGCCCCACCATGTTCTCGGTCACGTAGACCGGGATGAACTTGTTGCCGTTGTGCACCGCGAAGGTGTGCCCCACGAAGTCGGGCACGATCGTGCTCGCGCGCGACCACGTCTTCACGACGCGCTTCTCGTTCTTCGTGTTCAGGGCCGCCACCTTCCCCAGCAGGCTCTCCTGAACGTATGGGCCCTTCTTTACGCTTCTCGCCATGGTGTCGAGTCTCTGATAAATCAGGGAGTCGGGAGTCGGGAGTGGGGAGGGGCAATCGCGCCGCGATTCCCCGCTCCCGACTCCCCATTCCCCGTTTTATTGGGTCGCCTTGCCGCGCTTCCGGCCGCGCACGATGAGCCGCTGCGAAGCCTTCTTCTTGTTGCGCGTCTTGACGCCCTCCTTCTTGCCCCACGGGCTGACGACGTTGCGGCCGCCGCGCGTACGCCCGCCGTGCGGGTGGTCGACGGGGTTCATCACCTCGCCGCGCACCTTCGGCCGGCGGCCGAGCCACCGGCTCTTCCCCGCCTTGCCGTGCGACATCAGCTCGTGCTCGGCGTTCCCCACCGTGCCGATCGTCCCCAGGCACGTCCCGTGGATGCGCCGCATCTCGGTCGACGCCATGCGCACGGTGACGTAGTCCCCCTCCTTCGCGACGACCTCGAGCGAGGTACCCGCCGAGCGCGCCATCTGCCCGCCCTTGCCCGGCTTGAGCTCGACGTTGTGCACCGAGGTGCCGAGCGGCACCTCCCGCAGCGGGAGCGCGTTGCCGAGGCGGACGTCCGAGCCCGGGCCGGAGACGATGCTGTCGCCCACCGCGAGCCCCTTCGGGTGCAGGATGTAGCGCTTCTCCCCGTCCGCGTACTCGACGAGCGCGATGCGCGCCGAGCGGTTCGGGTCATACTCGATCTCGCGCACCGTGCCGGCGACGCCGAACTTGTTGCGCTTGAAGTCGATGATCCGGTACTTCCGCTTGTGCCCGCCGCCGCGGCGGCGCATCGAGATGTGGCCGTGGTTGTCGCGTCCGCCCGACTTCGTGAGCGGCTCGGTCAGCGACTTCTCCGGCGTCGACCGCGTGATCTCCGTGAAATCGGAGACCGAGCGGAAGCGCGAGCTCTTGGTGACCGGCTTGAATTGACGAATGCCCATGCGATTAGCCCTCGAAGATCTCGATGCGGCCCTCGCTGAGGGTCACGATCGCCTTTTTCCAGTTGGCGCGGCGGCCCGCCGTCTTCCCGACGCGGCGCGTCTTCCCACGCTGGTTCGACGTCCAGACGCCCGCGACGCGGACCCCGAACAGCTGCTCGACGGCCTGCTTGATGGCCGGCTTGTTGGCGTCCGGGTGCACCTCGAAGTGGTACTCGCCCCGCTCCTGGTACGCGAGCGAGCTCTTCTCGGTCACGATCGGACGCACGATGGTGCGGTGTAGTGTCGGCATCGCTTACTTCTCCCCGGTCTTCGGCTTCGCCGACTTCTTGGCGGCCGTCTTCTTCGCGGCGCTCGCGCCGGTGCTCTTCTTCGCGGCCGCCGTCGTCTTGGACGCGCTCTTCTTCGCGGCGGGCTTCGCGGCCGCCTTCTTCGCGGCGGGCTTCTTCGGCGCCGCGGCCTTCTTGTTCTGGGTCGCCGTCTCGTCCCCCGCGGCCGCCTTGCGCGCCGCACCCTTCGTCGCGGCGGGCCGCTTGGTCGCCGGCCGCTTGGCGGGCGCCGTCTCGGCCTCCGCGATCGGCGCCAGCTCCTGGCCGATCGCCGAGCCCTCGATCAGGACCACGTCCGACCAGAGGATGTGGTAGGTCGACACGTCGCTGTAGGGCATGACGTGCGTCGTCGGCAGGTTGCGCGCGCTCAGGAAGACGGCCGGCTTCACGCCGTCGGTGAGCACGAGCACCTTCTGGCCGGCGAGGCCGAGCGAGGCGACGAGCGAGGCCATGCGGCTCGTCTTCGGCGCGTCGAACTCGAAGCGGTCGATCACGTACAGCGCGTTCTCGCGGGCGCGGGCGTTGAGCGCGCTCTTGCGCGCCAGCGCGCGCACCTGGCGCGGGACGTACTGGTCGTAGGCGCGCGGGGTCGGACCGAACACCGTGCCGCCGCCCACCCAGTGGGGGGCGCGCGTCGAGCCCTGGCGCGCGCGCCCGGTGCCCTTCTGCTTCCACGGCTTCTGGTTGCCGCCCGTCACGAAGCCGCGCGTCTTGGTCGCCGCGTTGCCCTGGCGCTGGTTGGCGAGGAACGCCTTCACCGCCTGGTGCATCACCGGCATGTTCACCGTGCCGTCGAACAGGTCGCCCGGCAGGGTGACGCGCTCCTGGCGCTGCGTCCCCCGCGCCGTGTAGGCGGGCGCCTCGAACGTCGTCTCAGCCATCTCGTTCGCCATGTCGTTAACCCTGCTTGCGGACGAGGACGATCCCGTTCGTCGGGCCGGCGATCGAGCCGCGGATGTAGATCAGGTTGCGCTCGGCGTCCACCTTCTCGACGCGGAGGTGCGTCTGGGTGTGCTGCTCGGCGCCGTAGTGGCCGGGCATCTTCTTCCCCTTGATGACGCGCGACGGGTCGGTGCCGGGCCCGATCGAGCCCGGGCGCCGGTGCTTCGTGTTGCCGTGCGTGTTCGGACCGCCGCCGAAGCCGTGGCGCTTCACCACGCCCTGGAAGCCGCGCCCCTTCGTCGTGCCGGTGACCTTCACCTGGTCGCCCGCCGCGAAGATGTCCACGGTGACGCGCTGCCCGAGCTCGAACGCCGGGATCTCGGGGTTCTTCCCCGGCGCGTCGTCGAGCCGGAAGGAGCGCAGCACGCGCGGCGGCGCCTGGAGCCCCGCCTTCGCCGCGTGCCCCACCTCGGCCTTGGTCGCCCGGCGCCCACGCGGCGTCCGCTCGCCCGAGCCGTTGGCGCGCGCGACCCGCTGCTCGCCGTAGCCGAGCTCCACCGACGCGAAGCCCGCCGTCGCCTTGTCGACGACCTTCGTCACCGCGTTCGGCGTCGCCTCGACCACCGTCACGGGGATCTGCTGCCCCAGCTCGTTGAAGATCTGGGTCATCCCGACCTTCCTGCCAATGATGCCGATCATGTCTGCCTCTGCTTAGTCGCAGCCTGGACGCCGCATCATTCGCGCGGCGCTCCATTCTGGCCGTTGGACCGTGACAGGTACCGGGTACCGGGCACCAGGTACCTGTTCGCCACTACTCGACCTTGATCTCGACGTCGACGCCCGCCGGAAGGTCCAGCTTCGTCAGCGCGTCCACCGTCTGGGCGCGCGAGTCGAGGATGTCGATGACACGCTTGTGCGTCTTGAGCTCGAACTGCTCGCGCGACTTCTTGTCGACGTGCGGGGAGCGGAGCACCGTCCACCGCTGCGTCTTCGTCGGGAGCGGGATCGGGCCCGACACCTGGGCGCCCGTCTTCTCCGCGGTGCGGACGATGTCCGCCGACGCCTGGTCGATCACCGCGTGATCGAACGCCTTGAGGCGGATGCGAATTCTGCCAGCCATAACAGTCGGAAGTTGGAATTGGGAGTGGGGAGTCGGGGGCGGGCGTGAGGTCCATCCCCCACTCCCGACGCCCCAATCCCGAGTTCTTCGCTACGTCGAGCCCTTCGCTACTGGAGGATCTTGGCGACGACGCCGGCGCCGACGGTGCGGCCGCCCTCGCGGATGGCGAAGCGGAGCCCCTCGTCCATGGCGATCGGGGTGATGAGCTCGATGGTCATCTGGACGTTGTCCCCCGGCATGACCATCTCCATCCCCGCCGGCAGCTCCACGGACCCCGTCACGTCGGTCGTGCGGAAGTAGAACTGCGGCCGGTACCCCTTGAAGAAGGGCGTGTGGCGCCCCCCCTCCTCCTTCGTCAGCACGTAGACCTCGGCGTGGAACCTCGTGTGGGGGGTGATCGACCCCGGCTTCGCCAGCACCATCCCGCGCTCGACCTCCTCCTTGGCCACGCCGCGCAGCAGGAGCCCGACGTTGTCCCCCGCCTCCCCCTGGTCGAGGAGCTTGCGGAACATCTCCACGCCGGTGATGACGGTCTTCTTGTCGGAGTTGAAGCCGATCATCGCCACCTCCTCCCCCACCTTCACCACCCCGCGCTCGATGCGCCCGGTGGCCACCGTCCCGCGCCCGGTGATCGAGAACACGTCCTCGACCGGCATCAGGAACGGCTTGTCGACCTCGCGCTTCGGCTGCGGGATGTAGCTGTCGAGGGCGTCCATCAGCTCCCCGATCTTCTGCCCCCACGCCGACGCCGGGTCCGCCGACTCCAGCGCCCGCAGCGCCGACCCCTTGATGATCGGCGTCTCGTCGCCCGGGAACTGGTAGGCGCTCAGCAGCTCGCGGACCTCGAGCTCGACGAGCTCGAGGAGCTCCGGGTCGTCGACCATGTCGACCTTGTTCATGAACACCACGATGTAGGGCACGTTCACCTGCCGCGCCAGCAGGATGTGCTCGCGCGTCTGCGGCATCGGCCCGTCGGCCGCCGACACGACGAGGATCGCCCCGTCCATCTGCGCCGCCCCGGTGATCATGTTCTTCACGTAGTCGGCGTGCCCCGGGCAGTCGACGTGCGCGTAGTGCCGCTTCGCCGACTCGTACTCGACGTGCGCGGTCGCGATCGTGATCCCCCGCTCGCGCTCCTCCGGCGCCTTGTCGATCTGGTCGAACGCCACCTTCTGCGCCAGCCCCTTCGCCGCCTGGATCGTCGTGATCGCCGCCGTCAGCGTCGTCTTCCCGTGGTCCACGTGCCCGATCGTCCCCACGTTCACGTGCGGCTTCGTCCGCTCGAACTTTGC
>JBJMNL010000152.1:0-3961 GCA_045804285.1 Gemmatimonadaceae bacterium
CGGCGCGCGCGGCGCGCGCGGCGGCCGCCGGCGCGGCGCTCGTGAAGGTCGGCTTCGCCGGGGTGTCGAGCGCGCGCCGGGCGGCGCGGCTCGCCGCGGCGGCGGTACGCGGCGCCGGGCAGAGCGGCGTGATCCTCGTGGCGTACGCGGACGCGTCGCGCGTCGGCGCGCTCCCGCCGGCCGAGCTCATGCGCGTCGCGTCCGGCGCCGGCGCGCGCGGCGTGCTCCTCGACACGGCGCGCAAGAACGGGCCCAGCTTGCTCGCGCTGCTCGACCACGATGCACTCCGCCGCTGGGTGGCCGACGCGCGCGCCGCGGGGCTGCTCGTCGCCCTCGCCGGCAAGCTCGCGCCCGCCGACCTGCCCACCGTGCGCGAGCTCGGCGCCGACGTCGCCGGCGTGCGCGGGGCGGCGTGCGAGGGGGGGCGCGCCGGAACGGTCTCGGCCGCGCGCGTGCGCGAGCTGCGCGCGCTGCTCGATGCCCCGCTCGATGCCCCGCTCGACACACGGCCCGGCGCCGCGCTCAGCGCCCCGCTGCGGCGCCTCCGAGGTCTCGAAGCTCGCGCAGCCGCTCCGCGGGAATGACGGCGTGCGTGGTGCCGGGGCGCAGCGCGCGCGCGAAGTGCGCGTCCAGCGCGGCGTCGCCGGCGGGCGCGCCGGGCGGCTTCACGAGCAGCAGGCGCGGCGCCCCCAGCGCGCCGGCGATCCACGCCGCGATGCTGTCGCTCGTGACGTCCCACGAGTGCGGGAGCGGGTCCGCCTCGCGGAGCCAGCGGAAGGGCGCGAGCACGGGGAGCGACCCGGCGCCGAGCGCCGCCGCGACCGCCTCCGCGTCGTGCGCGACCACCCCCCGCGCCAGCCGGGAGGCGATCAGGTGCGCGTACTGATCCATCGCCAGGATCGCCATCCAGTGGGCCGCGTCGTCGGCGAGTCCGATCCGGCGGTCCACCTCGCGCACCGCGTCCGCGAACGGACCGCCGCCGGCCACGACGAGGAGCCGGTTCCGGGCGGACGCGGCGGCGACGGCCTCGAGCGCGGTGGCGAGGTGCGCGGGATGCGCGAGCAGACCGCCGCCGATCTTCACGACGGCGTCCACGCGCGACCGTCGCCCGTCGCCGGTGGCGGCGCTCACGGCGACCCGACGGCGAGGGGAGCGTCGGCCCCGCGCGCGCGCAGCTCCCGCTCGAGGAGCAGCGCCACCGCCGCCGCCGGCGCGCAGCGCGCGGCCGCGTCGCCGAGCTCCTCGGCGAGGGGGATCGGGTGAAGCCCCGCGGCGCGCGCGGCCGCCGTGGCGAGGAACGCCCCGAGCCCCGTGACGACCGCGGTCCGCAGCGCGGGGTGGCGCGCGCGCACGCGCGCGATCGCCTCGGCGATGCGCGCCACCTGCGCCGCGGCGAGCGCGTCGGCGATCTCGCTCACCGCCCGCTCGTCGAGCAGCTCGCGGTCGCCGCAGACGACGCGGGCGAGCCGCTCGCCGGCGAACTCGCGCGTCGCCGGCCGGCCGTCCGGGGTCGGGACGGTGTAGTCCGCCGGCGCGAGCTCCCCCCGCCAGAGGTGCACGTCGCCGGCGAGCGCGAACCCTTCGGCCGAGACGCCGGCGAGACCCCCGGCGAGCGGCACGTGATGCGCGATCGCCTCCGCCGGCGTCCGCAGCGCGCCCGTGTACACCAGCTCTCCCGAGGCGAGGCGCTCCGGGTCCGTACGCCCGACGGCGGCGACGCGTCCGCCGACGATCGGCACGACGTCCGCCGTCGTCGTGCCGACGTCCACGAGGAGGGCGTCGGGATGGTGCGCGGCGACGATGCGCGCCGTCGCCGCCCAGTTGGCGGCTGCCACGGCGAGGGGCTCGCGCCGCGCCGCGTCGGGCGCGAGCAGGCGTCCGTCCACCGTGTGGACGCGGACGTCCGAGCGCGGGAGCGCGGCGGCGAAGGCGTCGAGCACGAACGCGACGCCGTCGCGCTTGACGCGGAACAGCTGCGAGAGCTCGGCGGTCATCGTCACCGCGTGCGCCTCGCCGTCGCCCGCGCCCACCTCGGCGGCGAGGCGCGCGAGGAGCGGGGCGAGCGCGTCGGGGGCGCGCTGGAGCTCGTACGGGTGGGAGCGCGCGGCGAGCACGCCGCCGGCGCGCACGCGGGCGACCTTCGTGTTCACGCCCCCCACGTCCCACCCGACCACCGCCAGGGTCGCGCCCGGCGCGCGCTCGTCAGGCATCGGTGGCCGCGTCGGGTGTCGGATCCATTCGCGAGGTGCGGGTGCGGGTGATCGGCGTGGTGGACCTGTCGCGCGGACGGGCGGTGCACGCCCGCGGCGGCCGGCGCGAGCTCTACGCTCCCGTGGCCGCGATGGGTGGCGACGCGCTCGAGCCGCCGGGCGACGCCGGCGCGCTCGCGCGCTGGTACGTGCGCGAGCGCGGGGTGCGCGAGCTGTACGTTGCCGACCTGGACGCGATCGCGGGAGGGGCGCCGCAGCGGGCGGCGGTGGCCTCGCTCGCCGCGGTCGGCGCGCCGCTCTGGCTCGACGCCGCCGTGATGAGCGCCGCGGGCGCGCGCGCCGCCCTCGCGGCCGGCGCCGGCCGCGTCGTGGTCGGGCTGGAGACGCTCGACTCCTTCGACTCGCTGGCGGACGTCTGCGGCGCCGTGGGTGGGGAGCGCGTGGCGTTCAGCCTCGACCTGCGCGAGGGTGAGCCGATCGCCCCCGCCGGCCTCCTCGCCGCGGGGAGCGGCGCGGCCGATCTCGCGGCCCGCGCCGCCGCCGCCGGCGTGGGCGCCGTGATCGTGCTCGACCTGGCGCGCGTGGGCACCGCGCGCGGGCTCGACCTCGCGCTCGTCGAGCGGGTGCGGAAGGCCGTGCCCGGAACGATGCTGCTCGCGGGCGGCGGGGTCGCCGACGCGCACGATCTGGCGCGCCTGGCCGACGCCGGTTGCGACGGCGCCCTCGTCGCCACCGCGCTGCACGACGGCCGGATCGGCGCGCGCGAGGTGGCGGCCGCCGACGCCACGCGTCCTTCGCGTCCCGCGAGCGCGCCGCGCGGCCGCCGATGCTGAGTGGCATCGGCGGCCGCGCGGCGAGCGACGTCAGCGGTCGGCGGCGTCAGCAGCCGGCGACGTCAGCGGTCAGCGACGTCAGCGGGTCAACGTGGCGGCCGGCGCCCACCGACCGTGTCACCGCCGCGGCGGATGGTGTCGCCCTTGGAGGTGACTGCCGCGCCCGACGTCGGCGCCTGTTTCGTGACGCCAGGGCCGAGCGTGGAGGCGCCGGTCTTGGCGTTCGTCACGCCCGACTCCGTCTGGTTCGCCCGGTTGCCGCCAGCGGCCCCGCCGGCCCTCGCGCCACCAGCCGTCCCGGTCGTCGCCCCACCGGCGGTGCCTCCCATCGCGCCGCCCGACACCCCGCCCATCGCCCCGCTGGACGCGCCGCCGCGCATGTTGTGCTGCATGCCGGTGTCGCGCATCTGGCCGGCCGCGCCGCCCATGGTCCCCGCGGCCGCCCCGGTGCTGGCGCCCGCGCTGCCGCTCGGCGTGGCCGAGGGGGTCGTGGCGGCGCCGGTCGAGTCCGCCGTGGCCCGCCGATCCCGTGAGCTGCAAGCGGCCACGGCCAACAGGGCCGCCGCCGTCGTGAGGTGGTACGCGTATCGGTGCGTCATCGAGAGCCTCCTGCCAACGCAACTGGTGAAGTTGCCGTACACGGACCTGTCTTCGAGGTGCGTCATCAGTTCCTGCATTAGTCGCTCCACGGGCGCGCCTCGTGCAGGGCAGCTAAGGCCGGTAACGGACGAAACCGCTCGGCTCGCGCGCGGGTTCCTGTGTCGCGTACCTGACGCGCACCTGTCGCGCACGTCTCGCGCGCCGAACGCTCGCCGACTCTTCCTCGTCCCGAAGGTGACGATGCCCGAGAGCCATGTCCCCCCGCCCCCGCGCCGGCGCTTCCTGCAGAGGGCTGCGCAGGTGGCCGCCGCGCTCCTC
>JBJMNL010000153.1:0-4222 GCA_045804285.1 Gemmatimonadaceae bacterium
CTCGCGGCTGCGCCAGGTGCTCGAATTCCAGGATGGCCCGACGATCCTCGTCGGACACTCCTACGGCGGCCAGATCATCACGGCCCTCGGACCGGACGCAGCCAACGTCGTCGGCCTCGTCTACGTCGCCGCGTTCGGCCTCGACGAGGGCGAGTCGCTTGGTGCACTTCTGTCGCAGGGGCCGGTGACGCCGGCGCTCGCCCATCTCTTCACCGACGCACGCGGCTTCGGCTGGCTCTCCGAGGACGACTTCGTCAACCACTTCGCCGCCGACGTCGAGCCTGCGCGCGCCCGAGTTCTCTTCGCGGTGCAGCAGCCGCTTGCGTCTTCAGCATTCACGGACCTGATGGGCGTCCCGGCCTGGAAGTCGCAACCAAGCTGGTATCTCGTCGCCCAGAACGACGAGGCGATTCCGCCGGACGCGGAGCGGCTGTTCGCATCCCGCATGAGCGCGACCACCGTCGAGGTGCCGGCAAGCCACGTGGCGATGGTCTCGCATCCGCAAGAGGTCACGGATCTCATCGAGAAGGCCGCCGAGGCAGTCGGTCAACGGCAGGCGTCCAATCTTTGACCGGCTCGAGCCCGCACGTAATCGTCCTGCCGGGCGGCGGTTACGCAGAACATGCGGCCCATGAAGCCGAGCCGATCGCACGGTGGCTCAAAGAGTTGGACGTCGCGGCCAGCGTGTTCCGCTACCCGCTCATGGCGCGACACCCCGCGCCACTGAACGCGCTGCGCGCTGAGATTCGCCGGCTGCGCGACGGTGGCTCAACGCGGATCGGCGCGATCGGGTTTTCGGCGGGCGGACATCTCGCCGGGCTGGCCGCGCTCGCCGATGGCGCTGACCGAGATGAGGCCGTGGACTTCGCCGTTCTCGGCTACGCGATCACCTCGATGGAGACCGAAACCTATCGGCCGTCGCGTCTGATCCTCTTGGGTGAAGATGCCACGCCGGAACTGAGGCGAGCGACTTCACTCGACGCATTGGTGACGCGCTCCTCGCCACCGTTCTTTCTTTGGCACACAGCCGAAGACGAGTACGTGCCGCCAGAGCACACATACCGGCTGGCTGCCGCGCTCGCCGCCCACGATGTTCCACATGCCGTCCATGTCTTCGCCCACGGCCCACATGGCATCGGCTTGGCAAACGGCGCGGGTGACGCCGCCGGGTGGACGGCTCTGGCGGCGTCATGGGTCAGAGAACAGAGCAGCAATCTTGCAGGGACTAGGTGAAAGGAGAGGCCATGGCAAGCACTCACGAACAAGCAAGTACTGACACGCCAACCACGTACACCGAGGCCTCGACGCAACGAGTCACGGCCGAGAATGGGATCGAGTATGCGTACCGCGACGTCGGTGACGGTGATCTCCCGCTCGTCCTGCTGCAGCACTTCCGCGGCAACCTCGACAACTGGGACACCGCTCTCATCGACGCCCTCGCCGCGGATCGACGCGTGGTCACGTTCGACAACGTCGGCGTCGGCGCCACGACCGGCCTGACGCCGAACACCGTCGAGGCGATGGCCCATGGAGCCATCGCCTTTCTCGAGGCGCTCGATTTTGAGCGAGTCGACCTGCTCGGCTTCTCGATTGGCAGCTTCGTCGCACAGGAGATCGCGCTCGTCCGTCCCGACCTGCTGCGGCGCGTCGTGCTCGCCTCTTCCGCACCACAGGGCGCAGCGGGGATGCACGGCTGGGCACCAGAGGTCATCGGCGCGGTCGGTGCGCCGGAGACGACTCCGCAGGGATACATCTCCGTCTTCTTCGCCCCCACAGACACGAGTCGCGAAGCGGGCCAGCAAGCCGCCGGACGCATCTTCGGCGCAAGGACAACCGACCGAGACGAACCGACGACGTGGCAGACCCGCCAGGCGCAGTACGACGCCGTCTGCACCTGGGGTATCCCCAACCACTCGCTGCTCCAACGCGTCGCCGCGATCGAAATGCCGGTGTTCGTCGCCAACGGGGACGCCGACCGGATGATCCTGCCTCGCTACTCCTACCTGCTGGCAGGGCTGCTTCCGGACGCGCGTCTCACCATCTATCCGGACGCGGCCCACGGCTTCCTCTTCCAACACCACAGCCGGTTCGCGGCGGACGTTCACGCCTTCCTTGCCGAGGCCGGCTAGGAGACAGCGACGCCGGCGAGGGGCGCGGGGTCCTGGGTAAGACTCGCTGCGCCGGCCCCGGGCCAGCAGCCGCAGCAGAGCCGAGCCGGCGAGATAGGCCAGCGAAGCCCAAGATGATCTGGTATTCACGCGCGCGCGAGAACCTATAAACGGCGCCTATCAGTGGCGCCGCCTCGTCGGCGGCGCTACCAGGGAGGACCAGAACAACCGCCGAGCGTTCACCGGCCGAACCCGCATCTTGAACCTCTCACCCACCGTCCCACGGAAGGGAGTCGCCTAGCCATGGAGCAATCCGTCCTTCTCCAACGCGTGTCACACCTCTCGCACGAACGGAACCCTGCGCTCGTCGAGCATGCAAAGCAGCGGGCCGAGAGCGTCCAGAACCGTATCGCCGACCGGATCACGACCTTCGCCGGGTCGATGGCATTCGTCTACATCCACATCGTCTGGTTCGGCTGCTGGATCGGGTTCGGCGTCGAGAAGTATCCGTTCGGCCTCCTGACGATGATCGTCTCGCTCGAAGCGATCTTCCTCTCGACCTTCGTGATGATCAGCCAGAACAGAGCCGATGCGAAGCGTCAAGTGGTTGCCGACCTCCAGTGGCGGACCGTCCAGGAAGAGGACAAGCAGAACCTGCAGCTGCTCGACCTCTCAAACCAGATCCTCGACCTGACGAAGGCGGTCCACGCCTACGCGGCCGCGCGAGCCGAAGGCGCCTAGCGTTTGCCCAGGTGAAAACTCCAGCCGTCAGCCGGCCTCCTCGTGCTCTCGCTTGTCCTGCTCGCTGTCCATGGTCCCCTACGAGCGATACCAGGCAAAGGGACACGCAATGTGGCCGACCCAACGGCCCGACTACGGGGCTGATTGACACGGTTGCAGCCGCTGCGGTATATCCGCGCTGACGTCGAACCTCGGGAGGCCCTATGTCTTCGGTCGCTGCTTCTGCTGAACGCACGCTCGGGCGTGTGCTGCCGCCCTGGTGGTTGTTCCTGATCACGGGTATCGCCTGGACGCTGGTGGCGATGATCCTTCTACGCTTCGACTACACCTCGGTGTCCGCGATCGCGATCCTGTTCGGCTGCGTCGCGATCGCAGCGGGTGTGATCGAGATCGGCATGACGTTCCTCGTTCCCGGCTGGTGGAGGCTGTTGAACGGCGTCCTCGCGGTCGCCTTCATCGCCAGCGGGGTTGTCGCCTTCATTCACCCCGGCAACACCTTCGTCGCGCTGTCTGCGGTGTTCAGCTTCTTCCTGATCTTCGCCGGCATGTTCGACATCATCCAGTCGATCGCCGCTCGGCGCGAGATCTCGGTCTGGTGGCTGCAACTGATCGGCGGCATCGTCATCGTCGTGCTCGGCTTTTGGGCAGCCGGGTATTACGGTCGCAGCGCGACGCTGCTGGTCGCGTGGATTGCGGCCTTCGCGATCGTCCGCGGCGTCAGAGATATCGTGCTCGCCTTCCGCGTCCACGGGGTCCAGCATGCCGCTCCCGCCTGAACCCTGGGGCCGTGGCGACCGCGCCGGGGGAGCGCCACCGCCCGCGCGCACGCGTGCTCGGGAGAGGTTCCGACTGGCGCTCACTGCCCGGAGCCGCGACTAGATGTAGGCGTGCCGCCGGAGCCACTGCATCGAGACGTACCCCCAGATTGGAGGTAGGTAATAGGTACAGAGGCGATGGGTGAGGGCAATCGCGAATGCCGTCGAGCTGTCGACTCCCATCGCGACGAGACCGGCAGTCAGGCTCGCCTCTGCGGTCCCGACTCCTCCTGGCGAAGGTATGAGGCTCGAGAACGGCGAGCGCCCCGGCGCCCAGCCCGAGCGCGAGCCCTGCAAGCGCAGCGGACGGGCGCGCGGCGCCGAGCACGACTGCCCCCGAAGCCGCGAGCGGAACGAGGCAGGTGGCGACCACGCGAACCGTGCGGACGAGCTCCGGTCCGACAACGACGATCACCGCCGTCGCACCGGCGAGCCTGAGCTCCGGGTAACCCCAGCGCGCCAACAGGTGCGCCTCGAAGGGCAACCAATCGGGCTCGACTGCCTGACCGAGGAGGACGGCCGCACCGACGAGGCCGACGGCCGCGACGAGCAGGTCGC
>JBJMNL010000154.1:0-7543 GCA_045804285.1 Gemmatimonadaceae bacterium
GGCCGCGCCGTGGGCGTCGCCGACGCGCCGGTGCGGCGCGTGACGGGCGATGTCATGAGGGCCGACTCCGACCAGCTCGCCGTGGAGGAGCCGCTACTCATCGAGCTCAACTTCGAGCGTGACGGCGGGCGCGTGACCGAGAGCGTGTCGGTGACGATGCGGACGCCGGGCAGCGACGTCGAGCTCGCCATGGGATTCCTCTACACCGAGGGGATCATCGCGTCGGCCGACGAGGTCGACGTGCCCGGGGCGGAGCCCCCGATCAGCGCCGGGACCCGTGGCTGCAACACGGTGCGGATCGAGGTGCGCCGCGGCGTGCCGGTGGACGTGCGGCGCCTGGAGCGCCACTTCTACACGACGTCGAGCTGCGGCGTGTGTGGGAAGACCTCGCTCGAGGCACTCGCCGCCGGCCGTGAGGTGCGTCTCGCGCCCGACCGGCCGGTCGTGAGCGCGGCGACCGTCCACGCGCTCCCGGACACGCTGCGAGCCGCCCAGGCGGTGTTCCGGCAGACGGGCGGGCTGCATGCGGCCGCGCTCTTCGACCCGGCCGGGCGCCTGTTGAGCCTGCGTGAGGACGTCGGCCGGCACAACGCGCTCGACAAGCTCATCGGGGCGCAGCTGCTCGCCGGCGCCCTCCCCCTCGACGACCACCTCGTGCTGGTCAGCGGCCGCGCCAGCTTCGAGCTCATGCAGAAGGCGCTCATGGCCGGCGTTCCCGTCCTGGCGGCGGTCGGCGCCCCGTCGAGCCTCGCCGTCGAGACGGCCGAGGCGTACGGCGCCACGTTGCTCGGCTTCGTGCGGAACGGCCGCTTCAACGTGTACGCCGGCGCCCGGCGACTGCGGGAGGCGGCGGAGGACGCGAGCGGCGGCGCGGGCGTGCCGGGGGATGCATCCGGCCACTCCCGTGGGCGCGTACACGCAGGTGACGGCGACTCGTGACGCGGGCGCTCCCACAGGATTTCCCTTGCGCAGGCGCATGCATGATCGGTAATTGGATCTGTCTAACCATCTGAGGAGCGGCATGCCGCGGACGCCCGTGAGTCGGTCTCGTTCCGTGTTGCGGTGCGCTGGCGCGTGCGGCGTGATCGTGGCCGTCGCGATCGTGCCGGTGGCGGCGGCCGCGCAGCGGCCCGCCGGGGCCGACAGCGTGGCGCGGCGCGACAGCGCGCAGCGCCTCACGCCGGTGACCGTCACGGCGCTCCGGACGCCGTTCGCGCTCGAGCGCGCGCCCTACGCCGTCTCGGTGCTGGGGAGCGCGGAGCTGCAGGGGGGGCGGCCCGGCTTCAACCTCGCCGAGGCGCTCGTCGCCGTTCCCGGGGTACAGGTGGACAACCGCTACAATTACGCGCTCGGGGAGCGGATCTCGGTGCGCGGCTTCGGAGCGCGGGCGCAGTTCGGGGTGCGCGGGGTGCGGGTGCTGATCGACGGCATCCCGGCGACGATGCCCGACGGGCAGACGACGCTCAACCACGTGGACGTGGCGGAGCTCGGGCGCGCCGAGATCGTCCGCGGTCCCGCCTCCGCCATCTACGGCAACGCCTCCGGCGGCGTCCTGCAGCTCGAGAGCGAGCTGCCGCCGCCCGTGCCGGTGGCTGGCCGCGTCCGCCTTCTCTCCGGGGACGACGGGCTGCGGCGGGTGCAGGGCACCGCGGCCGGGCAGGTCGAGACGGGGAGCGTCCCGCTCGCCTATTCGTTCAACGTCTCCGACCTGCGCTACGACGGCTACCGCGCCTGGCAGGACGCGCGGAACACCTACGCGGCGATGAACCTGCGGGCCGGCGGCGCGCGGACCAGCGTCCGGGTGACGGGGCACCTCGCGGACTATGACGGGCACAACCCCGGCGGCCTGTCGGCGGCGCAGCTCGCCGCCGACCGCTCGCAGGCGTTCAGGGACAATCAGTTCCGATGGCGGGCCGGCGAGGAGGGCCGTCACCGCCAGATCGGCGCCGAGGCGCGGCAGCAGCTCGGCACGGGGGAGCTGCGGCTGTCCGGCTACGTGCTCGGTCGCGACCTCGACAACCCCATCCCGCAGCGGTTGATCGTGCTCGACCGGCGTGCCGGCGGGGCGCGGCTCGCCTACGGCACGCACGCCAGCGTCGCCGGCGTCCCCGTGCAGCTCACGCTCGGGACGGAGGCGGAGCGGCAGCGCGACGACCGACAGAACTTCGTGAACGACACCGGTCGCCGCGGCGACCTGCGCCTCGATCAGCTCGAGCACGTCACGACGACCGCCGGCTTCGCGCAGGTCGCGGTCGCGCCGACGGCGCGGCTCAGCGTGCTCGGCGCGCTCCGCTACGACCGCGCCCGCTTCGCGGTGGACGACCGCTTCGTCACGGCGACCGACCCCGACGACTCCGGCGATCGCACCATGCACGCGGCGAGTCCCTCGGTCGGGGTGAACTGGAGCCTCGGGCACCGCGGATCGATGTACGCGAACTACGCGACCGCGTTCGAGACGCCGACGACGACCGAGCTGGCGAACCGGCCGAGCGGGGCCGGGGGCTTCAACCCCGACCTGCAGCCGCAGCGCACGCGCTCCGTCGAGGTCGGCGGGACGACGCGCCTGGCGAGGCTCGGCTTCGCGCAGGTCGCGCTCTACCGCGCGCGGGTGCGGGACGCGCTGATCCCGTTCGAGGTGCCCGGCTCGCCGGGCCGGCAGTTCTTCCGCAACGCCGGCTCCGCGATCCATCGTGGCGCGGAGGTGGGCGCGGTGCTGGGGGGGCAGCGCGGGCTCTCGGCGCGCGCCGCCTACACGTACACCGACGCGAAGTTCGACGAGTACGCCGTGGCCGGAACTTCGTTCGCCGGGAAGCGGGTGCCGGGGATCGCGCCGCACCGCGCCGACCTCGCGCTCGCCTACGGGCTCGCGCGCGGCGGCCAGGCGGCCGTCGAGGAGCGGTACGTGTCGGCCGTACCGACGAACGACGCCAACACGGCGGGCAGCGACGCGAGCCCGTACACGCTGACGAACGTGCGCCTCGAGGCGCCGCGGCTGCGCGCGTGGGCCGCCGGCGTGGCGCCGTTCGCCGGCATCACGAACCTGCTCGACCGCCGGTACGTCACGTCGGTGGTCGTCAACGCATTCGGCCAGCGGTACTTCGAGCCGGGCCCCGGGCGCTCGTTCTACGTCGGCCTGGAGCTCGCGGCGCAGCGGGCACCCTCGACGTCGGGGGCGCAGTAGCGTCACCGCGGCCGCGCCCCCGGACCGCGCGTCCGAGGAGATGCGGCGGGACACGCGGTGGGACATGCGGCGGGACACGCGGAGAGGTGTGATGCGATCGTCTTGACAAGCGTCGCCGCCAGCTACACAGTCATCCCGCCCGCGCGAGCGCATGACCGGCGAGCGCATGACCGGCGGGCGACGACGCAGGACCATGCAGGACCGTCGCGGCGACGAGATTCACGGCCCGACGGACGGGCGCCCGCCCAGCGCCGCGCGCGGCCGCCGCGCGATCGGCGCGACGGCACGCGAGGGCGGCGCCGGACGAGGGAGCTACCCGCCCCGCGGGGGTGGGACTGCGCACACCAGGGTCCTCCGAGGCGCGCCGCTCCAAGCACCACGATCTGTTCGACTCAGAACCTTTTGAGTGAGGATCGGTGCAATGGTCGGCAACGAACGAAGCCCTCCCGTCGAGAGGCATTCCCCGCGCAGCGCGGAGGCGCGTGACGCCCCGCTGGTGACTGCGCCGGGACCCGGACGCCGCGGCCACGCCGCGCATCGTCCAGTCACCGAGGCCGCGCCGAAGCGTCGCTCGGTGCCACTCTCAGGCTTTCCTCGGGAGAACAAGCAATGACGAACCGGTACGCGCGTCCAGCGTCGCTCGGCGCGCTCGTCCTCGGATGTCTCGTGCTCGCTCCGGGCACCGCGTCCGCGCAGGGCGACCTAACCGCGATGTCGCGCGACAACAACCAGTGGGTGATGGCGGGCCGCACGTACGACCTGCAACGTCACAGCCCGCTCAACCAGATCAACACGCAGAACGTCAAGAACCTGCGCCCCGCGTGGACGATGTCGACCGGCACGCTCCGCGGGCACGAGGGGAATCCGCTCGTCGTCGGGAACGTGATGTACGTCCACACCTCGTTCCCGAACAAGGTGTACGCGCTCGACCTGAGCAAGGACGGCGCGCCGCAGCTCTGGCAGTTCACGCCCGAGCAGCCCGCCGACGTGATCCCGATCGCCTGCTGCGACGTCGTCAACCGCGGCCTCGCGTACCACCCGAGCGGCAAGCTGTACATCGAGCTGCTCTCGGGCGACCTCCTCGCCCTCGACGCCAAGACCGGGAAGCAGATCTTCCGCGTCAAGAGCGCCGACTACAAGAAGGGCGAGACGATGACGAACGCGCCGATCGTCATCAAGGACGTCGTCGTCGCCGGCATCTCGGGCGGCGAGTTCGGCGTCCGCGGGCGCGTGACGGCGTACGACGCGAACGACGGCCGGGAGCTCTGGCGCGCCTACAGCACCGGCCCCGACGCCGACGTCAAGATCACCGCCAACACGCTCAAGCCGCCCTACGCATCGATGCAGGGGAAGGACCTCGGCGTCAAGACGTGGCAGGGCGACGAATGGCAGCGCGGCGGCGGCACGACCTGGGGCTGGTACTCGTACGACCCCGATCTCAACCTGCTCTATTACAGCACGGGGAACCCCGGCGCGTGGAACCCCGACCAGCGCCCGGGCGACAACAAGTGGTCGATGACCATCTTCGCCCGCAACCCGCAGACGGGTGAGGCGAAATGGATGTACCAGATGACGCCGCACGACGCGTGGGACTACGACGGCGTCAACGAGAACATCCTCGTCGATCAGCCGGTCAACGGGAAGATGACGAAGACGCTGGTGCACTTCGACCGCAACGGCTTCGGCTACACCCTCGACCGCACCAACGGGCGCCTGCTCGTCGCGCAGCCCTACGGGCCCGTGAACTGGGCGAAGGGGATCGACCTCAAGACCGGACGGCCGATCGAGGACCCGACGAAGCGGACGACCGCGAAGGGGAACACCGAGGGGATCTGCCCGGCGGCCATCGGCTTCAAGGACCAGCAGCCCGCGGCCTACTCGCCGAGGACGGGTCTCTTCTACGTGCCGGCGAACAACATCTGCATGGACTACGAGGGCGTGGACGTGAAGTACTCGGCGGGCCAGCCCTACGTCGGCGCGATCGTGCGCATGTTCCCGGGCCCGGGCGGCAACCGCGGCCGCTTCATCGCCTGGGACGCCAAGCAGGGCAAGGTCGTGTGGGAGAAGAAGGAGCCGCTCGCCGCGTACGGCGGCGTGCTCTCCACGGCCGGCGACATCGTCTTCTACGGCACCATGGAGGGCTGGCTCAAGGCGCTCGACGCCAAGACCGGCGAGGAGCTGTGGAAGTTCAAGACGCCCTCCGGCATCATCGGCAACCCGATGACGTACATGGGCCCCGACGGCCGGCAGTACGTGGCGGTGCTCTCGGGCATCGGCGGCTGGGCGGGCATCGGCGTCGCGGCCGGCATCGGCGCGGAAGATCCGACGGCGGGCCTTGGCGCCCTCGGCGCCTTCGGCGACGCGGGCCAGTTCTCGAACCAGGGCGGCGTGCTGACGGTCTTCTCGGTCGACGGCGCGACCGGCGGCGCGCGGTGACGGCGGTGGCCTAGCCAGCCGGCGCGCAGCGATCCGGCCGGCATCGTGGGAGGCGCGCGTCGCGCCGCTCGCGGTGCCAGCCGGGCCGCCCGCCCGGGCGGGACCGGGGCAGCCGTTGGGAGCCCACGGTCCCGACCGTTCTTCTCGGTGCTCGAACACTCAGGAGCTGTATGAGCGGTTCATCCGTACGATCGGCGGGGCGGCTGGCCGGCGCCCTCCAGCTCGCCACCGCCGCCGCGCTCGCCGCCGCGTTCGCCGCAGCGGCGCTTCCCGGCGCACTCACGGCCCAGCAGCGCCCCGCACCCGGACAGCCCGCACCCGGGCAGCCCGCGCCGGCGCCGGCGGCGGCCGACACGGCCCCCGTCGCCGACGGCATGGCCGAGCTGCGCGTCTGCGCCGACCCCGACAACATGCCGTTCTCCAACGAGCGGCAGGAGGGCTTCGAGAACAGGATCGCCCAGCTCATCGCGCGCGACCTCGGCGTGCCGCTCAAGTACCAGTGGTGGCCCCAGCGGCGCGGCTTCGTGCGCAACACGATCCGCGCGCGCCAGTGCGACCTCCTGGTGGGCGCGCCGCGCGGCTTCGACCCCGTCGCCACCACCAGGCCGTACTACCGGTCCACGTACTACATCGTGAGCCGCGCCGACCGCGCGCCGCGCATCCGGTCGCTCGACGACCCGGCGCTGCGCCGACTGCGCGTCGGCGTGCACATCATCGGCAACGACTACGAGAACCCGCCCCCGGCACACGCCCTCGGCAAGCGGGGGATCATCGCCGAGGGGTTCAACACCTTCTACGGGCCGGGCGCCGACAACGAGCCCCAGGACATCATCGACGCGCTCGTGGCCAGGAAGATCGACGTCGCCGTGGTCTGGGGGCCGATCGCCGGCTACTTCGCCAAGCACGCCGCCGTCCCCCTCACGCTCGACCCGCTGCCGGACTCGGACACGGTCGCCTCCGGCGGCCGGCTGCCGTTCGCCTTCGACATCGCGATGGGGATGCGCCGCTCCGACAAGTCGTTCCGCGCGCAGGTCGAGCGCGTCCTCGACCGCAGGCAGCCGGAGATCCAGCGCATCCTGCAGGAGTACGGCGTTCCGACCCTCCCCCTCGCCGCGACGGCGAGCTCGGGCGCGAAGCCCTAGCAGACCGGGCGACGTGGATCGCGTGGCGCGCGCTCTGCGTCGGCTTTGGGGCATCTCCCCCGCGCCCCACCATTCCACACCGAGCGCCACGCGGCGTGAGCCCGCGGGCGACAGCACCCCCTCGACGATCGCCGCGACCGTTCGACAGACGCTCCGACCCGCGCCGGCGACGCCCGGCCCGACCGTCGACACACCGCGATGAGGGATGGAGAGACGATGACGAAGCTGACCAACGGCACGACGACGTGCGTGGCGCGAGCTGGTGGGGTGCGCGCCCGCGCGGTGATCGGGCTCGCGCTCGCCGCCGCCGCCTCGCTCGCCTGCGCGCAGCGGGAGCGTACGGCCACCACCGACTCGGCGCGCGGGGACTCCGCGGCGCAAGCCGCCTCGACCACGGCGAGCTCGCCGCGCGCCGCCGACACCGCCCGCTCGGCGCCCGCGGCCGCCGCCACCCCGACGCCGGCGCCCACCCCGGGCCCGATGACGAGGACGGACAGCGCCGCTGGCGCGAAGAGCGCCGGCGCGGGCGCGCGGCGGGAGACGCGCGCCGCCACCACCCCCGGCGAGGCGAAGCGCCTCGACTCGGCCACGCGAAGCGCCGCGCGGCAGGGCGCGAGGACGCGCGACACCGCCGCGGCGGGCAAGACCACGCCGCCGCCGGCCGTGCGGAAGACGAGCGCCACGCCGCCGGAGAGCACGGCGAAGAAGAGGCGCGCCGCGAGCGCCGGCCAGGGTGCCTCGGCGGGCGCCCCGGCGGCCGGCGCCGCCGGCGCGGCCGGCGCCA
>JBJMNL010000155.1:0-2143 GCA_045804285.1 Gemmatimonadaceae bacterium
ACGGGGCCCGTGAGCGGCGCGCGGCCGGCGCCGGCCGCGCATCCGCGTCACGCCCCACCTGTTCGACGTACCTGAGTATCTCGCAAGAATGCAGCGCAAAGCACTCATCGTCGCCGGCGCCGCCGGTCCAGAGGAGGAGGCCTCGGGCCTCCTCCGCCGCTTCGGCTTCACCACGGTGGACCGTAGCGCCGGCGTCGAGCGCGCCCTCGAGCTGCTGGGGGCCGCGCATTACGACCTCGTCGTCCTTCCCGCCCACGAGCTGACCGCGGAGCAGCTCGCCTCGGTCGAGCGCCTGCTCAGGCAGGAGCGGTTCACCTTCGTCATCGGCACGGCGCCGCAGGCCGACCCGGACGTGATCCTGCGCGCGATGCGCTCGGGGGTGCACGAGTTCCTCGTCTCCCCCCCGGACCACAAGGAGCTGGCGGCCGCCGTCGACCGCCTGATGCGGCGCGCCCAGCAGGACGTCAAGCGCGGCCAGGTCTTCGCCGTCCACAGCGGCAAGGGGGGGCTGGGGACGACGAGCCTCGCCGTCAACCTCGCCTACGGGCTGGCCCGGAACCACCGCGACGCGCGCGTCGCGCTCGCCGACCTCGTGGTCACCGGCGGCGACGTCCGCGTCTTCATGAACCTGTCGAGCGCCTACCACATGGGCGACCTCGCGCAGAAGATCGACCGCGTGGACGCCGAGCTGCTGAACTCGATCCTCACCCCCGCCGGCAGCGGCGTCTGGGCGCTCCCCGGCCCCGACAGCCCGGAGGCCGACGAGCTGCTCGACGGCAACGTGGTCACGCGAATCATCGAGGCCCTCCGCACCCACTTCGCCTTCACGGTGCTCGACTGCGAGCACCACATGAGCGAGCGCACGGTGGCGGCCATGGACGCCGCCGACCGGATCGTCATCGTCACCCAGCTCACGGTGCCGGGCATCCGCAGCGCGCAGCGCACGGTGACGGTCTGCCGCCGGCTCGGCTACCCGGAGGAGAAGCTGTGCGTGGTCGTCAGCCGGCACCAGCCGTCCGACGTCCTCTCGCCCTCCGACGCGGCGCAGGCGCTCAACACCGACATCTTCTGGAAGCTGCCCAACGACTACCGCCCGTCGGCCGAGGCGCTCATGCGCGGGCTGCCGGTGGCGGAGGTGGATCCCGCGTCGAAGCTGGCGTGGAGCTATGCCCAGCTCGCCGCCAAGATCGGCGGCACCGGGGACACCGTGGCCGACGGTCGGAACGGTCACAAGACGCCGGGATCGTCGTCGCTGCGACGGCTCTTCGGCATGAAGCGGAGGTAGGGAGATGTCACTGCGAGATCGTCTGATGGGGCGGCGCCCGGAGCCCGCCGGAGTGCCGTCCGCCGGCAACGGCGCGGGGACCGACGTGGTCAGCAGCGGCGGCTTCAGCGGCGGGTTCGGCGGCGGGAACGGCGCCTACCCATCGTCCTCGGTGCCATCGGCGCCCTCCGCGCCCGCGCGCGGCTCCAGCCTGTACTCGGTGAGGGCCGACGCGCAGCAGGAGATGAGCGCGATCGACACGCTCAAGATGGAGCTCCACCGGCGTCTCATCGAGATGCTGGACCTCGAGGCGCTCGAGCAGATCAAGGACGAGCAGGAGCTGACGACGCAGATCCGCCGCGCCGTCTTCGACCTGCTGCGCAACGAGACGACGCCGCTCAGCCAGGCGGAGCGCGACGAGATCGTCGAGGAGGTGGTCTGGGAGATCACCGGCCTCGGGCCCATCGAGCCGCTCTTCCGCGACCCGACGGTGAGCGACATCCTCGTCAACGGTCCGCGCGACATCTACGTCGAGCGGCGCGGCGTGCTGTCCAAGGTGCTCGCCTCGTTCCGCAACGACGCGCACCTCCTCGCCGTCATCGACCGCATCGTGAGCCGCATCGGCCGGCGCGTGGACGAGGCGTCGCCGATGGTGGACGCGCGCCTCCCCGACGGGTCGCGCGTCAACGCCATCATCCCGCCCCTCGCCCTCGACGGCGCGGTGCTCTCGATCCGCCGCTTCGGCGCCGACCTCACGGTCGAGAACCTCGTCGAGCGCGGCGCGTTCACGCAGGAGATGGTCACGCTGCTCGCCGGCTGCGTGCGGGCGCGGCTCAACATCCTCATCTCCGGCGGCACGGGCTCGGGCAAGACGACGAT
>JBJMNL010000156.1:0-23653 GCA_045804285.1 Gemmatimonadaceae bacterium
GAGTGCGCGCGCCTCGAGGCCGAGGCGCGCGCACTCCTCGCCGGGCTCGATCCGGCGGCGACACGCCTCGATGCCGCCAAGGGCGCGCTCAACGCCCTCAAGGACGAGCGCGTCGCCGCCCTCCAGGGCGCCCTGCGCACCCTTCCCGCCGAGGACCGGCGCGCGGCGGGGACGGCGTTCAACGCCCTCAAGCAGGCGATCGCCGCGGCGCTCGACGACTTCGCCGCCCGCCAGCCGGCGCGCGACGCCGGCGCGCCGGGCGTCGACCTCACGATGCCGGCACGCCACCTCTGGAAGGGCGGGCGTCACCCGGTCACCCTCGTCATCGAGGAGATCGAGGCGATCTTCCGCGAGCTGGGCTTCACCGTCGCCCTCGGCCCGGAGGCCGAGACGGAGTGGTACAACTTCGGCGCGCTCAACTTCCCGCCCGACCACCCGGCGATGGACATGCACGACACGCTCTACCTGGGCGACGACGTGCTGCTCCGCACGCACACCTCGCCGGTGCAGATCCGCACCCTGCAGCGCTTCGCGCCGCCGGTGCGCGTGCTCGTGCCCGGCAACGTCTACCGCCGCGACTTCTTCGACCCGTCGCACGCCCCGATGTTCGCGCAGGTCGAGGGGCTGTGCGTGGACGACGGCGTGAGCTTCGTGGACCTCAAGGCGACGCTGACGCGCTTCGCGCACCGCTTCTTCGGCAAGCGTCCGACGCGCTTCCGCCCGTCGTTCTTCCCGTTCACCGAGCCGTCGGCGGAGATGGACGTGCAGTGCGGGAGCTGCGGCGGCGTGGGCTGCCCGGTGTGCAAGGGGACCGGCTGGATCGAGATCCTCGGCTCGGGGATGGTGCACCCGAGCGTGCTCGAGGCGGCCGGCGTCGACAGCGAGCGCTACACGGGGTGGGCGTTCGGCATGGGGCCGGCGCGCATCGCCGTCTCGCGCTACGGCCTCCCGGACATCCGACTCCTCTACGACTCGGACGTCCGCTTCCTCGAGCAGCTCGCCGGCTGACGCAGCAGCGCCGGCCGCCGCACGCGCGCCATCGGGGCGCGCGCGGCGGCCGGCGCCGTGCCCCTCGCGCACCGAGACACCGACCGCATGAACGCATCATACGACTGGCTCAAGGCCTTCGTCGACTTCGACCTCACGCCCGCCGAGCTGCGGGACCTCATCACGCGCCGCGTGGCGACGGTCGACGAGCTCGTCGCGCTGCGCGCCGACCTCGCCCCGATCGTCGTCGCCCGCGTCGCCGAGGCGAAGCGCCACCCCAACTCCGACCACCTCTGGGTGACCAAGGTCGACGCCGGCGGCCCGGAGCTGCTCGACGTCGTCTGCGGCGCGCCGAACGTGCAGCAGGGGAAGCTCTATCCCTTCGCGCCGACCGGCACCGTCATGCCCGGCGGGCTCAGGATCGAGCGGCGGAAGATCCGCGGCGAGACCTCGAACGGGATGCTCTGCTCCGCCCGCGAGCTCGGCCTCGGCCAGGAGCACGACGGGATCATGGAGCTGTCGGTGTCGGCGCCGCCGGGGACGCCCTTCCTGCGCGCCCTGCCGGTCGGCGACACGCGGCTCGTGCTCGACGTGCTCCCGAACCGCCCTGACCTCCTCGCCCACGTCGGCGTGGCGCGCGAGATCGCCGCCGCGGTCGGCCGGCCCCTCCGCCTGCCGGAGATCCCGGAGGCGGCGCCGGCCGGAGAGGGCGCGGCGCCGCCTGCGGCGGGGGTGACCGCGGTCGACGTGCGCGTCGACGACGTCGCCGGCGCGCCGCGCTACGCGGGGCGCCTCGTGCGCGGCGTGACGGTGGGCCCGAGCCCGGCCTGGCTCGCGGCGCGCATCGAGGCAGTCGGCGGCCGCCCGATCAACAACGTGGTGGACGCGACGAACTACGTCATGCACGAGCTCGGGCAGCCGCTGCACGCCTTCGACGCTGCGAAGCTCGCCGGCCGCCGCGTCGTCGTGCGTCGCGCCCGCGCCGGGGAGACGCTGGTGACGCTCGACGGGGTCGAGCGCGCGCTCGACCCGGAGATGACGGTGATCGCGGACGCCGAGCGGCCGCAGGCGGTGGCGGGCGTCATGGGTGGCGCGAGCAGCGAGGTCACGGACGGGACGACCGACATCTTCCTCGAGTCCGCGACCTTCGACCCACGCCGCGTCCGCGCCACGCGCCGCCGGCTCGGCCTCTCGACCGACGCGAGCTACCGCTTCGAGCGCGGCGTGGACCCGGAGCTGGCGCCGTTCGCGCTGGAGCGGGTGACGCAGGTGCTGCGCGCCGTCGCCGGCGGCGAGCCGGCGGGGGAGGCGGTGGACGTGTACCCGGTGCCGCGCCCGCCGGTCGCGCTCTCGCTTCGGACCGCGCGGATCGCCCGACTGCTCGGCGAGCCGGTGCCGGCGGAGGAGGCGGCGGCGCTGCTCGGCGCGGTGGGCTTCGGCGTCCAGCCCGGCGACGACGACGCGACGCTGCGCGTGGCGGTCCCCTCGTGGCGGGGGGACGTCGTGGCCGAGGTGGATCTCATCGAGGAGGTCGCCCGCCTGCGCGGCTACGACAGCTTCTCCGACGAGCTGCGTCCCTACCGGCCCGGCAGGGTCCCCGACGCTCCGCTCCACCTCACGGCGCGTCGCATCCGCGAAGCGATGGTCGCCGCGGGGCTGCTGGAGACGCGCGCGATGCCCTTCGTCGCCGGCGACGACGCGGGCTACGTGCGGGTGCTGAACCCGCTCGCCGAGAACGAGGCGCACCTGCGCCGCTCCGTCCTCGAGACGCTCGCCCGGCGCGCCGAGTACAACCTCGCGCACATGCAGCGCAACGTCCGGCTGTTCGAGATCGGCGCCGTCTTCGCGCCCGACGACGCCGGCGCCGGGACGCTGCCGCGCGAGGAGACGCGCGCGGCGGCGCTCGTGATGGGCCTCCGCCGCCCGCCGCACTTCACCGAGAGCGACCCGCCCGACTTCGACGAGTGGGACGCCAAGGGCGTGGCCGAGCGACTCGCCGAGTCCGCGTTCCCGGGCGCGGCCATCGAGCTGCGGCCGGCCGGCGGCGGGGGCGAGGTGCTGTGGGAGGTGGCGGTGGACGGCGCCGTGCGCGGCACGGTGCGCCGGCTCTCCCTCGACGCGCCGGCGTGGGCGGCGCCGGCCTTCGGCATCGAGGTCGAGCTCGGGGTGGTCGACTCCGGACGGGTCGCGCCGCCGGGCGAGAACGCTCACGTCGAGCCCGGGACGACGCCCGAGCGCCCGACGCCGCTTCCGGCGTACCGTCCACTCCCGTCCATGCCGCCTGTGTCGCGCGACGTCACCCTCCTCCTGCCGCCGGCGGTGCGGGCGGCGGACGTCGAGCGGGTGATCCGTGACGCCGCGGGGGAGATCCTCGAGAGCGCGGCGGTCACGGCTGACTACCGCGGCGCCGAGCTGCCGGCCGGCACGCGGGCGGTGACGTGGAAGTTGACGTTCCGTCATCCGGAGCGCACTCTACGCGACAAGGAAGTCGACGGCCGTCGTGAGAAGCTCCTCCGCACCCTCGAGGCCGAGCTCGGTGTCATCCAACGTTCCTGAGGCATCGTCAGCCGCCGCGTCGTTCCGCGAGCTCGAGCTGCTCGTCCGGCACCTCGGCGAGGATCTGGCCGCCTTCCGCCGGCGGGCGCTCACCGCCGAGGCGCGCGTGAAGGCGCTCGAGGAGGCGGCGGCGCGCCGCGCCGCGGCGCGTGAGGCGCAGGCCGACGAGCCCCATCCCCGCGTCGACGAGCTCGAGAGGGAGAACGCGGAGCTCCGGCGGCGTCTGGAGAGCGCGACGGCGCGGACCCGGCACGTGCTCGAGCGCGTCCGGTTCCTCCGGCAACAGCACGCCCAGGGAGGGGAGCGGTGAGCGGGAAGAAGCACGTGGTACGCGTCAACATCGTCGGCGAGGAGCACCTCATTCGGAGCGACGCCGACCCCGATCACACGCGCGCGGTGGCGGACTACGTGGACCGGACGATCCGCGCGATCACCAACAGCGGCTCGGTGGTGGTCGAGCCCTACCGGGCCGCCATCCTCGCCGCGATGAAGATCACCGACGAGCTGTTCGGCGCCCGCGCGTCGGCGGCGGAGCTCGACGAGGCGATGGCCTCGCTGAGCGGGGAGCTGCGGCGGTGGCTGCCGCCGAGCAAGCGCGGCGTCCCCCTCACGGCCGGTGATGGGGCGGGGGCCGAGGGCCCCGAGGCGGCCGAAGCGTGAGCGGCGCGGCGCCCGGGCAGGGCGCCGCGCCGTTGCCTTTCCGGCTGGCCGCGGGTACTTTGATCCAAGTACCCCGGCAGCCTCGTAGCTCCAAGCACGCGTTGTAGTTAGCACGCTCCATCCGGCGTCCGCCGCCCCCGCCAGGCCGGCGCGCGATGCGGTGGTGCGCGCCGGCGTCCCGCCGGCGGGTGCATGGAGCGCAGCGCAGGCGCCGTCGTGGTTTCCCTCGTCCCGCGGCGCCCGCGTCGCGTTGGAGCATAGATCGAACATGACTCAGACCGCGACAATTGCCGCGATCGGCGTGCTAGCACTTCTCGCCTCCGCGGCAGCGTTCGTTTTGGGGCGGCGCAGCGGGCGGGCGCAGGAGCTGGCGGCTCAGCGGGCGGCGAAGCAGTCGGCGGACGAGCTCTCGCGCCGCATCGTCGCCGACGCCGAGCGCGAGGCCGAGGGGCTGCGCAAGAGCGCGGTGCTGGCCGGCAAGGAAGAGCTGATGAAGGCCCGCGAGGCCTGGGAGGGGGAGGCGCGGCAGCGGCGCGAGGAGATCGACCGCGAGGAACGGCGCGTCCAGGAGCGCGAGGTCTCGCTCGACCGCAAGGTCGACGCCCTCGATCAGCGCGACAAGGAGCTCGGTCGGCGGGCCAGCGAGCTCGGTCGCCGGGAGAAGCTCGTCGAGGAGCGCCAGGGAGAGCTCGACCGCCTCGTCGGCGAGGAGCGCCGCCGCCTCGAGCAGCTCGCCGGCATGTCGGCGCAGGACGCCAGGAGCGAGCTGCTGCAGCGTCTGGAGGAGGAGGCGCAGGCCGAGGCGGCGAACCGGGTGCGCGAGATCCGCGAGACGGCGCGCCGCAACGCCGAGCGCGAGGCGAAGAAGATCGTCGCCCTCGCCATCCAGCGCATCGCCGCCGAGCACACCGCCGAGTCCACCGTCTCCGCGGTGGCGCTGCCGAACGACGAGATGAAGGGGCGCATCATCGGGCGCGAGGGGCGGAACATCCGTGCCTTCGAGCTCGCCACGGGCGTGGACGTCATCATCGACGACACGCCCGACACCGTCGTGGTCTCCTGCTTCGACCCCGTGCGGCGCGAGGTCGCCCGGCTCTCGCTGGAGAAGCTCGTCAGCGATGGGCGGATCCATCCGGGGCGGATCGAGGAGGTCGTCAACAAGGCCCGGCGCGAGGTGGAGACGCAGATCCTCGAGACCGGCGAGCAGGCGGCGTACGAGACGGGCGTCCACGGCCTCCATCCCGAGCTCCTCAAGCTCGTCGGGCGCATGAAGTGGCGCACGAGCTACGGGCAGAACATCCTCCAGCACTCCAAGGAGGTCGCCTGGCTGTCCGGCATCATGGCCGCCGAGCTCGGGCTCGACGTCGCCCTCGCGAAGCGCGGCGCGCTCCTGCACGACGTCGGCAAGGTGCTGACGCACGAGCACGAGGGGACGCACGTGCAGCTCGGAGTCGAGGTGGCGACGAAGTACGGCGAGAACCCGCTCGTCGTGAACATGATCGCCGCCCACCACGACGACGTGCCGCACGAGAGCGAGCTGTCGGTGCTCGTCCAGGCCGCCGACGCGATCTCGGGGTCGCGCCCCGGCGCGCGGCGCGAGGCGTTCGAGACCTACGTGAAGCGCCTCGAGGGGCTCGAGCGGATCGCCTCGAGCTACCGCGGGGTCGAGAAGGTGTTCGCCATCCAGGCGGGGCGCGAGGTGCGCGTCGTCGTCGTGCCGGAGGACGTGGACGACTCGCGCATGACCTCGCTCACCGAGGAGATCGCGCGCCGCATCGAGGCCGAGCTCCAGTATCCGGGACAGATCAAGGTGGTCGTGATCCGCGAGACGCGGACGGTGGACTTTGCCCGCTGAGGTGACGCGCGCGCCCGGCGCGCAGACGGTGGCCGGCCTGGGCGGGATCATCGACGGCGCCGCGATCGCGCAGGAGATCCGCGACGAGGTCGCCCGCGAGGCGCGGGCGCTGACGGCGGCGGGGGTGCGCCCGGGGCTCGCGGTGGTGCTCGTCGGCGACGACCCGGCGAGCGCGGTCTACGTGCGCGCCAAGGGGCGCGCCTGCGAGGAGGCGGGGATGCACTCGGTGACGATCCGCCTCTCCGCGGACAGCTCCCAGGAGGAGCTGCTCGGCCACGTCGACCGCCTCAACGCCGACCCCGCCGTCCACGGCATCCTGGTGCAGATGCCGCTCCCGAAGCAGCTCCGCGCCGACGAGGTGATCCGCCGGATCCGCCCCGACAAGGACGTCGACGGCTTCCACCCGGTGAACGTCGGCAAGCTGCTGATCGGCGAGCGCGACGGCTTCGCGCCCTGCACCCCCGCGGGTGTGCAGGAGCTGCTCGTCCGCAGCGGTGTCGAGACGCGGGGCGCCGAATGCGTGATCGTCGGCCGGAGCAACATCGTCGGCAAGCCGCTCGCGGCGCTCATGATGCAGGGGGGGCCGGGGGCTGACGCGACGGTGACGGTGTGCCATAGTCGTACGCGCGACCTCGCCGCGCACACCCGGCGCGCCGACATCCTCGTCGCCGCGATCGGCCGGCCGCGCTTCATCTCGGCCGACATGGTGAAGCCGGGCGCGGTCGTGATCGACGTCGGCATCAACCGCGTCGAGGACCCGGCGGCGAAGAGCGGCCACCGGCTCGTGGGGGACGTCGACTTCGACGCCGTGCGCCCGGTCGCGTCCCTGATCACCCCGGTCCCGAAGGGCGTGGGCCCGATGACCATCGCGATGCTGCTCCGGAACACCGCGCGCGCGGCGCGCGCCACGCTCGAGCGGGCCGCCAGCCGGTGACGCGCCGCGCCCGCACCGTGGGCGGCGACCCGGCGCTCGACCTCTTCGGCTTCGCCGACGTGCCGAGCCCGGAGCCGACGCCGGAGCCCGAGCCGGAGCCCGAGCCCGAGCTGGAGCGCGCCCGCGAGCGCTCCCGGCGCCGCACGGCGCGCTCGAGTGCCGCGGCGCCGGGCGAGGAGCCGGCGGCGCGGACGCGCCGCGGTGCCCGCGTCGCCGAGGCACCGGGGGGAGTCCCGCTCGAGCACAGCATCCCGGGGGCGAGCCCGGAGTCCGCGGTCTCCGTGGCGACGCTCACCCACACGGCGAAGGACGTCCTCGAGGGCGCCTTCGTGCCGCTCTGGGTACGCGGCGAGGTGAGCGACTTCAAGTCGCACCGCAACGGCCACTGGTATTTCACGCTGCGCGACGGCGCCGCGCAGCTCCGCTGCGTCGTCTGGTCGCGCGAGCGGCGCCGGATCCCGGCGCCCCCCGACGACGGGATGGAGATCGTCGCGCTCGGGCAGGTGACGGTCTATCCCGGGCGCGGCGACCTCCAGCTCTCCGTCGTGGCGATGGAGGCGCAGGGGGACGGCCTCTGGCGCAAGGCGCTCGAGCTGACGCTCGCCGCGCTCCAGGCGGACGGGCTGCTGGCGCCGGAGCGCAAGCGTCCGCTCCCGCGCTTTCCGCGCCGGGTCGCGGTCGTGACGAGCCCCGACGGCGCGGCGCTGCACGACATCGTCGCCGTCGCGCGCCGTCGCTGGGCGGCGGTCGAGATCGTGGTCGTGCCGGCCAAGGTACAGGGGGAGGGCGCGCCGGAGGAGCTGTGCGCCGCCCTTGAGCGCGTGGGGCGGCTGCCGGAGGTGGACGTCGTCGTCGTCGGGCGCGGCGGGGGCGCTCGCGAGGACCTCTGGGCGTTCAACGACGAGCGGGTCGCGCGTGCGATCGCCGGCTGCCCGGTGCCGACGATCTCCGCCGTCGGTCACGAGGTCGACGTCACCCTGGCCGATCTCGTCGCCGACGCGCGCGCGGCGACCCCGTCGGCGGCCGCGGAGGCGGCGGTGCCGGTGCACGCCGAGGTGGCGGCGCAGGTGCGCGCGCTCGGCGCCGCGCTGCACGCCGCCACCCGCCGGCAGCTCGCCGACCGGCGCGACTCGCTGCTGCTCGCCGGCCGCGATCTCCAGGTCGCCGGCGACCGGGTTGTCGAGCGGCGTCGCGCGCGCCTCGAGCAGACAGCGGGGCGGCTCGACGTGCTGAGCCCGCTCGCGACGCTCGGCCGCGGCTACGCCGTGGCGCGCGGCGTCGAGGGGGAGACGTTGGGCTCGACGCGCGACTTCGCGCCCGGCATGGACTTCACCCTACTCCTCCGCGACGGCAACGTTCGCGCGCGCGCCGAGAGCGTGGAGCGCGGCGGCGGGCGGCGGGCGGCCAAGCCCGGCAAGCCCGGGAAGTCCGGGAAGCCCGGTGGCCCGCGCTCAGGATCACCCTACACGGAGTCCGCGTGACGTTCGAGGAGAGCCTCGCCCGGCTGGAGACCATCGTCGCGGAGCTCGACGGCGACTCGCTCGACCTCGACAGCGCCCTCGCCCTGTTCGAGGAAGGGGTCGAGCGGCTGCGGGCGGCGTCGGCCGAGCTCGCGCGCGCCGAGGCGCGGGTGAAGCTGCTCGTCGAGCGCGCGGACGGCGGATTCGACCTGACGGACTTCGGTGGCTGAGCTGTTCATGTCCTCGCTGGCGCGCGACGGCGCCGGCCTCGACGCGGGAATCGCCGACGACCGGCGTGCGGTGGACGGCGCGCTGGCGGCGTTCTGCGACCGCTACCTGGGCGGCATCCGCACCGTCGTCGCCGACGCCATGCGCTACAGCCTGCTCGGCGAGGGGAAGCGGATGCGCGCCGTCCTCCTGCTCGCCGCCCATCGCGCCGCCGGGGGCTCGGCGGACGCGAGCGAGCTGGCGGCGGCGATCGAGGTCGTCCACGCCTACTCGCTGGTCCACGACGACCTGCCGTGCATGGACGACGACGACGTGCGCCGCGGGCGCCCGACCGTGCACCGCGTGTTCGGCGTGCAGGCGGCGACGGCCGCCGGGCTGGCGATGGTGCCGCTGGCGGCGCGCTGCGCCCACGACGCCGCGCGCGCGCTCGGGTTGCCCGAGCCCGTGTGCGGGGTCATCGTTACGGAGCTCATGCGGGCGGCCGGCGCCGGGGGGATGATCGGCGGCCAGCTGCTCGACCTCGAGGGGGAGGGGCTGGCGCTCTCGCTGGAAGAGCTGGAGCGGATCCACCGCGCCAAGACGGGCGCCCTGATCGTCGCCGCGGCGAGGCTCGGGGGAACCGCCGCCGGGGCGGGGGAGGAGTGCATGCGCGCCCTCGACCGCTACGGCTCCGCGGTGGGGCTCGCGTTCCAGATCGCCGACGACGTGCTCGACGTGACCGCCACCACCGACCAGCTCGGGAAGACGGCCGGCCGCGACCTCGAGCTGCAGAAGAGCACCTACCCGGCGCTCCTCGGGGTGGACGGGGCGGTGGCCCGCGCGAGCGCCCTGGTGGACGAGGCGTGCGAGGCGCTGCACGGCGTCGGGCTCCTCACGCCGACGCTCGAGCACCTCGCCCGCTTCACCGTCGCGCGCCGCTCGTGAGCGCCGCCGGCGCGGCGGCGCGGAACGCCTGACGAGTGGACGTTCGGGCCGGCGCGACGGGTCGGGCGCCCGCCGCCGGCGCGGAAACACCGTGAACCATCGGCCGTTTACGGGTTACAGTTCCTGACGTCATCACATCGGTTCCCATTCCATGGCTCTCCTCGACCGCGTCCAGTCTCCGGCTGATCTCAAGGGCATGTCGCGCGACGAGCTGCGCGCCCTCTCCGACGAGATGCGCGCGTTCCTCATCGACATCTGCTCGCGCACGGGCGGCCACATCGGCGCCGGCCTGGGCGTCGTCGAGCTCACCGTCGCGCTCCACTACGTGCTCGACACGCCGCGCGACCAGCTCGTCTGGGACGTGGGGCACCAGGGCTACCCGCACAAGCTCCTCACCGGACGCGCGGGGCGCATGGAGACGCTGCGGCAGGAGAACGGGCTCTCCGGCTTCCTCAAGCGCACCGAGAGCGAGTACGACGCCTTCGGCGCGGGCCACGCCGCGACGGCCATCTCGGCGGCGCTCGGCATGGCCGCCGCGCGCGACATCCTCGGCGAGTCGTTCAAGGTCGCCGCGGTGCTCGGCGACGGCGCGCTCACGAGCGGGCTCTCGTACGAGGGGCTCAACAACGCCGGGCACTCCGAGCGCGACATCATCGTCGTCCTCAACGACAACGAGATGTCGATCGCCCCGAACGTCGGGGCGATGCACAAGTATCTCACGTCCATCCAGCGGAACCCGCTCTACAACCGCCTCCGCGCGAAGATCGGCGAGCTCGCCGATCACGCGCCCGGCCCCTTCTCGGCGGCCGGCTCGCTCGTGCGGAAGTGGGAGGAGAGCGTCAAGGCGTTCCTCACGCCGGGCGTCCTCTTCGAGGAGCTCGGCTTCCGCTACTTCGGGCCGATCGACGGCCACGACGTCGGCCAGCTCGTGGAGACGCTGACGGCGGTGCGCGACCTCAGGACGCCGCGGCTCGTGCACGTCATCACGCAGAAGGGGAAGGGGTTCCCGGCGGGAGAGCACGTCGAGAAGTGGCACGCGCTCCCGCCCGGCCACGACCCGGCGACCGGCAAGCAGCGGCAGGCCTCCGCGGCGAAGGCGAACTACACGACGGTGTTCGGCACCGGCCTCGCCGACCTCGCGAGCGAGCGCCGCGACGTCGTGACGATCACCGCCGCGATGCCGAGCGGCACGGGCACCGGCGCCGTCGCCAGGGTGCACCCCGAGCGATTCTTCGACGTCGGCATCGCCGAGGGGCACGCGGTGACGTTCGCGGCCGGCCTGGCGACGCGCGGGCTCAAGCCGGTGGTCGCGATCTACTCCACCTTCCTGCAGCGCGCCTACGACAACATCGTCCACGACGTCGCCATCCAGCATCTGCCCGTGGTGTTCGCGATGGACCGGGCGGGGCTCGTGGGGGAGGACGGCGAGACGCACGCCGGCCTGTACGACATCGCCTACATGCTCGCGGTCCCGGGGATCACCGTGACGGCGCCGAAGGACGGGCGCGAGATGCTGGCGCTGCTCCGCGCCGGCGTCGAGCACCGCGGGGGCCCCTTCTCCCTTCGCTACCCGCGCGACGCCGCGCCCGACGCCGTGCCGCCGATGAAGGAGATCGTGGCGACTCCCTACGGCACCTGGGAAGTGCTGCGGAAGGGGCAGGACGTCGCCGTGCTCGCCGTCGGCACGATGGTCGGGCAGGCCATGGCGGCCGCCGAGGCGCTGGCGGCCGAAGGGCTGCCGGTCACAGTGGTCAACTGCCGCTTCCTCAAGCCGCACGACGAGCTCACGCTCGCCGCGATCGTCGCCGATCACCGGACCGTGCTGGTGGTGGAGGAGGGAACCGTGGTGAACGGTTTCGGGGCGCACATGGCGACGGTCATCGGCGCGATCGACCCGAACGTGCGCGTCGTCGCCCACGGGGTGCCGGACCGCTTCATCTACCAGGCGGCCCGCGCCCGGCAGCTCGCGCTCACCGGCCTCGACGCCGACGGCATCGCGCGGCGCGTCCGCGCGCTGCACGAGAGCGAGGCCGTCGCCGGCTGATGCGCGTCGGCGTCGTCGGACACCGGGGCTACGAGGGACTACCCGAGGCGTTGCGCATGCTCGACGCGCTCGCGCCCGAGCTCGGGCTCGAGCTGGCGTACGAGCGCGAGCTGCGCGACGCGGAGCTGGCGGCGGCTATCGTCCGCGCGCCCGAGCTGACCGATCCGGCGCAGGTCGACGCGCTCCTCACGCTGGGGGGCGACGGCACGCTGCTGCGCGGGGCGCGCTTCCTCGCCGGCGGGTCGGCGCCGATCCTCGGCGTCAACTTCGGCCGGCTCGGCTTTCTCACGAGCTGTGGCGCCGCCGAGCTGGAGCCGGCGCTGCGCGCCTTCGCCGCCGGCTCCTACAGCGCCGAGGCGCGCATGGCGCTCGACGCGCGGGCGTGCGACGCCGAGGGGGTGGAGCGGAAGCGCTGGTTCGCGCTCAACGACGTCGTCCTCCACAAGGGGGGCTTCGCCCGCGTCCTCCGGCTCCGCGTGTCGGCGGACGGGGATACGATCGCCTCGTACGCGGCCGACGGCCTCGTGGTCTCGACGCCCACCGGCTCCACCGCCTACAGCCTCTCCGCGGGCGGCCCGGTGGTGGTCCCGACGGTGGAGTCGATCGTCCTCACCCCCATCTCCCCGCACACGCTCGCCATCCGGCCGGTGGTGCTGCCACCCAGCGCCGTGATCGAGGTGCAACCGATCGACGGCCCCGCCGAGCTTCTGGTGACGGTCGACGGCCAGGTCGGCACGACCTTCGCCAGCGGAGAGACGCTGACGGTCCGCCGCTCGCCGCACCCGGTCAAGATCGTCCGCTTTCCCGGCACCACCTTCTTCGCCCGGCTCCGCCACAAGCTCGGCTGGGGCGGGCTGCAGGACCGCGATTAGCGGAGCCACAGGTGGCGGCGCCTCACGCGAGGGGTCGCACCGAGGTCAGGCGGCAGGGTAGATTTCGGCCTGTGTTCGGGCCGCTTCGGAAGTGGGCGGAGAACGCCCGGCCCCAACCACTCGCCCTCCGCGGGCACTCGTCCGACACCCGTCGTACATGCTCACCGAACTCCGCATCAAGAACTTCGCGATCATCGAGTCGCTCACCCTCCCGCTGGCGCGTGGCTTCAACGTGCTCTCGGGGGAGACGGGGGCCGGGAAGTCGATCATCGTCGGCGCCCTGGGTCTCCTGCTCGGCGAGCGCGCGAGCGCGGACCTGATCCGGAGCGGCACCGACCGCGCGTCGGTCGAGGGAGTGTTCGACACCGCCGACCGGCCGGAGCTCGCGGCGCTGCTCGACGAGCGCGGGATCGACACCGACGACGCGGAGCAGGTCGTCCTCAAGCGCGAGATCGCGGCCGGCGGGCGGGCGCGGGCGTGGGTGAACGGCACCACCGTCACCGCCGGCGTGCTGGCCGAGATCGGGCGGCTCCTCGTCAACCTGCACGGCCAGCACGAGGCGCAGACGCTGCTCGACGCCGAGTCGCAGCGCCGCATCCTCGACGCCTTCGGGGGCGCCTCCGAGCAGGCGGGGCGCGTGCGCGAGGCGCACGACTCGCTCGCCGCGGTGCGGCGCGAGATCGCGGACCTCGCCTCGCGGCGCGCCGAGGCCGAGCGGCGCGCCGACTACCTGCGTCACGTCGTGCGGGAGATCGAAGACGCGAAGCTCGTCGCCGGCGAGGACGCGAAGCTCGAGGAGGAGGGGCGGAAGCTCGAGCACGCGGAGGAGCTGCGGTCGCTCGCCGAGGGGATGGCGGCGCTCCTCGACGGCGAGGAGGAGGCGGTGCTGCAGCGCCTCGCGACCGTGCAGCGCTCGCTCGCCTCGATCCAGCGCATCGACCCGGCGCTCGCGCGTCTCCAGGAGCTCTACGACAGCGGCTTCTACGCCCTCGAGGAGCTGTCCCGGGAGCTCGTCGAGTACGAGCGCGCGGTGGACCTCGACCCGGAGCGGCTCGAGGAGGTGACGCGCCGGCGCGATCTCATCTTCCGCCTGACCAAGAAGTACGGCCCGTCGCTCGACGAGGTGATCGAGACGGGTCGCCGCTCGCGCGCCGAGCTCGACCTCGTGGACTCCGCCGGCTTCGACCTCAAGCAGCTCGAGGCGCGGGAGAGCGCCGGCGCGGAGCGCCTGGCCGCCGAGGCGGCCGAGCTGAGCCGGCTCCGGCGGGCGGCCGCGGAGCGGCTGGGCAAGGCGGTGGACGAGGTGCTCCCCGATCTCGGGATGCCCGACGGGCACCTGCTCGTCGCGCTCGCGCCGCGCGCCGAGATCGGGTCCACCGGCGCCGAGGACGTGGAGTTCCGCGTCGCGCTCAACGTCGGCCACGACGCCCGCCCGCTGGCGCGCGTGGCCTCCGGCGGCGAGCTGTCGCGCGTCATGCTCGCCCTCAAGACGATCCTCGCCCGGCTCGATGGCGTTCCGACGCTCATCTTCGACGAGGTGGACGCCGGGATCGGCGGCCGCGTCGGGCTGCAGGTGGGGGAGACGATGCGCCGGGTGGCGTCGCACCACCAGGTGTTCGCCATCTCGCACCTGCCCCAGATCGCGGCGCGGGCGCACCACCACATTCTCGTCCGGAAGGGGGCGCGCGGCGGAGTGACCACCGCGGACGTGACGGTGCTCGAGGGGGGCGAGCGCGTCGAGGAGATCGCGCGCATGCTCGGCGGCGATCCGGAGAGCGAAGTCAGTCGGGCGCACGCGCGCGAGCTGCTCGAGAGCGCGGCGCCGCCGCTGGCCGGCGCGGGGGCCGGGTCGGGCTCGGCGCGCGGCGGGGAGACGCCGGGGACCGGCGCCGGGAAGCGGGCGCGGAAGCGCTGAGCGGCGCGTCGGTGGGAATGCGGAGCGGGGCCGGTCGACTGACCGGCCCCGCTCCGTTCCGTACCCGAGTCCGGGCTCAGCCCCCGATCTTCGGGATCGTGGTCTTGTACTTCGCGTTGATGACGTCGATCAGCGCGTTCGCCATCGCGACGTGGGCCGGCCGGCGCGGGTGGATGCCGTCGAACGAGATGTAGGTGCCGTACGGGTTCTTCGGGTCCGTGAAGCTCGGCACCGCCGGGATCGCGCCCGCGGCCCTGAGCGCCGCGAGGCCGTTCGTGGCGTTGTTCGGGTCGAAGTAGGCGAAGCCCGCGGAGTCCGCCTTCGCCCTGGCGTAGGCGTTCACCTTGGCGACCTGCGCCGAGATCGCCGCCTGCTCCAGCGCGCTCAGCACGAACAGCTCGCCGACGAGGGCCGGCGGCGCCGTCAGCGTGGGCGGGACGCCCGTCGTGTCGCAGGCGATGTAGGGCGGGTAGCTCCCCGCCTTGATGCGCTCGACGACGATCGACGAGATGAGGCTCGGGCTGTTGATGCAGTTCGGGAACACCGTCACCGTCTGTCCCGTCGCGGCGACGATATCCGCCTGGAGCTGCGAGGGGGTTCCCAGCGCCGTGAACAGCGCGCTGCCGGCGAAGAAGCGCGGCGCGTTCGGCACGTCCACCGGACCGATGAGCACGCCGCCCTTGAGCGTCGGCGCCTGCTTGAGGGTGTCGATGGTGACCCGGATGTACTTGATGACCGTGTCGGCCGGGATGAGGCCCGGCGACGCGCCGGCGACCGGCGTGAGCACGCCCACCGAGGCGGCGGCGAGGACGTCGTTGTTGCCGATCCAGACGCTCGCGAAAGTCGGCTGCGCCTCGAGGGCGCGGCGGATCTGCGTGCGGCCGCCGAGAATGAAGGTCTGGAGCGGGTTGGACGGCGCGGTCGGCGTGTTGTTGCGCGTGAGGTCCCACGCGAAGGCGTTGGGGACGGCGACGTTGTTGAGGACCGACGTCTCGAGCGCGACGTTCCGCAGCCCGCAGCTCTGGGGCGGGTTGAGCTGGAGCGTCTGCGTCGCCGGCGCGGGGCAGCCCGGCGCGGCGAAGGCGGGGTAGGTGAAGGTGCGCCCGAGCTCCAGCCCGGCCTGCTGGGCGAGGAGCACGGCGTACGACTCGCGCTGCGTCGAGTCGTTGATCCCGCCCGACTGGAAGCCGGCGGTGATGCTGTTGCCGAGCGCGACGTAGCTGCGGAAGAGGTCACCGCCGGCCACCGGCTTCGGCTTGACGACGTCCGGCGTGTCGTCGCAGGCGGCGAGCAGGGTGACGGCGACCAGCGCCGCGGCGCCGCGCCGGAGGATCTTGTGCGTCATGGGTGTACGGTCTCCTGAGAGTCGCGCGCGATCAGTAGGTGGCCTTGAGGCTGAGCGAGAAGATGTTCGCGTTCAGCGCGTAGAACCCCGAGTTGAGCTGCGCCGCGGTCTGCGACTCCGACGTGCGCTCGACGAGGCGCCCGCGGCGCCCCTCGGTCTGGACGCTCAGGTACGAGGCGTCGAGCGAGAAGTGGCCGCCGAGCGGGACGCCGAGGCCGAGCGTGTAGTTGTAGCGGTCCATGTCCGGCAGGAGGGGCGTCACCGTGACGTCCGGCGCCGGCGTGGCGGCGAAGGCGAAGCCCGCGCGCCCGACGACGCCGATGCCGAACCGGTGCTCGGCGCCGGCGCGCACGCCCCACACGTCGTCGTAATCCTCGATCAGGTTGCGGTCGGGCGTGGTCGCGTTGGAGAAGTTGACCGGAAGCGTCTTGAACGCCGACCAGCCGACCCACACCGCGTCGAGCGACAGCGTGGTCCCCGGAAATCCGCTGAAGCCGACGCCGACCTGGAACTGCGCCGGATGCGGGATCGAGGTCGAGGCCTTCTGGCGCGAGAGCGCGCCGCCGGGGCGGAACTGCGGCGCGACCAGGGTGTCGACGATCGTGCCGGGCGGGAGGGCGGGCGCGCCACCGGCGGGATTCGGCACGGCGCCGGCGAAGGTGAGGCCGGTCGGCGTCTGGTAGAAGACGGCGTCCGCGTCGTCGAAGTCGAAGTCGATCCTCGAGAGGTAGCGCGCGCCGACCTGGAGCGTCGGCAGCAGGCGCGCCGAGACGCCGACGTTGTAGCCGTACGCCATCGCGTCGCCGGTGAGCTTCGCCTCGGCGAACTGGGTGCCGGGGAGCACGCCGATGGCGGCGAACGTCGCACCGTTCGGCAGCTTCTGCTGCGACAGGTCGACGCCCTGCCTCAGCTTGACGCTCGAGTGGGCGATCACCGGGCCGGCGCCGATCGAGAGGCGGCCCGGCACGATCTCGTACGCCGCGTTGGGCTGGACGTACACCGACGCGATCGACGCGTGCTGCGCCGAGAACCGCCCGGGGAAGTCGGAGTTCCACTCCGACGTGAGGCCGTAGGGGATGTACACGCCGACGCCGGCCGCGAGGCGCGGCGTGGGCTTCCAGTTGACGAAGAGATGCGGCGGCACCTCCGTCGGCACGTGGCCCTTGTCGACGCGGCCGGTGAAGTCGGCGCGGAACTGGCCCGAGACGTCGACGGCCGCGGCGCCGAGCAGCACGTGCACGCGGTCGCTCTGCGCCGTCGCGGCGCCGGGGTTCCAGTAGATCGCCGAGCCGTCGTCGCAGGGCGCGCCCGTGACCGCGAAGGCGCGCCCGATCGCGCATGATCCGATCTCGTTCAGCCCGAAGCCCTGCGCCCGCGCCGCGGCGGGGAGGGCGGTCGCGGCGAGGGTCGCGAGACAAAGTGCGACACCGTTTCTCTTCATGTGCCTCCTCCTGGAGGTGACCTGGGTGCGCCACGACCGCGCCGGAGGCGCATCGCGGGGCAGGGTGCTGCGGAGTGGTTGGGGGGTGCAGCGGGAGGGTGCGGCGCCGAGCGCCAGCAAAATAGCGGCGCGCGCCCCGCCTGTCAGCAGCGACTTTCCCGCCGGCCGCGACGTCACGCGGCGCGCGGCCGCCCTCGGGGCGCCACCGCCACCCCCGGCGGCGGCCCGGAAGAGCGGGCGTCGGTTGCCGCGTGGCGCCCGCTCTCGCCATCTTTCCGCCCCGGTCCACCCCCATACCCAGGCATCGTGCCCGCAACCGCACCGCTCCCACCCGTCCCCTGGCAGCTCACCGGCAACCACTGGTTGTCGCTCCCCTGCATTCACCCGGCCGACGGCGCGCTGCACGCGGTGGGCGTGGTGCACCGCGGCGCCCGCGCCGCGATCGAGTTCGCGGGCACCGCGGACTTCATGACGGGCGCGGGACCGGCGCTCGCGCGCCCGTCCTTCTTCGTGAACGGCGCCCGCACGGAGCTCGCCGGCGAGGGGCTCGCCTGGGAGCGCGCGTTAGGCTGGCTGCCGACCTTCACCTGCACGATGGGCCCGCTCGTCGTGCGCGGCACGGTGTTCGCCCCGCACGGGCGCGACGCGGACGTCGCCGGCGCCGCCTACAGCCTCGCGGTCGAGAACCGCGGCGGCGCCGACGTCGACGTCGCGGTCGCCCTCGAGGGCGTGCTCGGCCATCGCCAGCAGCGCGTGCGCACGCCCCGCGCCTTCGACGACGCGCACCAGGTGCTGCGCGGCGAGGCCGAGGTGGTGGTGCTCGAGGGCTCGGCCCGTCCGGGCCTCGTCGCCATCGCCATCGGCGCCGACGGGCCCGCCGAGGTGGAGATCGGCGGGGACGCCGACGCCCCGTCGTACGCGATCCGGCGCACCCTCCGGGTCGCCGCCGGCGCGCGCGAGCACTTCGCATTCTACCTGGCCGCCGGCCCGGAGCGCGACGGCGCCGAGGCGACCGTCGCCGTCATGCGCCGCCGCGGCTGGCGCGAGCTCCTCGCCGCCACCCGGGACGCGCTGCAGACCCTGGAGCAGGCCACCGGCAACGAGGCGGTGGACCGCCTGCTCAACCGGAACCTCCTCTTCGCGTACTTCTACGCCGTCGCCCGCGGTCTCGACGACGCGCACTACTACCTCGTGCGCACCCGCGCCCCCTGGCACGCCCGCGGCGTCACCGTCCGCGACTGGGAGGCGCTCGCCTGGACCGTGCCCGCCGTCCAGCTCGCCGACGCCGCGCTCGCCCGCGAGCTGCTCCTCCGCGCCTGCGAGCTCCACGGCTACGCGCCGGGCAACGGCGAGCACTACCTCGACGGCACCCTCTTCGCCCCCGGCTTCTCGCTCGAGGGCGCGGCGTCGTACGCCCTGGCCGTCGATCGCTACATCCGCGAGACGGGGGACGACCAGGTGGTCGAGGAGCCGGTGCTCGCCGACACGCTCTACCTGTCGTCGGACGACATCGCCGCCCGGCGCGACCGGGCGGTTCCGCTCTACTCCACCGAGGTCTCGCCGGCCGGCTCGCCGCCGGCGTACCCCTACACGCTGCACGGCAACGCGGTCGCGGCGCTCGCGCTCGACGTCTTCCGGCGCACGCTGGACGAGGAGACGGCGCGCGACGTGGAGGACCCGGAAGCGGTGCGCGCCGCCCTGCGGCGCCACTTCGCGACCGAGCGGGAGGGGAAGACGGTGCTCGCCGCCTCCACGGACCTCGCGGAGCACGTCTCCCTCGACGACGACCCGCTCGCCTCGGCGCTCTGGCTGCCGATGTACGAGACGCTCGACCGACAGGACTCCACCTACCGCCGCACGGTGCGCGGCATCGGCGCCGAGCCGCATTACCTGGCGCAGCAGTGCGCGAAGCTGATCGGGCCGGACTCCACGGGAGTGCTCCAGTGGTTCCGGCGCGCGCCGCTCGACAACGGCGTCGCCGCCGAGGTGGTGGACGCCGAGGGCCGCGCTACGGCCAACGGGGGCGACGCCTCCCTCGCCGGCCTCCTCGCCCACACCCTCTGGTACGCGGTCCACGCGCTCGGCCTGCGTTGATGACGGCCGCCACTCCGGAGAGCGGCGCCGCCGGCGCGGGCGCCCTCTTCGCGCGCGAGTTCGGCCGCGAGCCGGCCGTCGTCGCCTCGGCGGCGGCACGCGTCAACCTCATCGGCGAGCACACCGACTACAACGGCGGCGAGGTGCTGCCGATCGCCATCGCCCGGCGCCTCTGGGTGGCGATGGCCCCGGCGCGCGACGGCGCGCGCTCGCGCGCCGTCTCCGCGACCGAGGGCGCGCGCGGCAGCTTCGACGCGACCGGCCCGGGGCGCGCCGGGGCGTGGTGGGACTACGTCGCCGGCACCGTGGGCGAGCTCCGCGCTGCCGGCGTCGCCCTGCCGCAGGTGGATCTCGCGGTCTGGAGCGACGTGCCGCCCGGCGCCGGCCTCAGCTCCTCGGCCGCGCTCGAGGTGGCCACCGGCGTCGCGGCGGTGACGCTCGTCGGCGCGCCGACGCCGCCGGCCGAGATCGCCCTCCTCGGCCAGCGCGCCGAGTCGCGATTCGTCGGGGTGGCGGTCGGGATCATGGACCAGTTCGCGTCGGCGCTCGGCCGCCGCGGCCACGCGCTCCACCTCTGGTGCGACACCGCCGAGACCGAGCAGGTGCCGATGCGCGACGCGGTGCTGATCTTCGACACCGCCGTTCCGCGCTCCCTGCGCGGCTCCGCCTTCAACACCCGCCGCGAGGAGTGCGAGCGCGCGCTCGCGCTGCTGCGCCGCCGCGACCCGGCGCTGCGCGACCTGGCGCACGCCGAGCCGGCGGAGGTGCGCGCCGCGGGCCTGCCGGACGTGCTCGCGCGCCGCGCGCTGCACGTGAGCGAGGAGACCCGCCGCGTCGGCGCCGCCGTGGCGGCGATGAAGGGCGGGGGGAGCCCGCCGGGCGAGCTGCTGCTCGCCTCGCACGCCTCGCTGCGCGACCTGTACGAGTGCTCGAGCCCCGAGCTCGACTGGTTCGTCGAGCACGCGATGCGGCACGACGGCGTCCGCGGCGCCCGGCTCACCGGCGCCGGCTGGGGCGGGTGCGCGATCGCCGTCGGCGACGACGGCGCGCTCGCCGCCGCGGCCCCGGCGCTCGCCCGCGACTACGCGGCGCGCTTCGGCCGCGAGCCGCGCGTCTGGCTCACCCGCGCCGAGGAGGGGGGGCGGGTCGATTCGCGGTCGCCGTGAGCGGCGCGCGACGGCGCCGGCGAGCTTGTCCGGAGCGCGCCGGCCGGATATAATTCAGGGCACGCGGGAATAGCTCAGTTGGTAGAGCACAACCTTGCCAAGGTTGGGGTCGCGGGTTCGAGTCCCGTTTCCCGCTCTCTGTCAGTCGGGACGAAGGGGAGTGGCCCACCGCCGCTCCCCTTCGTCGTTCACGGTTGCGTTCCGCCCGGGTGGCGAAAGCGGCTAGACGCGGGGGTCTTAAAAACCCCTGCCCGCAAGGGCATGCGGGTTCGAGTCCCGCCCCGGGCATGCACCGCCGCACATGAGGCGCCGGTCGGCGCGCTCAGTCGTCGTCCCCTTCGTCCTCCGCGACGCGCTTCACTCGAACGGAGAGCTCGGGGTGCGCCTTGCGTCCCGCCGCGATGATGTCGCGCACGGCGCCCGTCGCGCGCTTCGCGAAGTCGGCCGCCGGCTCCTCGTCTCCCTCGACCCACAGCGTCACGCGTAGCTGGATCGCCTTCCGCATCCGGCCTCCGTGGTCTCCGTCGTCAGGCGCGCAGGCTGTCGAGTGGCACCCACCGGCTGCCGCGCCGCACCTCGAACTGCATCACCGGGTGGATCTCCCAGAGCGTCCCGCGCGTCTTCCCGATCTGCTCGGGGTGCTCCTGGTCCAGCAGCAGCCAGCCGCTGACGCGCACGCGCTCCTTCCGCCGCACGACGCCGTTCAGCGCCTTGAGGTTCCACCCGCGATGCACGGCGCGCAGCCGCGGCGACATCTCGGCGATCAGCGACACGTCGCGGTCGAGTGACGTGTCCGCGGTGAGCCAGAGGTGGTAGTCGCGGTAGCGCGCCGCGGCGCCGTGGCAGTTGCACGACTCGGGGCCCTGCTGCCGGGCGCGCACGAGGTACCCCTCCACGCGCACGCCCTGCGCCTCCTGCCGCCCGACGGCGCGCGCCGCGGCGGCCGGCCAGCGCGCACGATGTCGCTCGGCGATCCCCTCGGGCCAGCGCAGCGCGAGCAGCGAGTCGAGCCGCACGTCGCGCCAGGCCCCGGAGGACGCGCGGTTCTTGAGTCGGTTGAGCGCCCGGTCGCCGCCGTCCCCCTCGGGCGGGCATCCGTCGAACAGAGCCGCCTGCGGCGCGCTCCCGAAGGCAGCGCTGTCCACGGCCCCGGCGTCCGCCCCCGCGGGAGCGCGCTGGCCGGCGCGTGAGCGGCCCCGCTTCGGCTCCGGCATCACGCCCTGGCCGCCGCGGGTGGTGACCAGGACGTCGCGGCGCGCACCGCGCGCCGCGATCCAGAGCGCGACTCCGAGGAGCAACAGGATCGCCACGACGGCGACCGCCCCCCACGTCGCCGCGCCCCGCCGGAGCCCGCGCACCCTATTGCCAGAGCCGCCCCGCCGGTCGCGTCCCGTCATCGCTGCTGTCGCCGCTCGCTCGTGGAGGTTGGTTCCGGCCGCGCGTGCCGGGCCGGTGCCGCGCCACCAAGGTAGCGGAATCCCCGACGCGCCGCCCGCTCGCCGGCGCGCGACATGCCGGCCGGCCCGGCGGGGCGGGGCCGAGCGAGACGAGGGGGACGCGTCGGCTGACGCGTCCCCCTCGCTGGTTGGTCCTCGTGAGTCGGCGGTCGCCGCGCTCAGAACGGAATGTCGTCCATCCCGCCGCCGAGCGGCGAGCTGTCGAGCGCGAGCTCCGACTCCTCGGCGTCGCGCGCCCCAGCCGGCTGCGGCGCCCGGTTCGCGGTGCCGTTCGCCGACGCGCCCTTCGGCGGCCAGATCACGCCCTCGCACGAGCGGTCGCGGCACTTGAAGTCGGGCGCCTTCGGGTTGCGCTTGGTCGCGCGGTTGTCCCACATCCGGCCGCCGCACTTCGGGCAGCTCGGGTTGTCGGGATTGGCCGTGGGCGAACCGGCGTCGGCCAGCACGACCTCACGGTCCTCGACCGCGACGTCGGCCGCCGCGCGCTCCTCCGCGCGCGCCTCGGCGCGCCCCTCGGCGCGCCCCTCGGCGCGCTCCTCGCTCCGAGCGGCCGCGCGCTGACGCCGAGCCGCGGCCGGCTTCTCGGGGGCGACATCCGCCGTGGCGCCGTTGGAGCCGTTGGCGCCGGCCGCGGTGCCGTAGCGCCGGTTGTAGGCGGTCTGCGGGTCCTCGAGCGGCTTGGCGTAGCGGCCGTCGCCGTCCACCTGCACCCAGTTCTGCTCGTACGAATAGAGCTCGTGGGCGATGCCGAAGCGCACGGCCGCGCGCTTGAACGCGTCGGTCGCGGCCTGCTTGTAGTCCCTGCCGGTGCCGACGTCCTCGCGGATCACGCCCAGGATCTGCAGGCGCGCCTTGAAGGAGCAGGAGGCGTCGCCGTCGGAGCCGCCGTTGGCGACGTTGGGCAGCGGCGGCAGGAGCTCGAGGGTCAGGTCCCATTCGCCGGGAACGACCGAGTCGAGGCGCTCGCGGACAGTGTTGGCCTCGATGTAGGCGACGAAGCGCGCGAAGAACCTGCCGTCGCGCTGGGCGGGCTTGCCGTCCTGCCGCCAGGAGATCACGCCGGCCGGAAGAGGGGCGGCGAGCTTCGACCAGATGTCCGTCTTGTCCATGTGTGCTTCGTGTCTCGCGATCATGCTCTCATCCATCCTAAAATGTCAGTCCGAGTTGCTTCCCATGCTTCCGAACATCCTCCACGGCGCTGCACGTCCGTCCGTGCTCGCAGTACCAGCCGTGGCGGTCGAAGAAGACCAGGTGCACCGCGGACTTGCCCTCCTGCAGCTCCTCCACGCGGTACATGTGCACCACCGACGTCCTCGGCCCGCATCGCTCGTATGGGTCGAGCGCCTTGATCTTCACTACCCTCGGCGCAGGGTGTTGTTCCGCCAGATGTTTACCTGACGGTCGACCCTGCTTGCGCGCCGCCCCCTTCGGCGCGGGGAGCTTGGTGAGTCGGCCCGCCGGCTTCGTCGCCGGCCGAGCCCGGCCGCGCGAACCGGGCTTCCGCGTCGAAGCCCCCGTCGCCGACCGCTTGGCCGCCCCGCGGCGTGCAACCGCCACGGCCGGCTTCTTCCCCGGCGTCGTCGCCGGAGCCCTGCCTGTCCTGCTTCCCTGGCGCGCCGGCCGCGCCGGCACCGACGCGGCCGGCGACGCTGCCGACGCTCGCCTGGCCGGCGCCTTGGCGGCCGGCTTCGCGCGCGCCTTCATGGGCGCCTTCA
>JBJMNL010000157.1:0-9594 GCA_045804285.1 Gemmatimonadaceae bacterium
ACGCCGCAGCGAGGAGCGCGGCCACGAGCGCGAGCGCCAGCCGGGCGAGGGGCGCGGGCGCGGCGCCGGCGGCGAGGCCGGCGCGCGGGCGCGTGCTGTGGCGCGTGCTGTGGCGCGTGCTGTGGCGCGTGACGTGGTGCGTGACGTGGTGCGTGACGTGGTGCGTGATGTGGTGAGTCGAGGACGATCGCTGCATGCGCGTGCCGTTCCGCCGGGGTGACTCGAGGGCGCGGGCGGCGGACGTCCGCCGCCCCGGTCGCCGCTCCCGAGCACGTAGGATACGCGGCGGCCGGCCGGGTCGCTGATCTCACCGGCCGCGGGATGCCGGATGCCGGATGCCTCGCGACTCGGCGCGGGGCTAGATTTCCGGCGTGTCCACCTCCCTCCCCTCCAGCGCGGCGGCCCCCTCCGGCGCCCTGCCCAAGGCGGTGCTCCTCCTCAGTGGGGGCCTCGACTCGACGACGATGCTCGCCCTGGCCCGCGACCAGGGGTTCGACGTCCACGCGCTCACCTTCCGATACGGCCAGCGCCACGCCCACGAGGTCGAGGCGGCGCGCCGGGTCGCCCGCCGACACGGGGTCGTCGCGCACCACGTGGTGGACATCGACCTCGCCGCGTTCGGCGGCTCCGCGCTCACGAGCGCCGACGTGGCCGTCCCGAAGAACCGGCCGCCGACCGAGCTGGCGGAGGGGATCCCGGTGACCTACGTCCCGGCCCGGAACACGATCTTCCTCGCCTTCGCGCTCGCCTGGGCCGAGGTGCTCGGCGCCGCGGACATCTTCATCGGGGTCAACGCGCTCGACTATTCCGGCTACCCGGACTGCCGCCCCGAGTTCGTGGACGCATTCGAGCGGCTCGCCAACGTGGCGACGGCCGCGGCGGTCGAGGGGCGGACGCGCGTCCGGATCCAGGCGCCGCTGCTGCACATGACCAAGCGCGAGATCATCGAGCTGGGCACGCGGTTGGGCGTGGACTACGCGATGACCACGAGCTGCTACGATCCGTCTCCGTCGGGCGAGGCGTGCGGCCAGTGCGACGCCTGCCAGCTCCGCCTCAAGGGGTTCGCCGAGGGCGGATCGCGCGACCCGGCGCCGTACCGGGCGGCGGTGTATCAGCACGATCGCCTGACGCCCGAGTAGCCCTCCCCGCGGGGGGGCCCCCCCACCGGGAAGCTAGCGCCGCCGCCGGCGAGCGCGTCACCCGAAGCACGCGCCCCGCATCCACGCCATGAGCTACACCGTCAAAGAGATCTTCTACACGCTGCAGGGCGAGGGCGCGAACACGGGACGGCCGGCGGTCTTCTGCCGCTTCGCCGGCTGCAACCTCTGGACGGGGCGCGAGGCGGACCGGCACCGCGCGGTCTGCACCTTCTGCGACACCGACTTCGTCGGGGTCGGCCCGGACGGCGGACGCTTCGCCTCCGCCGAGGAACTGGGCGACGCGGTGCTCGACCGGTGGCCGGCGGCCTGGGTGCGCGACCGCCGGGCTACGGGGGGACGGCCGCTGGTGGTCTGCACCGGGGGTGAGCCGCTGCTGCAGCTCGACGCGGCCGCCGTGGACGCGCTGCACGCCCGCGGCTTCGAGGTCGCCGTCGAGACGAACGGCACCCAGCCGGCGCCGCCGGGTCTCGACCACGTCTGCGTGAGCCCGAAGGCCACCGCGCCCCTCCGGCTGCGCTCGGGCTCCGAGCTCAAGCTGGTCTACCCGCAGCGCGAGCCGGACGCGCAGCCGGAGCGCTTCGCCGACCTGGACTTCGAGCACTTCTTTCTCCAGCCGCTCGACGGCCCCGACCTCGCCGCCAACACCCGCCGCGCCCTCGAGTACTGCCTTGCCCACCCGCAGTGGCGGCTCAGCCTGCAAGTGCACAAGACACTGGGCGTTCGCTGATTCAAACATGCGTTTACGCGCCTCGCGGCGATTCGCCCTGGACACGACCACGGCTCGACCGGGGAGGGCTTCCGCCCGCGACGACTCGACGATTGCCGGCCGGCCGGCGAAAGGTTAGGTTGGCGCCGCCTAACCGCGGTACGGGATGGTGGAGCACGCACGTCCATCCCGGCCGTGAGCCATTCCCACCCGGCGACCGGCCGCAGCGCCGACCGGCGCGGCGCCCCATCCTCGCCGCGGCCGCTCCCCACATCCCGATCGACGTCCGACGATGCGCGTGACGACCCCGGGTGCCGTTCCCCCGGACGCGGCGGAGCTCCGCCCGCGTCTCGCGGAGACGTCTCCCTGCCTGCGACGGCTCGACCAGAGAAAGTGGACGGCGTTCCGCGTCGTGGAGGCGTTCGGCGCGCGCGTGGGGCTGCGCTCCGACAGCGCGGCGCTGCTCGCCCGTGCGGTCGCGCGCTGCCAGGCCGCGGGCGCGCGGGTGCTCGGCGCGGCGCCGGGAACGACGATGGGAGGGGGGCGCGACGTGCTGGTGCAGCGCCTCCTCTCGCTCTCCACGGGCGCGGCGGACGCGGGCGCCGGCGCGCGGCCGGCGCTCGCGCTCTACGACGGGGCGTCACGCGTGCACCTCACCAGGGATCGCGACGCGCTCCTCGACGAGTTCGACGCCGCCCTGCGGGTGGCGCTCGCGGACACGTCGCCGACGCACCTGTTCGTGCACGCCGGCGTCGTCGGCTTCGGCGATTCGGCGATCGTGCTCCCCGGGGCGAGCCTCGCCGGCAAGACGACGCTGGTGCGCGCGCTGCTCGCGCTCGGCGCGACCTACCTCTCCGACGACGTGGCGGTGGTGGACGGCGAGGGGCGCGTCCACCCGTACGCCACGCCGCTCGCCGTCCGCGCCGACGCCGACTCCCCGCAGGTGCCGCACGACGCGTCGTCGCTCGGCGCCACGGTGGGGCGCGCGCCGCTCCCGGTCGGCCTTGTGGCGTTCACGCACTACCGCGCCGGCGCGACGTGGGGGCCGCGCGAGATCGGCTCGGTGGGGGCGGCGGCGCTGTCGCTCCTCCCGCACACGGCCGCGGTCCGGCACGACCCGAAGCGCACCTTCACCCTGCTGGGCCGCCTGCTCGACGGCGCGCTCGTGCTGAGCGGCGCGCGGGGCGAGGCCGACGCCTGCGGTCGCGCGCTCCTGCGCGCGCTGGAGGAGCGCCGGCGGCAGCGGCGCGCCGCGTCGTCGGGGGCCCGGACGCCGGCCTTCCCGCTGGCGGTGGACCTCCGCCTCGCCGGCTCCGTCGCCGCGACATGAACCCGATCCCGAACGCACCCGTGCACCCCGTAGCCCGAACCGAGTCGCTCGTCGTCACCGAAGTGGGCGGCGACACGCTCGTCTATGACCTGCTGACCCATCGCGCACACTCCCTCGACGCGGAGGCCGCGCGCGTCTGGCGGCTCTGCGACGGCACACGCGACGTCGCCGCGCTCGCGGCGGCCCTCGGCGCGACCTCCGGCGCGACCTCCGGCGCGACCTCCGGCGGGACCGCTGAGGCCGTGACACGCGAGGACGTGGTGCGGTTCGCGCTCCGTCAGCTCGAGGAGGTCGGGCTGGCGCGCGACGTCCCGCCGCCGGCGCAGGCGGCAACCCGGCTCTCGCGGCGCGAGCTGCTGGGGCGTCTCGCGCAGGCCGGCGTGGCGACGCTCGCGATCCCCACCGTGCTCTCCGTGGTGGCGCCGACCACGCTCTACGCCCTGTCGTCCTGCGCCAACCGACCGTGCTACTACGACAGCGACTGCTGTCCGGGGTCGAGATGCGTGGGCGCCGGCCCGACGCCCGGCGCTCGGCTCGGCCACTGCAAGTGAGGGGGGCCGGCGTCGGAGGCGACGTCGGCACCCTGCTCGCGGGGTCGTGGCGTCACGAGCCGGCGCCCCCCGACGTCCCCGCCGCGGCGCTGCCCCAGCTCCTCACGCGCACCCGCGAGCGGCTGCTGAGCACCGCCTGCGGGTCGCTCGTCTGGTGGCGGCTGCGGGGGACCGAGACGGGCGCGCTCGCGGCGGCCGCGCCGTTCCGCGACGCTCATCGCCATCACGCGCTGCGCGCCGCCGTCGACGCGCACCGCCTCTCCCTGCTCCTCCGCGTGGTGCGCGCGGCGGGGGTGGAGCCGCTGCTCCTGAAGGGATGGTCGACCTCGCGGCGCTATCCCGCGCCCGGGCTCCGGCCGCCGGGCGACATCGACCTCTGCGTGCGACCGGGAGAGCGTGAGGTCGTCGAGCGCGCCATCGCCGAAGGGACGCGAAACTATCCCGAGCTGGCGGGCGCCGCGGTGGACCTGCACACCGCCGCCACCGACCTCGCCGACCGTCCGATGGACGAGCTGCTGGAGCGCTCGCTGCTCGCCCCACTCGGCGACGCCTCCTCGACCCAGGTCCGCGTGCTCGGCGCCGAGGACCACCTGCGCCTCCTCGCGCTCCACCTGCTGCGCCACGGCGCCTGGCGCCCGATCTGGCTCTGCGACGTGGCCCTGATGCTCGAGAGCGAGGGGAGCGCCCTCGACTGGGACCGCTGCCTGCGGGGCGCGGCAGAGCCGGCGCGGCGGGTCGCGTGCGCCCTCGGACTCGCCCACCGGCTACTGGGCGCCCGGCTCCCGGCCGAGCTCCCGGCGGCCGCGGCACGGTGCGCCCACCGTCTCCCCAGCTGGCTCGTGGACGCGACGCTGCGGCAGTGGGGATCGTCGTACGAGCGCTACACCGGGCCGGCGCTCGCCGACGCCGTGCGCGGCGGCCCGTGGGAAGGAAGGGCGACCGTGTGGCGGGCGATTCGCCACCGGTGGCCGAACCCGATCGAGGCCTCGGTCGCCCTCGGAGCGCCCTTCAACCGATTGCCCCGCCTGCCGATCCAGGTGGGCGAGGTGCTCGGGCGGGCGGTCGGGGGCGTTGCTGGCCTCGGGCGCTGAGCGCCGACGGCCGGAGCTGGCTCCCGGTGAGGGTACTTCGTACGGCTGAGACTGGTACGGTTGCTGCGTTCCGACGCAGCCTGTCCCGTATTACGTTCTCGGCCGGCGAATCGTCCGCCTGCTGTACCCGCTACGGAGCACAGAGGCAGATGCGAATCCCCACCCACCGAGGGGCGGCTTGAGTCGCCGCCTGGCTGTCGGCGCGCTCATCGGCGCCCTCTACGTCCCGGTCGAGGCGACCGCCCAGCAGCTCCAGCCACCAGCGCCGGCCGCGCCGTCGCCGGCGCAACCCGTCGCGCCCACGCCCGCCGGATCGGTTGCGTTCCCGGCGCTCGCCGCGCTCGCCGCGGTGGTCCAGGCGCACCCCGCGCCGTTCGCCGCCCTCAGCGCCTCGGCGACCTCGCTGCGCGACTCGCTCGTTGCCCGCGCCCGCGCCCAGATCGGGCGGCGGTACCGGATCGGCGGGGAGAGCCCCGACGGGGGCTTCGACTGCAGTGGTCTCGTGCGCTACGTGATGAGCGGGCTCAAGGTGCCGCTGCCGCGCACGGCGAACCAGCAGGCGCGCGCCGGCCGCGAGGTGCCGCGCGACGAGTCCCTGCTCCGCCCCGGCGACCTCGTGACGTTCGGCAGCAAGCGGCGCATCTCGCACATCGGCATCTACGTGGGCGAGGGCCGCTTCGTCCACGCCAGCACGAAGGCGGGACGGGTGATCGAGAGCAAGCTCGACCGCCCGCCCTCCCCGCTCATCAAGCCCTGGCGCGGCGTGCGCCGGGTGATCGTGACCGGCGACTCCGCGGCGGTGGGCCCGGCGAAGGGCTAGCGACCTCGCCGAAAGGGCGAGCGCGTGGAATCAGCGTCCCAGCCGACGCTCTCCCGCGCCTCGTCGCACTCCGCGCACCCGCTCCCCGCCGCGTGCAGGAAGATGAGCGGGTCGCGGCCGAGGTACTCGCGCGCCACGGCGACCACGTCCCGGGCGCGCACGAGCCGCGCGTGCGCGTGTCCGACGCGCCCCTCGCGCTGGAGGCCGCGCTCGCGTAGCCAGTCGTCGGCCAGGGCGAAGCGCTGGCAGCAGTGGTCGTTCTCGCCGTAGTCGACGCGAAGCGGGCGACCCTCCGCGCCGGGCACGGTGCAGTGCCGGGGCACGCGGTACGGCGCGCCGGCGAGCAGCTCCGCGAGATGCAGCGTCGTGTTCGCGTCGTGCCCGACACCGAGGAGCAGGACCTGCCCGTCGAGGTCGTGGACGCGCCCGACGGGGCTCGCCGGCTGGTGCGGCGGAAGCGGCATCGAGTCGGAGGTGACGCGCGCGGCCTCCGGGCCCGCCGCCGCGAACGCGAAGCAGTGCGAGGCGCGGACGACGCCGGGCTGCCGCCAGAACGCGTCGGCCACGACGCCCAGGTCGGCGGCGGCGGGCGTGGTCGCGGGATCGAACGGCCGGTCGTCGTCGCCCCCCCACGACGGCATGACCAGCGTTCCGCCGGGACCGAGCGTCTCGCGCAGCGCCCCGATCAGCCCCACGAGCCCGCCCTCGACCGGCCGGACCGCGCGGTACGACGTGTGGACGAGAAGCACGCCCCCGCCGCGCACGCCGAGCGCGCGGAGCTGCGCAGCGAGCGTTGCACTGGGCACCTCGGCGCTGGGCACCTCGGGCGCGCCGACCGGCGGCTCTGGCATGGGGTGGGCTCGGAGCGGGGGGATGGGATGATGGGCGGCCTTGCCCGTCCCGCGCCAGGCGGCGGAGCGTGGGCCGGCTCTCTGCACCGTGGATCCACGCCGCCGGCCGTCTCGCGCCGGCTCGCGCCGTCGCGGGCCGCGACGGGAAGTCTCGACGACGCGTGTCGAGCGAGGCACGCGACTTGACCCCGTCGAGCGTTCTCACGCGGGGCCCCTCACTGCGGCGCGGCGCTGCCCCCGGGCCGGGACCCTTCTCCACGCCAGTAGCGAGCAGAACATGCGGCTCAAACCAGTGCAGGAACAGGTCGCCGTGATCCTTGGCGCGGCGAGCGGGATCGGTCGCGAGACCGCGCTGCGCCTCGCCGAGCGCGGAGCGAAGGTCGTCGTCGCGGCGCGCAGCGAACCCGGGCTCAAGTCGCTCGTGGACGAGATCGTCGCCCGCGGCGGTCAGGGGGCGTACGCCGTGTGCGACGTCGCCGACTTCGCGCAGGTCGAGGCCGTCGCGGACACGGCCGTGCGCGCCTTCGGGCGCATCGACACGTGGGTCAACGTCGCCGCCGTGTCGGTGTACGCCCGCTTCGAGGACACGTCGCTCGAGGAGTTCCGGCGCGTGCTCGACGTCACGTTCATGGGGCAGGTGCACGGCGCGAAGGCGGCGCTCCCTCACCTGCGCCGCGAGGGGCGGGGCGCGCTGATCGCCATCTCGTCGGTCGAGGGCATCGTCTCGCTGCCGCTCCACAGCTCCTACGCCGCGTCGAAGCACGCGGTCGAGGGCCTCCTCGACGCGCTGCGCCGGGAGCTGATGGCCGAGGGGGTACCGATCTCGGTCACGAGCATCAAGCCGGCGACGATCAACACGCCGTTCTTCGACAACTCGCGGAACAGGATGGACGTGAAGCCCAAGGGGCCGCGGCCCATCTACCAGCCGCGCATCGTGGCCGACTGCGTGCTCTACGCCGCGCAGCATCCCGTGCGCGACCTGTACGCCGGCGGGGCGGCCAGGCTGATGGTGATGAACCAGATGCTCGCGCCGCGGGTGGTCGACGCGACGCTGGCCCGCGCCGGCATCCGGTGGGAGCGCACGGACGAGCCGGCGGTCGACGGGGAGGGCGCGCTGTTCGCGCCGCGGGCGGACGAGGACCGCGCGGAGGGGGACTTCAGCGACGTGGCCCGGGGCTTCAGCCTGTACACCTGGCTGGAGACGCACCCGCGGGCGAGGCGGCTCGCCGTGAGCGGCGCGGTGGCCGGAGCGACGGCTCTGCTCGCCCGCCGGAGCGGCGGGGGCGGGCGGATCCGCTCCGCGGCCCGACGCCTGCGCGACGACGTGGCGGCGCAGTTGCCGGCGCGCGGCTGACCCCGCCGGCGACCGCTCGCGAGCTCTGCCCGGGCGCGTCGGCGAGACGCGCCCGGGCGCGTCCCGGGGATCGGTCCGCGGTCAGCCCCGATCGTGCTCCCAGGCCAGCCGTGCTCCCGCCTTGCGGGCTGGCGCGGCCGGCCTGACGACGCCGTGGCGCGGCACGGTCACGACGCCGCGGGCGCTCATGCGTGCCCTGGTGCGCGGGAAATCGAGGCGGCTGAGCGAGTCCACGAGTCGAACCGCGCGGCGCGTCGGGTCCGGCGCGGCGTGGCCGGGCCGCCGCTGGCGGGTGGCGCGGAGCTCCGCGGCGCGTGGGGCGCCGTTGACGTCGAGCGTCGCGCAGAGGACGGCGCCGCGGTCGAGCGGCGCGGCGAGCTGGAAGGGCCCGTAGGTGAGCAGGTTGCCGAGCGAGTAGGCGACGAGGGCGCCGCGGCGCCACTGCATGGCGCGGACGACGTGCGGGCCGTGTCCGATCACCAGGTCGGCGCCCGCCTCGGTGGCGGCGCGCGCGAAGGCGACGGGGTTGCCGCGCGAATAGCCGAAGTAGCGCTCCGTGCTGTCGCGCGTGCGCTGCGCCCTCGCCCCCTCGGCGCCGAGGTGCATGGTGACGATGACGCGGTGGTAGCGCGCGGCCGCCGCGGCGACGATGCGCCTGACGCCGGCGAGGTCGCGCGCGTCCGGCGCCCCGCCCCCCGAGGTGCTGAAGCCGAGGACCGCGAGCGTGTCGCCGCGGGGGGTGACGACCTCCGTGGCGGCGGTGTCGGCGCCTGTGACGAGGACGCCGGCCGCCGTCAGGCGCTCCACCGTCTCGTCGAAGCCCGGGAGCCCGGCGTCGCGCGCGTGGTTGTTGGCGACGTTGCCGACGACCGCGGTGCTGTCGCCGGCGACGCCGCGCAGCGCGGCCGCGGCAGCAGCGGGCTGGCGCAGGGCGTAGCAGGCCGTGGCGCCGGGCGGGCACTTCGCCGGCGCCTCCCCCTCACCGATCGCCCCCTCGACGTTGAGCAGGACGACGTCCGCGCCGCGGAAGAGTGGGCGGAGCGGCGCGAGGAGCGAATCGGGATCGGGGAGCGCCGGGACGCGACGCCCGAGCCGGTGGGATGCGACGGCGGTCCACGCCGTGTCGAGGTTCGTCCCCAGCGTCACGTCGCCGCCCGCGCAGACGCGCACGCCGTGCGCGCCGTGCGCGCCGCGCGGGTGCGTGGGCCGCTGGGCGGCCGCCGTGCTGTCGCGCGACGCCGAGTCGGGGCGGGACGCCGGCGGCACTGGCCGTGGGCGGGCCGGTGCCGCCGTGGAGTCGCGCCGGACGCCGGCCGAATCTTGGGCTCCCACCGATCCGGCGCACAGCGCGACGAGCGCGCCGGCGATCGCGAGCGCGCGCGCGCGGGGCGCGACCGAGGGGAGCCGCCCGTGGCGGCGCGGGTGGAGACGCGCCGGGGCGCGGTGCGGGAACATGTCGGCGGGGTGCGACGAGGGCGGGGTGTGGAGCGCTCCGCCGCACGAGCGGCGGGGTCGTGGTGTACGCCAGCGTACAGCCGAAATCTCGCGTGTCGTGCGACTCCACGGGAGGGCCGTATAGGGCACGACCTTTGCTCTGCATGTTTACGCCCCCGCGCCTGGTGCGATGCGGGCCCGATCTCGACCGTCCGTCGACGCACGCCGCCGACGCTGGTGAGATCGGGCGGTGGCGCGCGTCGTCGTCCGGCCGGTCGCGGCCCACCGGTCGCGCGG
>JBJMNL010000158.1:0-21877 GCA_045804285.1 Gemmatimonadaceae bacterium
CGGCCGCGCGCGCCGCGGCCGCCGTCGACACCGCCCCGACGCCCGCACCGGAGCCGACGCCGGTCCCCGAGCCGGAGCCGACCCCGGAGCCGGCGCCCGACGCCGCGTCGGCCGGCGGCGAGGAGGGCGCAGCGCGCCCACGACGCCCGCGCCGTCCGCGCGCCCGCAAGACGGCCGCCTCCAAGACGGCCGCCTCCAAGACGGCCGCGCCACCCAACGAATGACGGAGCGCGTCCACGCGACGCGGCCGGCCGGAAGTGCGAACGCCGCGCGGGAGCTTCCCGCGCGGCGTTCGCGTCCCGGGGCCGTCCTGCCGGTCGCCTTCTACGACCGCGACACCCGCGTCGTCGCCCGCGAGCTCCTTGGCGCCGTGCTCGAGTGCGCGACCCCCGAGGGGGTCACGCGCGGCCGCATCGTCGAGACCGAGGCCTATCTGGGCGCCGACGACGACGCCTGCCACGCCGTCGCCGGCGTCACCGAGCGCACGCGGCACCTGCACGGGCCGCCCGGCCACGCCTACGTCTACCGGATCTACGGCGCCCACTGGTGCTTCAACACCAAGACGGAGCGCACGGGGAACGGCAGCGCCGTCCTCGTGCGCGCCGTCGAGCCGCTCGACGGAGTCGCGCTCATGCGCCTCCGTCGGCCGCGCGCCGGCCGCGACGCGGATCTCACCAACGGGCCGGGAAAGCTGTGCGCGGCGATGGGGATCGACCGCGCGCTCGACGGCGCCTCGCTGCTCCGTCCGCCGCTCGTCGTTCGCGAGGGTGACGCGGTCGACGACGGCGACGTCGACATCACGCCGCGCATCGGAATCACGCGCGCCGCCGACCTCCCGCTCCGCTGGCTCGTGCGCGCCAGCCCCTTCGTCTCGCGCACCCCGCGCCACTTCTTCCGCCGCCCGCTCGCCCCGTGACCGACCCCGCCGCGCGCGCGGCGCGCCTCTACCGCGAGGCGATCGTCGTCGACGCCCACAACGACCTCCCGTCGCGCGTGCTCGACGACGGCTACGACCCCGACGTCCGCCACGCCGCCGGCTTCGGCCCGGACAGCGGCCACACGGACCTCCCGCGCCTCCTCGAGTCTGGCGTCACCGCGCAGTTCATGGCCGCCTGGGTCGACGCGCCATACGCACGGCGGGGTGCCGGCGCGTCGTTCGCCCGTGCCCTCGAGCTGATCGACGTCGTCCACGCCTTCGTCGCCCGCCACCCCGGCGTGCTCCGCCTCGCCACCACCGCGGCCGAGGTCCGGCGTGCCAAGGCGGAGGGGCGCGTCGCCATCCTGATCGGCGTCGAGGGGGGGCACGCCATCGAGTGCTCGCTCGACAACCTGCGCGAGCTGTACCGGCGCGGCGCCCGCTACCTCACGCTCACCTGGAACAACGGCAACGAGTGGGCGGGCTCCTCGATCGGCGTCGGCGGCACGCGCACCGGCGGGCTCACGCCCTTCGGCCGCGAGGTGGTGCGCGAGATGAACCGCCTCGGCATGCTCGTCGACCTCTCGCACGCCTCTGACGCGACCTTCGACGACGCCGTCGCCGCGTCCGCGGAGCCCGTGGTCGCCACTCACTCCTGCGCCCGCGCCCTCAACGACCACCCGCGCAATCTCACCGACGCCCAGCTCCGCGCCGTGGCCGGGACGGGCGGCGTCGTGGGGATCAACTTCTACGCGCGCTTCCTCGACCCCGCCTACCTGGCCGCCGCGCCCGCGCTCGACGCCGCGCTCGCGCGCGTGCGACGCGACGCCGAGGCGCGACCCGGCGCCACCGCGTCGTCCGTCCGCGCCGCCGTGGCGCGGGCGCGCGACGAGGGCGCGGCGCGGATCCCCCCCACGCCGCTCTCGCTGCTCGTCGACCACGTCGTCCACGTGGCGACCGTCGCGGGCGTGGACCACGTCGCGCTCGGCAGCGACTTCGACGGGCTGAGCGCGCTCCCCGAGGGCATGGAGGACGTCACGCGCCTCCCGCGCCTCGCCGACGCGCTGCTCGGGCGCGGGCTCGCCGCCGACGAGGTCACGAAGGTCCTCGGCGGCAACTTCCTTCGCGTCATGGAGCGCGTGCTCGACCGCGGGGTGGGGCAGGGATCCCGCGGGTAGGCTCTCGCGGGTCGGAGCTCGCGGGTCGGAGCCCGCGGGTCGGAGCTCGTGCTTGCCCGAAACGGCGAGGGGGCCGGCTCTCCACTGGAGAGCCGGCCCCCCCGGGCGCGACGCGGTCGTCGGGTGGGCTTACCGCACCGGCTCGCGCGACGGCCCGATGTTGTAGCGGATTCCGCCCTCGATCGAGAAGGGGGCGCGGCGGCCGAACAGGAAGCGGGAGTTCTCGGGCATGATGGTCGCGTGCCCGAACAGCGAGGCCCGGGCGAACTGCGCCTGCACGCCGGCGGTGAAGATCGCCGACGTCGTCGACCGGGCGCTCTCGAGCGACGCGGCGACCGCGCAGCACGGCTGCGGGAGACTGTCGACGGGCGCGACGAAGCTCATGTTGGTGATCTCCGTCTTCCGCACCTCGTTCAGCACGATCCCGACGCCGAGGTACGGCCGGATGCCGCCGCGCTTGAGCGGGAACGCGTAGAGCGAGGCCTGGTAGCGACGCAGGTTGTGCATGCGCACCGTGCCCGTGCCGACGGGGATGACGCCGGCCGAGTCCTTCACGTCGAACGATCCCGGGTCCTCGGGGTCCTTGTTGTAGATCGTGAAGGTGCCGTTCTCGGCGAACATCGACTCGTCCGCCGAGAGGTAGAGCGCCGCCCGGCTGCGCGTGATCATCGTCTCCACGCCGGCGAGCGTCGCCGGCGCATGGCTCACCTCCGAGGTCCAGAACGTCAACACTCCGCCCTTCGCCCCGACGAACCAGGAGTCGATGAAGTGGCGACCGTCCTGCGCGCGAGCGGCCGCGGGGGCCAGCGCGACGAGGGCCGTCCCGGCGAGCAGGAGGTGGCGGATCATTCGCATGTCAGTGCCTCGGGGGAGTGAAGAACGGTGGGTTGTCAGCGCCGCGGGCGCGGGCGGGGCGCGGGGGATGCGCCTCCCGTGAGCAGCGCGTTGAAGAGCATGCGGAACGTGCCGTACGACTGACCGCGGTACTGCGGACGGAACCCGAACATCACGACGTGCCCCGCCCCGAGCGGCGCGTCCACCGCCGCCGCCTTGCCGGCGATCCGCGCCGCGCCCTGCAGGAAGCCGCTGAGGAGGATGTCCTCCCCGCGCTCCGGGTAGCGCGCGATCACCCGGGCCGCCGAGCCCGGCGGGACCTCGAAGCTGACGGAGTTGGTGAAGTACACCGCCGCCGTGTCCGGCATCCCCGCCGCCACCGGATGCGACCTGTCGATCATCACGCGGAGGATCGAGCCCGGCGCGTACAGCGCCTCGCCCGCCGCGCGCCGCGCGCTGTCCGCCGCCGCGCCGCGCGACTCCTCCGGCTCGTCGTCGCGCCGCGGCGGTACCGTGATGCGCGTTACCGGCACGTCGAGCGCCGAGGTGGCGATCTCCGACGCCCGGTCGAGCAGCACGAGCGTCCCGCCGCCCTCCACGAACCGCCGCAGCTCGCCCAGCCCCGCCGTCCCGAGTCCGCCCGCGTACCGCGGCGGCACCGAGTCGGCCGACTGGCCGTCGCGCGCCTCCCTCAAATTCATGTCAGGGACGAGGACGACGTCGAAGTGGTCACGGAGTCCGCCCGCTCTGACCATCGAGTCGGTCAGCGTGACGTACGGGAGGTCGAACTGCTCGAGCACCCACCGCGTCCACCCCTCGTCGATGTTCCCGGTCCAGGGCTTGTAGAGCGCGACGCGCGGCATCCGCTCCAACACCGTTCCCGCCTCGCCGCCCGCGGACGTCGCGAGCCGCACGCGCTGTCCTCCCTTCAGCGCGCGCGCGACCTCGCGGTAGCAGCTCGTCTGCTGCGGGTAGAGCTCCACCACGCCGCCGCGCCGCCGCGGCGACGGGCAGAGGGCGGAGTTGCCATCGAAGATCTCCATCGGGCCGGCGAGCGTGCCCGTTGGCGCGTCGAGGGAATCGACCGCGACCACCCGCACGCCCATCTGCAGCGGCAGCGTCCAGCCGGCCACATCGTAGGGCCGCTGCGCGGGTCCGCCCGGGTACGCCTCGATCCTCGGAAAGCGCTGCACCTCGAGCAGGTCCTTCGCGTGCGCCCGGTAGGGCTGCGCCATCTCCACGACGTAGCTGTTCGCGCCGTAGCGCGCCCGGTCGGCGGCGAAGGGGGCGCGCGCCCGCCGAACCTCGACTCCTCCCGCCCGCAGCACGCCGACCAGGCGCGCCGCCGCGCTCGGATCGAGCTGCTCGGCCGGGATGACGTACGCCCGCGGCCCCTGCGTCCGCCCGAGCTCGACCTGCTTGCGCCCGAGCCGCGCGAAGTTGCGCACGAACTCCTCGCGCCGGTCCGCCGCCAGCTTCACCAGCGCCTCGGCGGCGATCAGCTCGTAGTCCACGATGTCGCGCAGCCGCCACGTCCCGCCCGGCCAGGGGTTCGGGAAGTTCACGCGCTGCTGGTAGCGCGGCAGCCCGACCGCGTGCCCGCGCAGCCGCGCGCTGTCGATCTCGATCGGCGTCGCGATCCGCGCGCTCGCCGCCTCGGTGAGCAGGCCGATCATGTTGTGCCGGGTCGGCGTCGAGCGCGCGCCGCCGTTCCACCAGAGGTCGTACGTCGCGCCGTCTCCCACCCCCGCCTTGCCGCGCTCCTCGAGCGCCTGCGACATCGTCGCCCCCACGAGACTGATCCCGCGCACGATGAGCGGGTCCACGTTGGGGTCGATCGGGTCCACGTGCGGCGGCACGGTGAGGCGCATGCCGAACGAGCCCTGCTGGTGCACGTCGTAGAACACCACCGGGAACCAGCGCCGGTAGAGCAGGTCGGTCACGAGCTGCGTCTCCCGCTGGGTCACCATGTACCAGTCGCGGTTGTTGTCGTGCCCCACGTACTTGTGGTACAGCCACGGCATCGCGCCCCCCTCCCACTTCGTGCCGAGGTTCTGCCGGTACCACTGCGTCACCATCTGCTCGCCGTCGGGGTTCATCGACGGCACGAGCAGCACGACGGTGCGCTCGAGCGCCTTCTGCAGCGTGTCGTTCGTCGCCAGGCGGTAGGCGAGCTCCATCGCCATCTGCGACGACGCGATCTCGCTCGAATGGATGTTGCAGCTGATGAGGATGACGCTTGGCTGCGTCGCGACGAGGCGCCGCTCGTCGTCCGCGGTCAGCGTCCGCGGGTCCGCGAGGCGCGCCTGCGCCCGGCGGATCGCCTCGAGGTTGCGCATGTTGGCCGGCGACGACACCGTCACCAGCACGAACGGCCGCCCCTCGGTCGTGCGGCCCAGGGTGTCCACGCGCACCGCGCGCGACGCGGTGGCCAGCTTCGTGAAGTAGCTGGTGATCTGCGGCCAGTCGGCGAGCTGTCGGTCGGCGCCGACGTCGAAGCCGAGGTGCGAGCGCGGCGTGGGCGCCGCCGCGCGCTGGGCGGCGAGGGGCGCGGCAGCGGCGGCGAGCGCGGCGGCGGCGCCGGCCGCCGCCAGCGCCGCCCGAGAGCGGGGTCGGAACATGTCGGATAGTGAGCGGTGGGGGTGACGCGGTGGCCGCCGCGAAGCTAACTCATACTCGGGGCGCGTCGCCACACGACGGCCGCCGGACGCGCGGCCGCGCCTCCGGCGCCGGAATTGCGCCACCGGGTACCGTCGCCGCGCCACGCCGGCGCTGCCTCGCCGAGGAGAGTGAACCCCCATGGCCGTGGTTCCCCCGTACACGGAGCAATTCCGCACCGCCGTGCTCGGCACCGTCTTCGCCGAGCGCACCGCCGTCGTTCACCGCCTGCGCGCCGGCGACCGCCTCATCCTCGTCCCCGACCCACCTGGCACCGAGATCCCGGCCGTCTGGGTGCACGCGGCCGGCGGCGACGTCGTCGGCCACCTCCCGCTCCAGATCGCCGCCTGGCTCGCACCATGGATGCTCGACGGCGGCCGCTGCCAGGCCACGGTCGAGAAGGTCGGCACCGACGACGTCGAGAGCTGGAGACGGCTCGTGATCGAGGTGCGGTGCAGGACCGGGAGTGAGGCGGGGCGGAGTGAGGAAGCTTGAAAGGCGGAAGGAGGAGCCTTGAAGGGCGGAATGAGGAATGAGGCATGAGGAAAGAGGCCGGGACCCCACTAGTGGCAAAGATGGCCACCGGTAGGGTCCCGACCTCATTCCTCGTGCCTCATTCCGCCTTCCGCCCCCCACCCCTCACACGATCCCGATCTCCCTCCCCACCTTCTTGAACGCCCGCACCGCCTGGTCGAGGTCGTCCCTCGAGTGCGCGGCGCTGAGCTGGCAGCGCACGCGCGCCTGGCCCTGCGGCACCACGGGGAAGCCGAAGCCGGTCACGAACACCCCCTCGTCGAGCAGCATGTCGCTCATCCGGATCGCCGCCGACGTCTCGCCGACGATGATCGGCACGATCGGCGTCTCGCCGGCCAGCGGCTTGAACCCCGCCTCGATGATCTGCTCGCGGAAGTAGCGCGCGTTGTCGCGCAGCTTCGCCACGCGCTCCGGGTGCCCCTCGATGAACTCGACCGCGGCGAGCGCGCTCGCCGCCACCGTCGGCGGGAGCGCGTTCGAGAAGAGCTGCGGGCGCGAGCGCTGCGTCATCATGTCGCACAGCGCCTCGCTCCCGGCGATGAAGCCCCCGGCCGCCCCGCCAAGCGCCTTGCCGAGCGTCGAGGTGATGACGTCCACCTCGCCCAGCACGCCGAAGTGCTCCGCCGTCCCGCGACCGGTCGCGCCGAGCACGCCCGTGGCGTGGGAGTCGTCCACCACCACCACCGCGTCGTGGCGCCGGGCGAGGTCGAGGATCTCCGGAAGCTTCGCGATGCTCCCCTCCATCGAGAAGACGCCGTCGGTCCAGATGAGCCGCCGGCGCGCCCCGCGCGCCCCGTCGAGCTTGGCCCTCAGGTCGTCCATGTCGCCGTGCTTGTACACGGCGGTCGTGCACTTCGTGATCGCCTTCGCGAGGCGCACCGAGTCGATGATCGACGCGTGGTTGAGGGCGTCGGAGACGACGAAGTCCCCCTCTTCGACCACCGTCGGCGTCAGCGCCTCGTTCGCGTTCCACGCCGACACGTAGCTGAGCGACGCCGGCGTCCCGACGAAGCGGGCGAGCGCCCGCTCGAGCTCGCGGTGCACGGTGAACGTCCCGCAGATGAAGCGCACGCTCCCCGTCCCGGCGCCGAACCGCCGCAGCCCCTCGATCCCCGCCTCGACCACCGCCGGCTCGTCGCACAGGCCGAGGTAGTTGTTCGACGAGAGGATCACGACCTCCCCGCGCCCCTCCATCGTCACCCGCGCCGACTGCGGGGAGTCGAGGTGGTTGAGCCGCTTGTACACCCGGTCGCGCTTGAGCTGCTCGATCTGGCCCTCGAGCGCGGCGGTGAATGCCTGGTTGATTGCCACGTCAGCCTCTGATGTGTCAGCCTCGATGTGTCGTCCCCGACGCGGTGCCCCGACGCGGTGCCCCGACCGTTCAGCGCGCGCCGCCGGCGCGCAGCAGCTCGGCCACCGCGCTCCGCCCCGCCTGCTCGGCCAGCGCGAGCGCGGTGCGGCCGTCCGCGGTGCGCGCGGTCGGGTCCGCGTTGTTCGCCAGCAGCATCTCCACCACCGCCGCATGCCCGCGGTGGGCCGCGATGTGGAGCGGCGTCCACCCGTCCCGGTCCACCACCCGCGTCAGGCGGTTGTCCATCGAGAGGATCGCCGCCACCTCGTCCACGTCGCCCGCCGCCGCGGCCGCCGTGATGTCCTCGTGGTCCTGGAACTCGGCGCTCATCAGGCGACCTCGAAGATCACCTTGCCCGCCTCGCCGCTCTTGATCGCCGCGATCGCCGCCTCCGCCTCCTCGAGCGGGAACCGGTGGGTGATCACGGGCGTCGGGTCGAACTCCCCGGAGCGGAGGAAGCGCATCATCTGGTGCCACGTGTCGTACATGCGCCGCCCGACCACGCCGTAGATCGTGATCCCCTTGAAGATCACCTCGCTCGCGAAGTTGACCTCCATCGGCTTGGCCGGGATCCCGAGCATCTGCACGCGCCCCCCCACCCGCACGAGGTCGAACGCCTGGTGGATCGCCGACGGCACCCCCGACATCTCCAGCACGACGTCCACCCCGTAGCCGTCGGTCGCCCGCTTCACCGCCGCCGCGGCCTCCGTGGGATGCACGACGTCGTGCGCCCCCATGCAGCGGGCGAGCTCGAGGCGCTTCGGGTTCACGTCGGAGGCGATGATCCGCGACGCCCCCGCCGCCTTGCAGATCCCGACCGCGAAGATGCCGATCGGCCCGCACCCGGTCACGAGGACCGTCGAGCCCGGGATCTCGGCCGTGAGCGCCGTGTGGAAGGCGTTCCCCATCGGGTCGTGGATGCCGCCGACGTCGTACGAGATGTTGTCGTCGAGGTGCCAGACGTTGGTCGCCGGCATCGCGATGTAGTCGGCGAAGCAGCCGTCGCGGTCGACCCCGATGATCTTCGTGTGCGGGCAGACGTGAGCGTTCCCCGTCCGGCAGAGCAGGCACATGCCGTCCACGATGTGCCCCTCGGCGGTGACGCGGTCCCCCTCGCGCACCGTCGTCACGAGCGCCCCCACCTGGACGACGTCGCCGGCGAACTCGTGCCCGACGACGAACGGCGGCTTGCACCGGCCCTTCGCCCAGTCGTCCCACTCGTAGATGTGCACGTCGGTGCCGCAGACCCCCGCGCGGCGCACGCGGATCAGGACCTCGTCGTCCCGGATCGTCGGCTCGGGAACGTCCTTCAGGCGGAGCCCCGGCCCCGCGGATTCTTTGACCAGCGCTCTCACGCGCGATCGCTCCAGGTGAAGATGACCACTCATGCTGTCGCGCCCACGCGGCGCGGCGTGGAAAGCTCGCCAGCGGTCGCGCCGGAGGGAAGGGAGGCGCGACGCCCCGTGGAGCTCGGCGCGGAGCTCGGCGCGCCGCCGCCGCGCGGCGCGGGGCGGCGTGAGGACGCTCGCGGAGCACGCGCGAGCGTCGCGGGATCGGCGGGGAGCGATGCCGGAGCGATGCCCGAGCGATGCCCGAGCGGCGCGCGAGCGGTGCGCCGTCGTCGACGTCGCGGTGCGAAAAGTATTGCGTGTGATTCCATGCGTTCCTATATTCGCGCCCGTTGTTCGTGAACACGACGGAGGAGCCGCCGAGCGACGCAGCGACGACGCGCGCGCCGGCCGGAGTGGGACGCACGATGGCCGCGCGACGCCTCGTCCCCTTCGCTCCGCATCGCCACTCGCTTTCGCCCGAGTCACGACGAGCCTTCGAACCGCGCGCCGCCGCAACGATGCGGCTCCCGCGAAGGCCTGACACCTGCCGTAGCAGCGAACGCTTCACCTGCGAACGCGTTACGTCGTATGACGGTTACGCGTCGCTTGCAGGACCGACGTCTGCATTCGCCTCATAGGGCGGTGCCGATGCGGTCGCGCGCCGTTCAGGCGCGGCCGTTCGCTCCGCGATCCACCGGGGGATCGCGCGAGCGCTCCACTCCAGTTCTGGAGACGTTACGATGGCAACAGCGAAGAAGAGCAGCGCCAAGAAGTCGTCGGCCAAGCGGTCCAGCGCCAAGAAGTCGACCGCCAAGCGCTCCTCGGCCAAGAAGTCGAGCGCGAAGCGCTCCTCGGCCAAGAAGTCGACGGCCAAGCGCTCTTCGGCCAAGAAGTCGGCCAAGCGCTCCTCGGCCAAGAAGTCGTCGGCCAAGCGCTCGTCGATGTAAATCGCCTCGCGGCGAACAAAGAAAGCCGGCGCCCGCGCCGGCTTTTTTTTGTCCCCACCCCGCGCCACCGACGGCCGCCGCTATCGCGCGTAGCGCGCCCCGGCCAGCTCCACGATCGCGGCGATCAGCGCCGGATACTCGTACCCCGCCCGCCGCGCGGCCCGCGCGAACTCCCCGTTCTCCTCGAGGTAGCAGTTCGGGTTCACCTCGATCACGTAGATCTCCCCCGCCTCCGTCACCCGCAGGTCGATGCGCGCGTAGTCGCGCAGCCGGAGCGCCTGGAATGCGTCCACCGCGACCCGCTGCATCCGCCGCGCGAGCTCCTCGTCCAGCCCCTCCGGAAAGACGCTCTCCGTCCCCTCGAACTCGGCGCCCGTCCCCGCGCCCTCCTCCCCCCACTTCGCCTCGTAGCTGGCGATCTTCGGCCGGTCCTGCGGGAACTTCGAGAAGTCGAGCTCGATCACCGGCAGCGCCCTGGCGTTCGCGTTCCCCAGCACGCCGACGTAGAACTCCCGCCCGTCCACGAACTGCTCGATCAGCGCCGGCGACTGATACTCCGCCTGGAGCGCGTCGATCGTCTCCAGCAGCTCGCGAACGTTGCGCACGATCGATTTCTGGGTGATGCCCAGCGAGGCGTCCTCCTGCGGCGGCTTCACGATGAGCGGGAAGTCGATGTCGCCCGCCCAGTCCACCGCGCCCCGGTACACCGTCGCGAACTGCGGCGTCCGGATGCCGTGGAAGGTCAGCACCTTCTTCGTGAGCGTCTTGTCGCCGGCCTGGATCAGCCCGGCCGGGCTCGAGCCGGTGTAGCGCAGCCCGAGCAGGTTGAGGAGCGCCGCGACGTTCGACTCGAGCGCGCTCTTCCCGTCGAACGCCTCGGCGAGGTTGAACACGAGGTCGGGACGGTCGCGGCTCAGCGCCGCGACGAGCGGCTCGACCGCGTCGCCGACGACGAGCCGCGACGCCTGGTGTCCCTCGGCGGACAGTGCGCCCTCGATCTGCGCGAGCACCGCGTCCTCGGGTGGACCCGCGGCGTCGCTCGTATGGAGGACGACGACCTTCACCGCGAACCCCGCGGCCGCCGACGTCCGCGCCCGGCCGTCACGGCGAAGACTCCCGCGGCGGCGTCCCGTCGAGCGCGTCCGTGTAGCGGTAGTTCATCATCACGGCCGTGCCGAACGCCGTCAGCTCGATCAGCGTCGCCGCCTCGAGCCCCGGCACGCGGAGCCCGAGGCGCTCCGCGCGGTCGGCGACGAAGTCCACGAAGGCGCGCACGGCGCCCGTCCCCTCGCCCGTCCAGTACGCGATGCGCCCGACGACCTCCTTGCGGTGCCGCCTGACGAACAGCGCCGCCGACTCCCCGGCGGGCGCCTCCTCGGCGGACGCGAAGAGGGTGCGGAGGTCGCCGTCGAAGTGCCGCTCGTCCTCGATCGGGATCGACTCCTCCACCGACCGGTAGTGCTCCGCGACGGTGTAGCGCATCTCCTCCACCGGAAGGTCGTCGGGGGTCGGCGACGGGACGTCGGGCTGCTGGTCGCCGACCTCGCGCATCACGGCGTCCACGTACTCGAGCTTCCGCAGCGCCGGCCACCCCGCGTACTCGCGCCGCCAGTCGAGCCCCGGCGTCAGCCACACCGCGAACGTCTCCGCGAAGTCCTCGTCGGGGTGCTTCTGCGCGTACCAGCCGAGGATGTGGCGCACGTAGTCGCGCGAGAAGGGATTCGCGCGATACCGGTCGCGGTACGGGCGCGAGTAGGGCCCGAAGGTCTGCCGCCAGTCGGCCCGGTCGTACAGGCGATACGCGTAGTTGAAGGCGTGGCCGGCTTCGTGGCGCAGGTAGCGCATCGAGTCCTTCTCCCCCTCGACCTCGATCGCGACCTCCTCTTCGATGCGCGCCAGGCGCGGGTCGGCGAGGTAGAACGGCACGCCGATCAGCGGCGTCCCGTCAGGGCACCCCCACTGGTCGCTCAGATACACCGGCGGGCGGAACGCCAGACCGCGCGCCGCGAGCTCGTCGTGGAGTTGCCCGACGAGCCGCTCGACGGCCGTCCCCTCGATCGTCAGTCCGAGCTCGGAGATCCGGCGGTCGAGGAGCGCGCGCCGCTCCCCCTCCCATTCTTCGGCGGTCGGTGGATGCACACGCACGCGAATGGCAAGCGGCATACCGCACTCGAGCGACGCGGCCCGGGCGACCAGCATTGGTCGCCCGGGCCGCGTCGCGGGGCACGCCGATCGCGCGCCGCCGAGTGCCGACTGACTGCGCTGGGTCGCTAGGCCGCCACCTTCGACGGCGCCTCGTCGGCGCCCTGCGGAGCGGGCGCCCAGACGTACGCCCAGAACCGCGGCGTCTCGATCTCGCGCGCTCCATTCGAGATGACGATGCCCACCGGCTCGCTCACCGGGGCATGCTGCATATCGGAAGACATGATGTCGCTCGTCGTGCTGACTGTGATGGGGTGCCGGCCCGCGTCGGGCGGGGCAGCCGGTCGAGAACGGTTCGCCGACTGCCCCCCGCTTGCCGCCTGCGACCTCACGGCCGCGAAGCCCACCCTAAAGCACTCCCGGTGCCACTCGGAGTCTGTTTTGTAAGTGCATGTTGTTCAACAGCTTGCAAATAAGACAGCCGGCCTTTTCGTGGCCGGCTGTCGCTCTTTGACACGCGTCGCCGCGCCTCCCTTCGTGTCAATCCGCTACGCCAGCCCCTTGCGCGCGAGAAAGCAAGGTACCGCGCCCGGGTCGCGCTCGACCGAGATGTCCCACCCCTCGTAGCTGCTTCGCAGCTCCTCGACAGTCATCGCGGTCTGGCCGGCGACGATCGTCTCGACGAGGTGCACGCCGCCGTCCGTCGTCGCCCCCTGGAGCAGCTCGATGACGCGGGAGCGCTCGATGAGCGTCAGCCCCTCGAAGGCCGCCGGCGTGCAGACCACCGCCTGCAGCGGAACGTCGGGGCGCCAGTGTCCGAGATCGGTCACGCAGCCTCGCACCCGTGCCGTCAGGCCGGCCGCTTCCGCCGCGCTCAGCACCCGCTCCACCACCTCGGCGGCCGGCTCGAGCGCCGTGACCTCGCACCCCTGCGCGGCGAGATAGAGCGCGGCGCTCTGCATGTTCGCGCCGGCCACCAGCACGTGCGACTCCTGGGTCGCCTGGATCGCCCGCACGAGTGGCTCGTCAGGCAGCAGCCCCCAGTGCTCCGGCTGCTTGTACTTGGCGAGCATCTTGAGACGGCGCCGGCGCCAGGTCTGGTACGTCGGAATGCGAAGGCGCTGCTTGATGATGCGGTCCACCTCGTCCCAGAGCACCATCTCGTCGAGCGCGAGCTGCTCCTGCGCGCGCAGCGACGCCACCGCGTCGTCGCCGATCGCGAGGATGACGTGTCGCGGGACGGACTCCTTGTAGTCTTCGATCTCGCGCTCGACGTAGATGTCGTACTCGTGCCGGAGCGAGCGCGCGGTGCGGTGAGCCATCGTGCGGTGGGGTGGGAAGGCTGCGGTAACCTAGGACAATCGCCGCCGCGCGCAAGGATGCGCGCCACCATCCGCGAGCGCCCTCGGCGCTCCCCGCTCCTGCGGCCCTGCCGGCGGCCGCCGGAGGCCCCGGGCGCCCCGGGCGGACTCCCCGCCCACTAGCTTTTCGGTGCGGGGTACGAGCGGGCGTGTGAGCGAGCGCACGAATCGCGCGCCGGGTGGAGCGACGAGCCCCGCCTCGTCCGCTCCGCGACTCACGAATCGCACCACCGGAGCGCGAATGCCCGAGCTGCCCGAAGTCGAAGCCGCGAGGAGAGTCATCGAGCGGGCCACGCGCGGCAAGGAGGTCGCGTCGCTGCGTCTCGTGCACCCCGCGCTCGAGCGCTGCATGACGCCGGCGGAGCGCGCCGCGGTGGCGGGCCGGCGAGTGATGCGCGTCGAGCGGCGGGGCAAGCACCAGCTTCTCCACCTCGACGACGGATCCGTGCTGCACGTGCACTTCCGCATGGCGGGCGACTGGGCCGTCGGACGCGAGGACGACCCCGTCCCGCCGCACGCGCGCGCCCTGCTCTCCTTCCGCGACGGGACGCGCGTCGCGCTCGTCGACCCGCGCGCCCTCTGCACGGTCACGCTCCACGAGTCCGCCGCCGCGGCGCTCCCCGCGCTCGGCCCCGAGGCCACCGACCCCGCGCTCTCCGCCGGCGCGCTCCACGCCGCCCTGGCGCGGCGGCGCGTCGCGATCAAGGTGGCGCTGCTCGACCAGCGCGTCGTCGCCGGCCTCGGGAACATCTACGCGGCGGAAGCGCTCTGGCGCGCACGTATCGACCCACGGACGCCGGCGTCGTCGATCAGCCGCGCACGCCTCGGCCGGTTGATCGACGGCATGCGCGCCACGCTCGATGCCGCCGAGCGCGACCCGGGTCGCTACGGCGGCCGCGAATCGCCCGCGCGATTCCAGGTCTACGGCCGCGAGGGCGAGCCCTGCCCCCGCTGCGGCGCGCGCATCCGCCGCATCGTGCAGGGAGGCCGCTCGACGTACTACTGCGCGCGCTGCCAGCGGTGAGCCGGAGCGGGCGCGCGCATCAGTCCATCGCCTCGAGCAGCGCGCCCTTGATGTAGCCGGTCTCGGGGATCGTCAGCACCTCCGGGTGATCGAGCGGCTGGCCGCGGACGTCGCGGAGCGCGACCCGGCGCCCGCTGTCGGCCGCGGCGTCGTGCAACATCTCGAGGAAGAGCGGCTTCGTCAGGTGGAAGCTGCAGCTCGCGGTGTACAGCAGCCCGCCGGGCGCGAGCAGGCGCAGCGCGCGCAGGTTCACGTCCTTGTAGCCGCGCAGGGCGCCGGGAAGCGCCTGCTTCGTCTTCGCGAATGCCGGCGGGTCGAGCACGATCGTGTCGTACCGATCGCCGCGCCGCTCGCGCTCGCGCAGGAACTCGAACGCGTCGGCCTCGACGAAATCCACGTTCGTGAAGCCGTTCAGTCGCACGTTCTCGGCCGCGCGCTCGAGGGCATGCGCCGAGGCGTCGAGCGCCGTCACCCGGTCGGCGCGGCGGGCGAGGTGGAGCGCGAAGGAGCCGTGATAGCTGAAGCAGTCGAGCGCGCGCCCGCGCGCGATGTGGCCGGCGAAGTGGCGGTTCTCGCGCTGGTCGAGAAAGGCCCCGGTCTTCTGCCCCTGCCAGGGGGCGGCCAGGTAGCGGACGCCGTGCTCGTCTACCTCGAGCTCGCGCGGCACGTCACCGGCGAGGAGGATGGTCTCGCGAGCCAGCCCTTCCTTCGAGCGGAGCGGTGCGTCGTTGCGGGCCAGGATCCCCTCGGCGCCGGTGAGCTCGAGGAGCGCGGCCGTGATCTCGGCGCGGAAATGCTCGAGGCCGGCACTCATGAGCTGGACGACCAGCCAACGGTCGTACCGGTCGACGATCAGGGAAGGGAGGCCGTCCCCCTCGCCGTGCACCAGCCGGTAGGCGTTCGCCTGCCCGGCGAGAGGAGCTCGGCGATGGATCGCCGCTTCCAGTCGAGCCCGCCACCAGCCGGCGTCGATCGTCGCCCGGTGGTCGTGATCGATGAGGCGCAGCGAGATCTCCGAGGCGGGGCTCCAGAGGGCGACGCCGAGCGGCCGGCCGTTGGCGGCCTGGACCGTGACCGCGCCGGCAGGCGCATCCGGGCGCCCGGTGACGTCGCTTCTATATATCCATGGATGGCCGGCCGCCCAGCGGCGGGCGCCCTTGGCGGAGACGATGGCGATATCGCGCATGCGGCCAAGGTAGCCGGTGCCGGTCCGGGGTGGGATGGCGTCGGTGTCATCGACCTGACGCGCGTCGCGAGGGCGGAACGCGGGGGCGGAAATGGGCGTTCGGACGCGGTGTGACGGGACGGAGATGGACTCGTGACGGGGGGTTGACCTCAGGGTCAGAAACCGATAACATAACCGCCCCTTCGGAACGGGGGCGGTGGTGCGGCGAGAACGCCGGATTGGTTCGCCACTTGACTTCCCGAGCTGATCGGGATAGAATGCAAGTCTGCTCGCGACAAGGTGTTGACGTCGCGACCGCTGTTTGAAAAGCGAAGGATAGAGGTAGATCGTGGGATATGGATATCCTCATCGAGCCTCGTGACTGGCCGGCGTTCGCGTCGGTCGTGGCGAGGGTAGATGAAGAGAGATTGCATATCGTTATTTTGGCGGATCGGTTGGGATCATCCGATTCGCCAGCGCGTGCTCTGCTTGGTCGCCGTCTAGAGAGACGATGTGGTCAAGCGAGCGAAGGCATGTGGGGGATGCCTGGGCACACGGAGGCGAGGAAGGCCGCGGTAAGCTGCGAAAAGCTCGGGGGAGGCGCACACAGCCGGCGAGCCCGAGGTGGCCGAATGGGGAAACCCGGCGGCGCGCGAGCGCCGTCATCACCCCGCGAGGGGTGAGGCGAACCCGGGGAACTGAAACATCTCAGTACCCGGAGGAAGAGGAATCAACATGAGATGCCCCAAGTAGCGGCGAGCGAACGGGGCCCAAGCCCAAACCGGCCGTCTTCGGACGGGCGGGGTTGTAGGACCCACGGACGGTTCAGGTGAAGCCAGCCGAAGTCCCCTGGAACGGGGCCCGAGACACGGTGAGAGGCCGGTAGGCGAAGGCGAGGGACCTGGGCTAGTGGTGTTCCTGAGTAACGCCCGACCCGCGAAATCGGGCGTGAAGCCGGGGGGACCACCCTCCAAGGCGAAAGACTCCCGTGTGACCGATAGTGGACGAGTACCGTGAGGGACAGGTGAAAAGCACCCCTGGGCGGGGAGTGAAAGAGGACCTGAAACCACATGCCTACAAGCGGTAGGAGGCTGGCCGCCCGGTTCGCCGGGCGGGACGGCTGACTGCGTGCCTTTTGCATTATGATCCGGCGAGTTGCTACTCTCGCGCGAGGCTAAGCCGCTCTGCGGCGGAGCCGCAGCGAAAGCGAGTCCTGTCACGAGGGCGCGTGGAGTGCGAGGGTGCAGACCCGAAGCCAGGGCGATCTACCCATGAGCAGGGTGAAGCTGGGGTAACACCCAGTGGAGGCCCGAACCGGTGTGGGTTGAAAACCGCTCGGATGACTTGTGGGTAGGGGTGAAAGGCCAATCAAGCCTGGAGATAGCTGGTTCTCCCCGAAATCTATTGAGGTAGAGCCTCAGAGCGTGTCCCGCGGGGGTAGAGCGACTGGATGGGCGCGGGGGCCAGAGCGGCCTACCAACCCCAACCAAACTCCGAATACCGTCGGGATGGACTCTGGGAGGCAGTCGCCGAGCGATAATGTCCGGCGGCGAGAGGGAAAGAACCCAGAGCCACAGCTAAGGCCCCGAAGTGGCCGCTGAGTATAGCGAAGGATGTGTCCGTGCCGCGACAACGAGGAGGTTGGCTTAGAAGCAGCCATCCCTTTAAAGAGTGCGTAATAGCTCACTCGTCCAGCGTGGATGCGCCGAGAATGGTCGGGATTAAGCGGCCCGCCGAAGCTTGGCCTTCAGTGTCACAGCTGAGGGGTAGGGGAGCGTTCCCCGTGCGGAGAAGCCCGGGCGGAAGCCAGCGGGTGGAGCGAGGGGAAGTGAGGATGCCGGAATGAGTACGCGCAAACGCGGGTGAGAACCCCGCGCACCGGAAGCCCAAGGGTTCCTGCGCCATGGCAATCAGCGCAGGGTGAGGCGGCCCCTAAGGTGAGGCCCCAGAGGCGTAGCCGATGGAGAGCGGGTCAACATTCCCGCCCCGCTGCCAGATCGATGAACCCAGCAGGGACCGTGGAACGAAGGGGGAGCGGCCAGGTGGACGGCCGTCCAACGCCGTAGGCTTCGGCCGAGAGCGGAGTGCGAGGGGGCGGGCTTGCCCGACCCCGAGTCCTCTGGAGTCGACACGCGAGAAAAGCTGCTGGCGGAGGTCTGGGAGCGACCGTACCGCAAACCGACACAGGTGGGCGAGGCGAGTAGCCTCAGGTGAACGAGTGAAACGTGGTCAAGGAACTCGGCATAATGATCCCGTAACTTCGGAAGAAGGGATGCCCTGGGCGGTACGCGGCCTCGCGCCGCGCGCTGGCCAGGGCCGCAGAGAATCGGCCCAAGCGACTGTTTAGCAAAAACACAGGTGCGTGCCAAGCCGCGTAAGGCGCCGTATACGCACTGACGCCTGCCCGGTGCCGGAAGGTTAAGGGGAGGGGTCAACCCGCGAGGGTGAAGCCCTGAGCCGAAGCCCCGGTAAACGGCGGCCGTAACTATAACGGTCCTAAGGTAGCGAAATTCCTTGTCGGGTAAGTTCCGACCTGCACGAATGGCGTAACGACTTGGGCACTGTCTCGACCACGTGCTCGGCGAAATTGCAGTCTCGGTGAGGATTCCGAGTCCCCGCGACAGGACAAAAAGACCCCATGCACCTTTACTGCAGCTTGCCATTGCGCGCTGCATCTGACTGTGTAGCATAGGTGGGAGCCGACGAGGCCCGGGCGCCAGCCCGGGCGGAGGCACTAGTGAAATACCACCCTGGCTGATGCGGCGCGCTCACCACGCCCGGCAAACCCGGGCTGGGACCGTGGCAGGTGGGCAGTTTGACTGGGGCGGTCGCCTCCGAAAGGGTAACGGAGGCGCGCGCATGGTCCCCTCAGCGCCGTCGGTAACGGCGCCTGTAGAGTGTAACGGCAGAAGGGGGCCTGACGGCGAGAGCGACGGCTCGAGCCGGGTCGAAAGACGGCCGTAGTGATCCGGTAGCCCGGTGTGGATCGGCTATCGCGCAACGGATAAAAGGTACGCTGGGGATAACAGGCTTATCGCGCCCGAGAGTTCACATCGACGGCGCGGTTTGGCACCTCGATGTCGGCTTATCACATCCTGGGGCTGGAGAAGGTCCCAAGGGTCCGGCTGTTCGCCGGTTAAAGTGGTACATGAGCTGGGTTCAGAACGTCGTGAGACAGTTCGGTCTGTATCCGTCGTGGGCGTTGGAGGATTGCGGGGTGCGGGCCCTAGTACGAGAGGACCGGGCCGGACTGCCCGCTCGTGTCCCGGCTGTGCCGCCAGGCGCAGCGCCGGGTAGCGACGGCAGGCGGCGATAACCGCTGAAAGCATCTAAGTGGGAAGCGCCCCCCAAGATGAATCCTCCCTGGAGCCTCGAGCTCCCTGAAGGGCCGTGGGAGACCACCACGTCGATAGGCCGCCCGTGGAACGCGCGCAAGCGCCTCCGAGCGCAGCGGTCCTAATCGCCCGTGCGGCTTGACTACTCCCAATTGGGAAGGAAGACTCGACCGCAGAGCACGCACGATATGACGCCGCCTTCGGGCGGCGCAGAGTCCCACTCTACCTCTATCTTCGCTTTTCATCCTTCGCCGCCCGCGAGCACCGCTCGCCGGGCGCGAGATGATTCCCGGGCCAGAGCTCCGGCACGGAGAGAACCACCGCACCACGAACATCGCTGGCGACCAGAGCGTAGGGGCCACACTCGTTCCCATCCCGAACACGATCGTTAAGCCCTACAGCGCCGATGGTACTCCGCCCGAGAGGGCGCGGGAGAGTAGGCCGTCGCCGGCACCTCTTCGAAGCCCCCGTCACTCCGCGTGACGGGGGCTTCGTCATTTCCGGTGTGCGTGCTCCGACGCTGTACGCTTCTTGCGCTGCCGCTCGGCGTGCGAGCCTACCTCCCGATTGTCGTCGGCGCCGCGGGCGGCGCCATCGCCGCCCGCGAGCACGGCGCGCGGCGCCACGCCGAGCGACTCGCCGCGGCGCTCCTCGAGACGCTCCTCAACGCGATCGAGGCCAACGATCCGATCACCGGCGCCCACGTGCGCCGCGTCGCCCGCTTCGCCCTCATTCTCGCCGACGCCGCCGGCATCGACCGCCGTACGCAGCACTGCGTCGAGCGCGTCGCCCTCTTTCACGACATCGGAAAGATCTCCGAGGCGCTCTTCGACATCATCCACGAGGACTCGACGCTCACCGAGGAGGAACGGCAGTCCATCGCCACTCACCCGCAGCGTGGCGCCGACGTCCTCGCGCCGCTCGACGCCTTCTACCCGGAGCTCGCCGAGGGGGTGCTCTCGCACCACGAGCGCTGGGACGGAAAGGGCTATCCGCGTGGACTGTCGGGTGAGGCCATCCCGCTGGTCGCCCGCGTGGTCTCGATCGCCGACACCTTCGACGCCATCACCCACAGCCGCCGCTACCGCGCCGGCACTACCCCCGACTCGGCGGCGGACCGGATCAGGGACGGGCGCGGCGCGCAGTTCGATCCCGATCTCGTGGATCTCTTTCTCCATCCCCCAGTCTTCGCGCGCGTGCGGGCGGCGATGAAGGAGGCGCAGGAGCAGGAGGCGAAGCCGCCCCGCCGCCGCAAGAGCGGCGAGCGTCGCCGCGGCGAGCGCGAGCCCGACGCCCCCGACGTCAAGTTCCGATGGCGAGACTCAGCGCTCGCGCTGCCGCACCCGGATCCGGTGCGCCGAAGACCGCGCGGATGACCGCGACCCCGCTCGCCCCGGCGCCACGGAGCAGCGGGGCGTTCTCCGGAGTGATCCCTCCGATCGCCACCGCCGGCTTGCCGCAGAGGGCGGCGAGGCGCGCGAACTCGGCGACGCCGATCGCCTCCCCCGCGTCGGCCTTCGACGCCGTGGCGAAGACGGGGCCGATGCCGACGTAGTCCGCCCCCTCCGCGTTCGGCAGCTCGGCGTCCGCGCCCACCGACGCCCCGATGACGAAGCCCGCCGGGACGCACGGGCGCAGCGCCCGCGGCGGGACGTCGTCGGCGCCCAGGTGCACGCCAGCCGCGCCCGCCGCGAGCGCGACGTCTGCCCGGTCGTTGACGAGCACGGGCACGGGGAGGGCGGTGACGAGCGCGCGCGCCACCTCGACGAGCGTTCGGGCGTCCGCGTCCTTGAGGCGCAGCTGCACCATCGTCGCGCCGCCCGCGACGGCGGCAATGGCGCGCCCGACGAGCCCCGCTCCGCCGTCCCGCAGGTCGTCGGTGATCGCCAGGACGCGCAGGGCGTCGGGATGGAACACGGCGTCTCCGTCGTGAGCCGGCGGGGAGCCGGCGCAAAGGTGGGGCCTACCTGCCGCCGACCGGCCGCTTGCCGCTGTCGGCGCCCGACGGCTTCCCCGCGGACTTCCGGATCTCCTCACGGGCCTCGCGGTGCTCGGAGAACGTGGTGCGGAACTCGTGGTGTCCGTCGGGCGCCGCGACGAAGAACATATATGGGACGTTGGCCGGAAAGAGCGCCGCGACGATGCTCGGCAGCCCGGGCGAGGCGATCGGGCCGGGCGGCAGCCCGGGGTGGCGGTAGGTGTTGTAGGGCGAGTCGACCTCCAGGTCCTTGTAGAGGACGCGCTCCACGTGGCGGCCGAGCGCGTACTGGACGGTCGGGTCGGCCTGCAGCGGCATGCGGGCCCGGAGCCGGTTGTGATAGACCGCCGAGATGACCGGGCGCTCCTCGGGGACGCGCGCCTCCTTCTCGATGATCGACGCGAGCGCCATCACGTCGTTGCGGCTCATCGCCAGCTCCTGCAGGCGCTCATCCCACTCCGGCTTCCAGCGCCGCTCGAAGCCCTCGACCATCTCCGCCACGGCCTGGCGCGGCGACGTCCCGTCCGGGAAGACGTAGGTATCGGGAAAGAGATAGCCCTCCAGCGTCGGCGTCGGGATGTCGAGCCGCCGGCGGAGCGCCGTGTCGCGGACCGCCGCCTCGACGGAGTCCACCGGAGCGCCGAGCGTTCGGGCGAGCAGCGGGACGATGCTCGAGAGCGCGAAGCCCTCCGGCACCGCCACCGTGTGCACGATCCCCTTGCCCTTGGTCAGCGCGTCGAGCACCTCGCGCCACCGGCTGCCGCGGCGCAGCAGGTACGTGCCGGCCTTCACCTCGCGGTCGCGCCCGCCGAGCTTCGCGTAGAGCCGGAAGAGCCCGGGGGAGCCGACGATTCCGGCGCGCGCGAGCGAGTCGGAGGCGACGCGAAACGACGAGCCCGCGGGCACGACGACGCGTACCGGCGCACCATACGGCTCGGAGCACCCGGCGGCGGCCGCGACGCAGGCCAGCGTCATCGCGAAGGTGCGGCTGCCGCGCGCGAGACGTCGGGCGGCGCGCGACGCGGAGGGATGGTCAACGGAAGGCGAGGGCATGCTGGAGGAGAAGAGTGGCGGCGAGGGCGTCGACGTCGCCCTTTCGGCCGCGCGCCGAGCCTCCCATCTC
>JBJMNL010000159.1:0-12325 GCA_045804285.1 Gemmatimonadaceae bacterium
CGGCGGCGCGGCGTCGCGGTCGCCGAGGTCGGCCGGCCGGGCGCGCTCCGCCTCGCTGTCGCCGCCGCGCGCCGGCGGCCGGGCGGCACCCGCGGCGCCGAGGATGCGCATCACCTCCTCGACCGTCATGCCGTCGAGCACGAGCTCGCTCTCGCCCAGGTCGCGCCGCTGCTCGAGGTAGCGGCGGAGCTGCTCCCGCGGGTCCACCATCGTCAGCGCGCGCGCCCCGCCGCCGGGCGCGCCTCCAGCATCGCCTCGACGCGATCGAGGATCACGTCCGCCACCTCCCCCTTGGGAAGGAGGGGCACCTCCTCCTCGCCGCCGTCGCGGGAGAGCAGCGTCACCCGGTTGGTGTCGACGCCGAAGCCTGCCCCGCGCTCGGTCGCGTCGTTCGCGACCACGAGGTCGAGCCCCTTGGCCTCGAGCTTCGCGCGGCCGCCGGCGAGGACGTCGTTCGTCTCGAGCGCGAAGCCGACGACGACGGCGCCCGGCCGCCGGTGCTGGCGCGTGGCCGCGAGGATGTCGTCGGTGGGCGCGAGCGCGATCGCGGCGGGGGCGTCGGACTTCTTGATCTTGCGCGGCGCGGGCTCCGCGGCGCGGAAGTCGGCGGGGGCGGCCGCCATCACGAGCACGTCGGCCGACGCGAGCGCCTCGGCGACGGCGACGCACATCTCGGCGGTGGTCTCCACCGAGCGCGTCTCCACGCCCGCCGGGAAGGGGACGCTCAGCGGCCCGGCGATCAGGGTGACGTGGGCGCCGCGCCGCCAGGCGGCCGCGGCAATTGCCACCCCCATCTTGCCGCTGCTCCGGTTGGTGAGATAGCGCACCGGGTCCACCGGCTCCCGCGTCGGGCCAGCGGTGACGACGACGCGCCTGCCGCACAGCGCGCCGGGCCGCTCGAGGAGGCGCGCGACGTGGGCGACGATCGTCTCCGGCTCCGGCATCCGCCCCGGCCCGCTCCCCTCCCCGATCGCCAGCGGACCGTCGTCGGGATCGACCACGTGGTAGCCGAGGCCGCGCAGGTGCGCCGCGTTGCGGACCGTCTGCGGGTGCGCCCACATCCGGTCGTTCATCGCCGGCGCGACGAGCACGGGGGCCTCGGTGGCGAGCAGGGCCGCCGTCAGCAGGTCGTCGGCGCGGCCGTGGGCGGCGCGCGCCAGGAAGTCCGCCGTCGCCGGCGCCACGGCGACCACGTCGGCCGCGCGCGCGAGCCGGATGTGGTCGAGGGCGTGGCCGGCCGCGAGCAGCTCGGTGTACACCGGCCGCCCCGTGACCGCCTCGAAGGTGATCGCGCCGACGAACTCCCGCGCCGCGCGCGAGAGCACGACGTCGACCTCCGCCCCCGCCTGCGCGAGCAGGCGCGCGACGGAGATCGACTTGTAGCACGCGATCCCCCCCGTGACGCCGAGGAGGACGCGCCGGGCTGTGAAGGGACGCATCAGGGGCGGGCTATTCGAGGAGAGGGCGGAAGGAGTGAAGGAGAGGGCGGAACACGGAGAGGGCGGAACGAGGCATGAGGCCGGGACGTTGCGTGTGGCCAGCTACGCCCCTCGCAGCGTCCCGGCCTCATGCCTCGTTCCGCCCTTCGGCCTTCCCTGCACTCACTCGCCGCGCCGCCGCGGCACGACGCGGTAGCTGATGTCGCCGCCCGCGAGCTCCTCGAGGGCGCGCGTCGTCAGCTTCTTCTCGCGGGACGACGAGCGATCGCGCGGGAACTCGTTGAGGACGCGCGCGAACTTCGCGGCGACCAGGACGCCGAGGTACTTGTTGGCCGCGTGCTTGGCGACCTCGCCGGGTGTGAAGACTCGCATGACACTCTCTATGGCTGAAGGGTCGATGTTGCCGGATACTTGGCGATCTGCTGCTCGAGGCCGGCGATGAGCTCGCCGACCTGCGACTCGAGGTCGCGCACCCGGTCGTGGCGCACGCTCTCGGCGTCGATGATCGAGCACACGCTCTCGACCGCGCGCTCGAGGTCGTCGTTGACGACGACGTAATGGTAGCGCCCGACGGCCTTGAGCTCGCCGAGCGCGGAGCGCAGGCGACGGGCGAGCGACGCCGGGTCCTCGCTCTTGCGCTGCGTCAGTCGCGCCACGAGCACCTGCGCGGACGGTGGAAGGATGAAGATCGGCACCGACTGCGGGTAGACGCGGACGAACTGCTCCGCGCCCTGCACGTCGATGTCCATCACCACGTGCCGCCCGTCGTCGAGCACGCGGTCGACCTCGCGCCGCAGCGTCCCGTAGAGCCGCCCGTGGACGTCCGCCCACTCCGCGAACTCGTCGCGCGCCACGCGCTGCATGAACTCGCCGTGCGACAGGAAGAAGTAGTCGCGCCCCTCCACCTCCCCCTGCCGCGGCAGGCGGGTGGTGCAGGACACCGAGTAGCCCAGGTCGGCGCGACGCGCGAGGAGCTCGCGCGCGATGCGCGTCTTGCCGCCCCCCGAAGGGGACGAGAGGATCACCGGAAAGGGCATCAGGCGCGCGGCCTCACTCGAGATTCTCCACCTGCTCGCGAATCCGCTCGAGCTCCTCCTTGATGGCCACCACGTCGGCGAGCATCGAGGCGTCGTTCGCCTTGCTCCCCGTCGTATTGGCCTCGCGCAGCATCTCCTGGAGCAGGAACCCCAGGCGCTTCCCGACCGGCTCGCCCCCCTCGCTCCGCAGCAGGGCGCGAAAGGCGGCGATGTGCGACCCGAAGCGGTCGAGCTCCTCGCTGACGTCGAGCCGGTCGGCGAGGAAGGCGATCTCCTGCGCCAGCCGCTGCTCGTCCACCGCCACCCCATCGGCGAGCTCGCGCACCGCCTGGCGGAGCCGGTCGCGCTGCTCGACGACGCGCGCCGGCGCCCGCTTCCCGATCCGCTCGAGCGCCTCCTCCACCACCTGGACGCGGTCGAGCAGGAACTGCGCGAGCCGCTTCCCCTCCGCTGCGCGCATCGCGCCGAGCGCCTCGGCGGCCACGTCGACCACCGCCACCAGCTCGGCGGCGCTCCCCGTCTGCTCCTCGGCCCCGTCGTCGCTCGCCGCGGGGGCGAACACCTCGGGCATCCGCAGTACGGTGCCGACGTCGAGCTCTCCCGAGAGCCCGTGACGCCGCTGGAGCGCCCGGAGCTGCTCGACGTAGGCGGCGAAGCGGGACTCGTTCACCAGCGCCCCGGCGGTCGCGTCGCGCTCGACGCGCACGAAGGCGGTCACGTGGCCGCGCGCGATGCGCTGGCGGAGCGCCTCGCGCACCTCGGCCTCCCAGCGCGTGAAGACGCCGGGGAGCTTGAGACTCGGATTGAAGAAGCGGTGGTTGACCGTTCGGAGCTCGACGTGGACGCGCGCGTCACCCACGCGCCCGTCGGCGGCCCCGAAGCCCGTCATGCTACGGATCATGAGAAATCACCTAAGTTACGCAGCGACAACGGGCTTGTCAATTCGCGCGACTCAATTCGCGAAGTTCCAGCGGATGCCGTAGAAGTTCACCGTGCGCGGCATCAGGTAGCCCGGCACGATGTCGTACTGCGCCCCCAGCGCGTTGCGGAGCTGGTAGGTGAGCGTGGCGCTGACGATCCTGATCTCGAGCAGCACCGAGAGCACCTGGCTCGGTCGCACGCGGAACGCGGCCACGTCCGAGGTCCCGTCGGTCGCGGTGACGGTCACCGGGTAGAACGTGGCGCCGCGGTACTCGTGGATCCCGGCGAGGTGGAAGCCGAAGTTCCCGCTCGGGAAGCGTTGGAGCCACCTGGTCTGGATGCCGACCTCCTCGCGCGTCTGGTCGGCGGGCTGGTAGAACTCCTCGCGCCGCCACCGCACGCCGTAGGCGTCGGCGTAGATCGCCTTGTAGAGCTGGCCGCGCACGGTCGCGAACGTCCCCGTGTTGGGCCTGACGAGCGCCGGAAGGAACGCGCCGTCGAACACGACGGGCGCGCGGAGCAGCGTGCTGTCGCGCGCCAGAACGCCGCCGCCGACCCAGAGGCCGCCGCCGATGCGCACGGCCCCCTCGCCGCGCAGGTCGAGCGCGCGAGGACGACCGGTGGCGCCGTCGGGGGACACGTAGCTCGCCACCCCCGAGAGCGCGAGAAAGGGAAATGGTCGCAGGCGCACCGCCCCTTCCCCCCGCCACACCGAGTCGACGGCGTTGCGCTCGCCGAGCAGCGAGACGCCGAGGATCGACCGGTCGAAGCTCGCCCGCGCCATCGCGGAGCTGTAGAGCTTCCCCTGGAGCGTCCGAAAGCGGCCGGTGGCGCTGAGCCGGGCGCCGCCGCGCACGAGCCCGAGTGCGGCCAGGTACTGCGCCTCCGAGCGGGTGGTGTCGGCGGTGTCCTGGGGGATCTGGAGGGAGGCGTCGGCCGCGTGGTGCGACGAGCTCTCGTCGATCCCGAGCGTGCCCGCCACGAGCTGCGCCCAGAGCGGGGAGCGCTCGGGATCGCCGTAGGCGGCGCGGAGGTAGGCGTCGGTGGTCCGCAGCCGGAGCGAGGGGAGCACCGGCAAGGTGTTGGGCGGGTAGCGGACGCGCTCGCTCCGCGTGCGCTGCACCCGGTTCGCGAAGGCCTCGACGCTCCAGTTACCGCGGGCGATCCCGGTGCGCAGCAGGAGCGAGTTCTCGTTGCCGCCGCCGCCGAAGCGCGGCTCGCGCGTGCTGTACTGTTGGAAGGCCCCCTGCAGCGCCTCGCCGTGGCGGTAGCGCTTGCCGTAGAAGCCGCGGTAGAGGTTCGTCTGCTCGTCGCCCGTCGTGACGTCGATGCGCGTCTGCGGCGTCGTGCGGTCGGTGCGCCAGCTCCGGAGGTAGACGCGCAGCTCGTCGGCGCCGCGCTCGATGGCGAGGTCCTCGAGCGTCCAGAGCTGGATGTTGGAGAGGTCGAGCACGCCCCCGCCGCGTGGGTCGAGCGCGTCGAGCTCGAGCCCGTCGTAGAAGACGCGCACTGCGCCCACGTTGCCGAGGTAGGAGCCGAGCTGCGGAAGGTTGATCCACCCCCCGCGCAGCCCGGTGAGCCCGGGGACGCGCTCGAGGAAATCGAGCAGCGTCACCGCGCCGGAGGCGAACAGCGCGTCGCGGTCCCAGCGGTACGTGGGCCCGACGTCGAGCAGCGTCGGCGACTCGGCGCGGGCGGTGGGCGCCTTGATCGTGTCGCGCGGCACGCGGGCCGAATCGGGCCGGCTCGGCCCCTGGGCGCGCGTGGAGTCGACGTGGATCGAGTCGGGGCGCGGCGGGATGGGGACGGCGTGGGTCGTGTCGCGCCGCGTGGTGGTATCGCGCCGCGCGGTGGTGTCGCGCCGGGTGGTGGTGTCGCGCGGCGCTGCGCGGCGGGTGGTGTCGCGGGTGACCCCCTGCGCGGCGGCGGCGTGCGGCGCCGCCGTCAGGGCGAGGGCGAGCGACGCCGCGAGCGCGCCGAGGAGGCGCGTCGTGCCGCCGGCGAGGGCGCGGAAGGAGCCAGGCACGAGACGATGGACGCGCGGCAGCCGGTCGCGTCGAGGCGGCCGGCGGCTCAGCTCGCCCTCCCCCGGACGAGCTCCACGAACGTGCCGACCGGAACCCCGGTCGGCCCCTTGGGGAGCGCGACGAGGTCGGTCTCCGAGTACGCGGTGCCCGCGATGTCGAGGTGCGCCCAGGGGAAGCCGTCGGCGAACTCCTGGAGGAAGAGCGCCGCCGTGATCGCGCCCGCGGCGCGTCCGCCCGTGTTCTTGACGTCGGCCGCGTCGGACTTGATCAGCTCCTTGTACTCGTCCCAGAGCGGGAGCTGCCAGCCCGGCTCGCCGGCGCGCGTGCCGGCCGCGAGCACCTCTCGCACCAGCGCCTCGTTCGACCCGAAGACGCCGGTCGCAGTGTTGCCGAGGGCGATCACGCAGGCGCCGGTGAGCGTCGCCGCGTCGACGACGGCGGCCGGCTGGAAGCGCTTCGCGTAGTACAGGAGATCGGCGAGCACGAGGCGCCCCTCGGCGTCGGTGTTGATGACCTCGATGAACTTGCCCGACGCGGCCTGCACGACGTCGCCCGGCTTCACCGCCGTGCCGGACGGCATGTTCGTGGTCGCGCCGATGATGCCGACGACGTTGACGGCGAGCCCGAGGCGCGCGATTGCCTCCATCGCGCCGAGGACGCCGGCGGCGCCGCACATGTCGAACTTCATCGTCTCCATCCCCTGCGCCGGCTTGATGGAGATGCCGCCGGTGTCGAAGCAGAGCCCCTTGCCGACGAGGACCACCGGCGCCGCGTCCCCGCCCTGGCGATACTCGAGGCAGACGAGCTTCGGGTCCTGCGGCGTGCCCTGCGCCACGGAGAGGAAAGAGCCCATCTTCTCGGCCTCCATCTCCTTCCGCCCGAGGACGGTGACCTTCATGCCGTGCCGGCGGGCGATCTCCTCGCCCGTCCGCGCGAGGTAGTCGGGCGTGCAGATATTGCCGGGGAGCATCGCGAGATGGCGCGCGAGCTGCTGCCCCTCCGCGACCGCGCGCCCCGCCTCGAGCGCGCCGCGCAGGGCGCCCTCGTCGTCGACGAGGACCGCGGCGCTCGCGAGGGGCTGGCGCCGCTCCTCGGCCGGCGGCTGCGTCCTGGTCTCGGTGTACTCCCAGGCGCCCGCCGCGATGCCGGCGACGGCGTACTCGACGGCGCGCGCGTCGAGACCGTCCGCCCAGAACGCGAGCGAGCCGGCGCCGGTGCGGTTGGCGTGGCGCGCGGCGATCGACGCGGCGCGCCGGATCGCGACCGCCCGGTCGCCCGTGGCGCGCGCGCCGCCGTCGTTCCCGAGGCCGACCAGGAGGACGCGCTGCGGCCCGCTCGCCCCGCCCGTCAGGTGCAGCGTCTCGTCGCGCCCGCCGCGAAAGTCGCGACGCTGGAGGGTGCGGCCGAGGGCGCCGCCGAGCGCCCGGTCGAGGGCGCCGAGCCGCTCGCCGGCGAGCGCCGCCCCCGCGGGGAGCGCGACGGCGAGGAGCGGCGTGTCGGCGGCGAGGTCCGCCGTGCGGAGCGAGAGCGTGGGAGGCATCACGGTGCGGGTACGGGGCGGTTACGGGTCGGACTGCGTACGAGGAACGACTGGGGGTCCGGCGGGGGTGGGGGGCGGCGAGTTGGCAGTCGTCAGTTTTCAGTTTTCAGTCGGCAGTCTCCGCCGCCTGCCCACTGAAAACTGAAAACTGAAAACTGCCTACCGCGAAGCGCTGCGGACTGCGAACCGCGGTCCATCCGCCCTTCCCGACGCCGGCTCCCGCAGTCGGGATCAGCGCTTCATCCCGGCGATGATCGCGTCGCCGAACGCCGACGTCGACACCTCGGTGGCGCCGGTCATCTGGCGGGCGAGGTCGTAGGTCACGCGCTTCGTGGCGATCGCGTTCTCGATCCCCGTCATGACCAGCGCGCCGGCCTCCTTCCACCCCATGTACTCCAGCATCATGACGCCGGAGAGGATGACGCTCCCCGGGTTGACCTTGTCGAGGCCGGCGTACTTCGGGGCGGTGCCGTGCGTCGCCTCGAAGACCGCGACACCGTCGCCGATGTTGCCGCCCGGCGCCATGCCGAGCCCGCCCACCTGCGCCGCCGCGGCGTCGGAGAGGTAGTCGCCGTTCAGGTTCGGCGTCGCGATGACCGAGTACTCGTCCGGACGCAGCAGGAGCTGCTGGAACATCGCGTCGGCGATCACGTCCTTGACCACCGGGCCGTTCGGGATCTGCACCCACGGCCCCTTGTCGATCACCGTGCCGCCGAACTTCTCGCGGGCGACCTCGTACCCCCAGTCGCGGAAGGCGCCCTCGGTGAACTTCATGATGTTCCCCTTGTGGACGAGCGTCACCGAAGGGCGCCGGTGCTCGATCGCGTAGCGGATCGCCATCTCGACGAGCCGCTTCGAGCCGAACTCCGACATCGGCTTGATGCCGATCGCGGAGCCCTCGCGGATCTCCTTCTTGAACTCGCGGGCGATGAACTCGCGCAGCTTCGCCGCCTCGGCGCTGCCGGCCTTCCACTCGATGCCGGCGTAGACGTCCTCGATGTTCTCGCGGAAGATGACGACGTCGAGCTTCTCGGGCTCCTTGACCGGCGCGCCGACCCCCTCGAAGTAGCGCACCGGGCGGAGGCAGGCGTAGAGGTCGAGCTCCTGGCGGAGCGCGACGTTCAGCGAGCGGATGCCGCCGCCGACGGGGGTCGTGAGGGGCCCCTTGATGGCGACGCGGAACTCGCCCACGGCCTCGAGCGTCTCCGCCGGAAGCCAGTCGCTCAGCTTCTTGAACGCCTTCTCCCCCGCGAGCACCTCCATCCACGCGATGCGCCGCTCGCCGTCGTAGGCGTGCTTGACGGCGGCGTCGAGGACGCGCTGGGCGGCGCGCCAGATGTCGGGGCCGGTGCCGTCGCCCTCGATGAAGGGGACGATCGGCGTGCTCGGGACATCGAGGCGGCCGCTGGAGTACTCGATGCGCTCACCGCCAGCGGGGAGCGTCGTGGAACGGGCGGAGGTGGCCATGTAGGATGCGGACGAAGAGAGGCGGGCACCGCGCCTCGCGGAACCCGCCGGGGATGAGTGCGGACGGCGCCCGACGGAGGTTGAACCACCCCGGACAGGCCCGGAAAGCTACGTGGGGGGTGCGCGGGATGGAAGGAGGCGCGCGGTCGCTAGCCCGGGTCGTGCATGACGGGAGGAGGGGTGCGATCGTCGGTGGTATCCGCGACGTCATCGCCCGCCGGGCCTTCCGGCCGACGTCGGCCGCGCCAGTCACCGCGCACCTTCACGATCGGCCATGACTCCGCCCTCCGACCGGCCCCGCCCCGACGGAACGCCCGCCGGCGCCGCCGGGACGCCGTCCCGCGCCGCGCCGGCGGGGCCGGGCGACGTCGCCGCCGCAGAGGGGGCGTCGGGCGACGCGTCCGCGGAGTGGCGGCGCCTGCTGAAGCAGGCCTGCGCCCGCGCGCGCACCGCCGTCGGCGCCGACTTCGCGGCGGTCGCGCTCCGGCCGGAGGGCGGCGGCGACGACGTCGCCTGGGACGTGGTCGACGGCGCGTCGCCGGCCGAGTGGGAGCGCGCCCTCCCTCTTGCGCGCCGCATCGCCGCGCGCGCCATCGCCGACGGAACCGCGGCGACCGTCTCCCTGCCGGGCGCGCCGCCCGACGGCACGGGGCCCGCGGCCGCCTCGCGCGCCAGGACGGCGCTGGCGCTCCCCATCGGCCTGCCGGGCGAGCCGGCGGCGGGGGCGCTCGTCGTCGCGTGGCGCGCGGCGGTCGGCATCTCGGCGCGCGAGGTGGGGGCGGTGCAGGCGGTGGTCGCGGAGGTGGCGGCGGCGCTGGAGCGCGCGCGCCTTCACGAGGAGGCAGGCGCGGCTCGCGAGGCCGCCGAGCACGCCGGCCGGCGCGGTGAATCGAACGAGCGGGCGAGGGGCGCGCTCCTGGCGACGCTGGGCTACGAGATCCGCACGCCGCTCAACGCCGTGATCGGCTACGCGGAGCTCCTCGAGCTCGAGATCGACGGCGCGCTGAACGCCGCGCAACGCGAGCGGCTCGCGCGCCTCCGCGTCGCCGGCCAGCGGGTGCTCTCCGTCGTGACCGCCATACTCGACCTCGCCAGGATAGAGGTCGGGGAGCTGACGATTGACCGCCAGCGCGGCGACCTGCGCGAGCTGCTGCCGCTCGCCCTCTCGACGGTGGTCGCGCAGGCAGCGGCGCGGCGGGTGACCTTCGTCGAGCGGTGCGCGCCGGGCCCCGGGACGCGCTACGTCGGCGACCCGGAGCGGGTGAAGCAGATCCTCGTGACCCTCCTCTCGAACGCCGTGAAGCACGCCCCCGCCGGCGGGCGCGTGACGGTGCAGTGCGCCCGCGTCGCCACGGCCGACGCGGGCACCGCGCTCGCCGGCGCCGGCCCGTGGACGCGCGTCGACGTCAGCGACACCGGCGCCGGGATCGCGCCCGAGCGCCAGGCGCGGATCTTCGAGCCGTTCGAGCAGGGGCCGGCGGCGGCCGAGCGGGGGGCGCGGGAGACGGGGCTCGAGCTCGCCGTCAGCCGCCGGCTGGCGCGGCTGATGGGCGGGGACGTGACCGTCGTGAGCGCACCCGGCCAGGGGGCGCGGTTCGCCCTCTGGCTCCCCGCCGCCTGACGGGCGGCCGGACTCAGCCGCCGGCCGCTCGTCGTGCACGGCGCCGCCGCCCTCCGGCCGCGCGGCGCCGTGCAGGGTGCCGATCAGCGGCGCTCGGCGGCGGCCGCGTCGCGGGGCGGACGCCCCGTCTCGATCGTGTTCTTGAGCCGCATCAGGTCGTCGTCCATCTGCTGCTTCGGGTCGCGGCCGAGCACTTTCGCGACCGCGTGCCCCGCGACGCCCGCCGGCGGGTTGTAGGACATCTGCACCTGCACGCGGGTGGTGCCGTCGGGGTTCGGCGCGAAGAAGAGCCGTCCCGCATGGTCGACGATCGAGCCCTCGACGCTCTTCCAGGCGACGAGCTCCTGCGGACGGAAGTCCGTGGTCTCCGCATCCCACTCGACCGTGGTGCCGGCGGGTCCGTCGACCACCCAGTGCGTCCGCTCCCCGACCGCGCCGCGCGGTCCGGACGCGGTCACCGACCGTACGTGCGACATCCAGCGCGGCCACGCCTCCCACTCGGTGAAGAAGCCGAAGACGTCCGCGACCGGGGCATCGACGTTGACCGTCTTGTCGATGTCGGCGACGCCGCGCCGTCCGCCGACGCCGGCGAGCTGCGTGAGCGGCCTGTTCGTGACGCCGCGCGCGACCATCGCCAGCCCACCGAGCCCGAGCAGCGATCCGGCGGCGCCGCGCCGCCGGGTACCGTAGAGGGCGAGCGCTCCGCCCGCCAGACCGGCCGCGATGCGTGCCGCCGGCGGCCAGTTCTCCCCGAGCATCGCGGGGCCGTCGCCGGCGCGCGGCGTGCCGTCGCCCTGGAGCGCGGGGATGCCGTCGGGGCGCTCGTGCACCTCGAGCTCGTTTGCGACGTCGGTGACGCCCCGCACCTTCCGCGCGGCGCCGAGCAGGCCCTCGACCTCGTGCGCGAGGACGGGGCCGCGGAGGGTGACGCGCCCCTGCTCCGCGGACACGGTGATCGCGGCCGGGTGCGACACGTGTCGTCCGATCGCCGAGCGCACGCGGGCGGCGACGACGTCGTCGCTGGCCTCGGCGCCCTGGAAGCGGGAGCGCGCCGAGGCGACCGCGCCCTGCGCCCGGTTACGGAGGTCGCGTCCGGTGGTGGCGGCTGCGTCGCGCGTCGTGGTGCGCGCGCGACCGAGCCGGTTGGCGATCTCGCCGCGCCGTGCCGGGCCGCGCGCCGGATCGAGAAAGTACATGAGGGCGGCGCCCGCCGCCGCGGCGCCGAGCACGGACGCCGCGTTGCCGCCCGAGCCGAGCGCGTTCGTGCCCCTGCCGCTTGCCTGCGTGTTCAGCATCGCTCCCCCCTGCCATATGCCTCGGTGGCCGTGCGCCGGCCGCTGCCGGCCGCTGCCGGCGGCGCGCCGCTCGACTGCCCGCGTCGGCATTCGGCGCGCCCGCTCCAGCGCGCTGCACGGGGCAGGCCAGCCCGGTCGTGGCGCGAATGGCGCGAGCCCCGGTTCGTCCGTGAGGACGAACCGGGGCTCGCGCCAGATTCGCGGATCCCGGATGCTCGGGGCGGGGATCGAACCCGCACGGCGCTCACGCGCCGGCAGATTTTGAGTCTGCTGTGTCTGCCAGTTCCACCACCCGAGCGGCCCTCAATAATCTCCCGGACCGCGCCGGCAGCGCAATGGCGGCGCGCTCGGCGCCGCGATGCGGCGCAGGGGGGCAGCCCCCGGCACCGAGGTCACGGCGCTGCGCGTCACGGCGTCGCGTCCCGACGCCGAAGGAGCGGGCGCCCCTGCCCCGGCGCCGCCGCGTCGCCGACGCGGCCCTCGCTCCCCGCTCCCCGCTGCTCGCTCCGCAGCTGCTCCACTCGGCGGCGAAGCTTCTCCTGCAGGTCGAGGTAGCGGGCGCGCTGCACCGGCGTCATGAACCCGGCCAGCTCCTGCTGCTCGCGCTCCACGAGGTCGAGCCGCTGGCGCTGGATCTGGATCGCGGACCGGATCAGCTCGTCCACCCGTTGCTGGTTCGCCGCTCCCTCATTGCCGACCTCGTCGCGCAGCGCGAGCCGCACCTGCCGCTCCCGCTGGAAGAGCGCCCGCCGTTCGCCGTCGAAGCGCTGGTTCGTCTGCGCGAGCCGCGAGAGCTGAGCGTCGGTGAGGCCGAGCCGCTGCTGGACGACGCGCCCGAACCGCTCGCGCACCTGCTGCTCGAGCCGCGCCCGCCGCGGCCCGCTCGGCGGCGAGCCACCCTGCTTCGCGCCGGCACCGCCACTCGCCTGCGCCGCCGCGGGTGCGGCCGCGGTGGCGAGCGCGAGGGCGAGCGCGCCC
>JBJMNL010000160.1:0-5451 GCA_045804285.1 Gemmatimonadaceae bacterium
CCGCCGGCGAGGAGCAGGGGGAGCGGCGCGCACGCCGCCGGCGCGGCCGCCGCGGCGGACGACGGGGCCGGGGAGCCGGCGGCGGCGCCGGCGGAGCGGCCGGCGGAGCGGCCGGCACGGGAGGCGGCGAGGACGCCGCCGGCATCACCGGCGACGGCTCGGCCGCGCTCCACGATGACGACTCCGCGCCCGGCGACGGCGCCTCGCACGACGACACCGACCACGGGGACTGAGCAGGTTGCGCAAGTTCTACATCACCACCGCCATCGATTACGCGAACGGCGACCCGCATCTCGGCCACGCCTTCGAGAAGATCGGCGCCGACGCCATCGCGCGCTTTCACCGCCTGCGCGGCGACGACGTCCACTTCCTCATCGGGATGGACGAGCACGGGCAGAAGGTCGCCCAGACCGCCGCCGAACGCGGCCTCGCGCCCCAGGAGCTCACCGACCAGGTCGCCGAGGCGTTCCAGGCGATGTGGGCGCGGCTGGCGATCTCGAACGACCAGTTCATCCGCACGACGAGCGAGTCGCACAAGGCCGGCGTGCGCGCCCTCATCGAGCAGATCTTCGAGCGCAACCCCGACGACTTCTACGAGAAGTCGTACGAGGGGTGGTACTGCGTCGGCTGCGAGGCGTTCAAGCAGGACGAGGAGATCGTGGAAGGCAAGTGCGTCCTCCACCCGACGCGCACGCTCGAGTGGGTGAAGGAGCGCAACTGGTTCTTTCGCCTGAGCCGCTACCAGGACTTCCTCCGCCGCCACATCGAGGCGCACCGGGAGTTCGTCCAGCCGGAGAGCCGGCGCAACGAGATCCTCGGCCTCCTCGACCAGGGACTCGAGGACGTCTCGGCGAGCCGCTCGCGCTTCGCGTGGGGCGTCCCCTTCCCCCGCCCCTCGAGCGACGGCGAGCGGCAGACGACCTACGTCTGGTTCGACGCCCTCCCCAACTATCTCACCGCGACGGGCTTCCCCGACGCCGTGTACAGCGGGCGGTGGCCGGCGCAGCTCCACGTCATCGGCAAGGACATCACGCGCTTCCACTGCGTGATCTGGCCGGCGATGCTCGAGTCGGCGGGAATCCCCCTCCCCGAGCGCGTCTGGGCGCACGGCTTCGTGAACCTCGGCGGCGAGCGCTTCAGCAAGTCGGCCGGCGTCCGGCTCGACCTCGGCGAGGCGGTGGACCGCTTCGGCGCGGACGCGTTCCGCTACTTCCTGCTCCGCGAGGTGCCGTTCGACGCCGACGGCAACTTCTCGTGGGAGCGGTTCGAGGAGCGCTACAACGCCGACCTCGCGAACGCCTTCGGCAACCTGGCGAGCCGCGCCATCGCGATGGTCGAGAAGTACTGCGCCGGCGTCGTCCCCGCCGGCGCGCCGAACGAGGTCGACGCCGCCGATGCGGCGGACGCGGCCCTCTACCGCTCGGCGATGGACGGGACGCGCGGCTACCTGCCCAACGAGGCGCTGCGCCACGTCTGGAGCACCGTCGCGCGCGGCAACGAGTACGTGGACCGGCAGGCGCCGTGGAAGCTGGCCAGGGACCCGGCGCGCCGTGAGGAGCTGGAGCGCACCCTGGGCACGCTCGTGCGGCAGCTCGCGCGGCAGGCGGTGCTCGTGTCCCCCTTCATGCCCGGCAAGGCGGAGGAGCTGTGGGCGCAGCTCGGCGCGCCCGGCCGCGCGTCCGACCATCGCCTCGACACGCTCGACCGCCTCGACCCCGGTGGGTGGCGCGTGCGGAAGGGAGCCCCGCTCTTCCCGAAGCAGGAAGTCAGGGCCGGCTGAGCGGGGCGCGCCGGATCGAGACATAGCGGAACGGCCCACCCCGAGCTTCGGGGTGGGCCGTTCCTCCTTACTACCGGCCTGGACGCCGCGGTTCACGCGGTGCGGACCGGCACCTCTCTCACCGGCTCACGGCGTCGCCGGCGCCGTACCCGTCTGGCCGAAGCACACCTGATCCGGCGCGGGATCCGGGTGCGCGTTGGCCGGGTCGTTCTCGTTCCGCGGCGGCTGCGCCGACGGCGGCGGGAGCGACGGATCCGTCTGCCGCTCGGCCGTGTCGTAGAACAGCCGTCCCGGAATCGTCCGTGGCGGGCTGGTGACCGGGACGATGTTCGGCCAGCAGGTGCGCTTGTAATCGTTGAACGGCTCGATGGTCTGGAAGAGCGCGATGTACTTCTCGGTGAGGATCTCCCTGAGCAGCGCGTTCCCCGAGCCGCTGGTCAGCGGTGCGCCCGCCAGCGTCTGCTCCGCGTTCAACTGCTTCAGCGCGGTCGCGTCGTCCCCCGTCCGCTGGGCGGCTTCCGCCCAGATGAGCAGGTTCTCGTTCGCCGTGATCAGCGGCTGGTCGTAGCCCGGATCGAGGATGGCGTCCGAGAGGTCGATGAACTCGTTGGACTCAGGATCGAACGTGAAGTACGCGTCGAGCCGCGGGTCGTTCCGGCTCTGGAGCAGGCTCACGAAGCCCGGGTTCGGCGCCAGGTACCCCGGGCGGTTCACGATGTCGAACAGGTACCAGAAGTTCTGCTCCCCGGCCTTCCCCGAGAAGACGGACCGGTAGTCGTCCGCCGGGTCCGTGATCCCCTGCTCCGCCTCGGTGAGGGCCGACTGGTAGGCCGACAGCCCGGCCACCTCGCCCGTGTGCAGGAAGAAGCGCGCCTTGAGCGTGTGCGCGAGCTTCGTCCACTTCCCGGCGTCTCCCAGGTAGACGATGTCCGCCTCGGCCGGGCCGACGTTGCTGGGGCCCGTCGCGGCGAGATTGAGGATCGCCTGGTCGAGGAGCGTCTGGACCTGCCGGTAGACGTCGAGCTGCTTGTCCGGCGCCGGCGCCCGGTCGGAGGGGTTCAGCGCCTTCGAGTAGACGATGTCGCCGAACAGGTCCGCGCCCGTACCCACGAGCGCGGCCTCGATGACCTGGCCGATGCCGAGGGTCACCGAGTCGTGCGCCTCGGCGGCGCCCGCCTGCAGCTTGCGCAGGTCGACGAGGCCGCCGCCCAGGTAGAGCGCCTGGTGGAAGCCGTTCGTCGTCGCCTCGCTGACTCCGTAGTTGTAGATCACGTTGTACTGCTGCTGCGCGCCGGTCATCTGCTGCGTCCACATCGCGCCGATGCGCGCCGGATCGCTGCTCAGCTCCGACCAGAGGTTCGACTGCGCGCCGACGAGCAGCTGCCGCGGGGTCACCTGCTTGGGCCGGTTGGGATCGTTGCTCAGATCGCCGCCCGTCAGGAAGTCGCTGCAGCCGGCCGCGGCGAGTAGCGCGATCGTGGCCAGCGGTGTGTATCTCCGAAGAATGTTCACGGGTCTCCTCGCGGCTTAGCGGTTGAGCGTGAGCGAGACCACGAACGAGCGAGTGAGCGGATTGCTGAAGTAATCCACCCCCTGCGTCAGCCACTCGGCGCCGCCGAGGTTCGTCTCGGGGTCGAGGCCACGGTACTTCGACCAGGTGCGCAGGTTACGGCCGGCGACGCGCACGTCCATGTTGCTGAAGCCGGCGCTCTTGATCCACGGCTGGTCGAGCGTGTAGGTGAGCGACAGCTCGCGCAGCTTCACGAAGCTCCCGCTCTCGATGAACTGCGCGCCGACGTCACCGAAGCCACCGCCCTCCCCGAGGAACCAGTTCTGCCAGTCTTCCGGCGTCTTGAAGGCGGTCACGCCGACGCCCGGGCCGACGACGCCCTGGGTGTAGCGGTCCTTCATCCCCGGGATGTCGAGGAAGACGCCCTGCCTGCTGCGGATCTCGGTGTCCTTGTGCGTGCCGAAGCGATACAGGACGCCGCGCGTGCCGTTCCACACCTGGTTGCCGCTGCGGACGTCGACCAGCCCGCTGAGGCGCAGGTTCCGGAACAGCCGCACGGAGGTGTTGAAGCCGCCCGACCAGTTCGGGTTCGGGTTGGCGATCACGCGGTCCGTCGGGTCCACCACGGGGAGCCCGCTGGCGTCGAGGTAGAGCGCACCCCTCTTGGCGCCGGCGCACACCCCGGCCAGCGTGGTACCGGCGTCGTCGAGCACGAGGTCGTTGGGCGTGATGCCGCAGCGGGCGAAATCGCTCCCGCGGATGACGCCCGGGGCGAAGCCGACCGTGGACGAGCCGATCGCGCCGGTGAAGCCCTCGCTGTTGTACGTCACGAACTGCGCGCCCAGGAGGCTGAGCACCTTGCCGCGGTTCTGCCCGAAGTTCACGCCGAAGTCCCACGCGAAGCGGTCGGTGGTGACCGGGCGGGCGTTGAGCGTGAGCTCCACGCCCTTGTTCGTGACCTTCGCGCCGTTCCGGAAGATCGACTGCGACCCGGTCGCCGCCGACGCCGAGGGCACCGCGAGGATCACGTCGCGCGAGAGCTTGCTGTAGTACGTCGCGCCCACGTCGACCTTCTGGTCGAGGAGGCCGAGGTCGAAGCCCACCTCGTACTCACGGTTGCGCTCCGGCTTCAGGTCCGGGTTCGGCGCCTGGATCGGCGTCGCGACCCCTCCCTGGAAGCTCTGCGACGCGTTGATGAAGTCGCCGTAGCCGCTGCCGAACACCGAGGCGAGGCTGAAGACGCCGGCCACCGTCGAGTAGACGGGCGGCTCGCGCCCGGTCTCGCCGTACGACGCGCGGAGCTTCCCGTAGCTGAGGAACCCCCTCTGGTCGGTGTTGCCGAGGAAGTTCGTGAACACCCACGACGCCTGCGCCTTCGGATAGGCCGCCCACCGGCTGTCCGAGCCGAACGTCGAGAAGCCGTCGTAGCGCAGGCCGACGTTCAGGAAGAGCTGCTGGTAGAGGTCGATCTCGGCCTGGCCGAAGTAGCCCGCGGCGTGACGCAGCTGCTTCGTCTCCTGCGGGATCTGCGGGTTGAGCGTGTTCTGCAGCGCGAACGGCTGCGGCGCGTTCAGGTTCTGCCCCTGCCCCCAGGTCTGCCAGAAGCGGCGCGAGTTCAGGTTCTGCCCGAGGGTGAGCGAGGCGGTGACGTTCTCGCTGAACTGGTGACGACCGATGGCGAGCAGGTTGTGGTCGATCTCCAGGTTCGTCGCGTCGAGCCGCGTCACCTGCCCGACGGGGTTGGACGACGACGTGAAGGGCAGCGCCTCGACGCGGCGGTCGGCGTAGTAGTCGCTCCCCAGCGTGTAGCGGAACGTCAGCCACTCGAGCGGCGTCCAGTCGGCGTTCACGTTGCCGATGAAGCGCCCGAGGTTGCTCGTGTTCCCCGAGTTGTTGAGCACGAAGAACGGGTTGTCGTACCCGCGGGTATCCGTCAGGCTGCCGCTCGACGGGTGCGGGAAGCGGTACGCGCGGTGGAGCCCCGTCGTGTCGATGTAATCCTTGTTGTCGAACTCCGGCGGCGTGCGGAGGGCGCCAAGCAGGAGCCCCGAGACGTTCGAGCCCTTCTGCACGTAGCGGCCGCGCGTGTCGATGTAGGAGAAGTTGCCGCCCAGGTTGAAGTTGCGGGCGATCTGCTGGGTCGCCTTGAGGCGGACGCTCG
>JBJMNL010000161.1:0-9159 GCA_045804285.1 Gemmatimonadaceae bacterium
CCCGCGACCGACTTGCGCGCGAGCACCACCGAGCTCACCTCGTCGAGCCACAGATTCACGCGCCCGAGATTCCAGAAGCGGAGCGCGGCGGCGAGGAGCGCGACCGCGGCGGGCGCGACCCACGCGGGCGCGACTCGCGCGGGCGAGGCGTCCGGCGACGCATCGTCCGCGGTCCGCGCGGGCTCGACGGACGGCGGCAGCTCGGGAGCGGGTGACGACAACGCTGAGGAAGGCTGGAAAGACGACGCCCGCTCCGGCGCTGCGCCGCGAGCGGGCGAGGGCGAGCGGGCGAGGCAATGACGGCGGGAGCCGGGGGACGCCGGGCGTGCCGCCCGGCGCCCTCCATCCCACGACCTTAGCGGGCTCGGCTCACCGGAGCAAGGACGCGCGATCGGGGGGCTCGCCGAGCCGCCCCCGAGCCGGACGCTCGGGAGCCACTGCCACTACTCCGGCTGATCGTACAGCGCCAGCGCCCGCCCGGTCACCACGCTCACCACCGCCGAGCGCTCCTTGTCCTCGGCGCGCTCGAGGCCGTGCTGCACGACGAGCCGCTCGACGGCGCGGGCCACCATGGCGCGGTCCTGGTTCAGCGCGCGAGCGCGCGCCGTGTAGCGCCGGAGGGCCGTGACGAGCTGCGGGTGCGGATAGTCCACGGACTTGAGCGCGCCGACCAGGCCGCGCGTGACGTCGCGCATCTCGAATGGCACGCCGGCCTCGGCGCGTCCGCCGGATTGCTGCGGGTCGGGGGACGAATGCATCGGGGCGCCTCCACGTCGGCGTCGGGCGGAAGATGTGCGGCCGCTCCGGCGCAGACAAACTCGTCAACGCTGGTCAACGCGCGGCGCGCCCCGAGAGTGCCCGCGGCGCCGACGAGTCGGCTCCGCGCCGATCCGCGCCGATCCGCCCCGCGCCGCCGCTCAACGCGCCGGCGCGGCGGCCGCGAACGCCTCGGGTGTCCCCGCGGCCGCCGCCTTCACCGACGGCGCCGCCTCGAGGGGCGCCGCCTGCCGCAGCAGCCGCACGAACTCGCGCATCCACGCCGGGTGGTCGGGCCAGGCGCGGGCCGAGATCATCGCCCCGTCCACCACCGCTTCCGCGTCCACGTACTCGGCGCCCGCCGCGCGCACGTCCGCGGCCAGCGCCGGGTAGGCGGCCGTGCGCCGCCCCGCCAGCACCCCGGCCGCGGCGAGCGCGATCGGCGCGTGGCAGAGCTGCGCGACCGGCTTGCCGCGGTCGAAGAAGTGGCGCACGATGCGCGTGAAGTCGGCGTGCGTGCGGATGTACTCCGGCGCCCGCCCGCCGGGGACGACCAGCGCCGCGTACTCGGCGGGGTTCACGTCGGCGAAGGCGACGTCGGCGTCCCAGCTGTAGCCCGCCTTCTCGGTGTACGTGTCGTAGCCCGGCTCGAAGTCGTGCACCACGAAGCGCAGCTTCTTCTTCGTCGGCGCCGCCACGTGGACCTCGTACCCTTCCTCGAGCAGCCGCTGGTACGGGTACATGACCTCGAGCGACTCCGCAGCGTCGCCCGTGAGGATCAACACCTTTGGCTTCGACATGGTGGCCTGCCTCCACGTCCTGGGTTGGCGTTCACGCGGCCGCCGCCGCCCTCGCCGGCGGCCGCACCGGTCCCGTGCCCGCGCCGCTGCGCTCGATCGCGGCCGCGATCTCGTCGAGGTCCTCCGGCGCGAGCGCGAGCGTCGCCGCGGGCAGCCAGCCGTCCACCTGCTGCGGCGCGCGCGCGCCGACGATCGCCCCCGTCACGCCCGGCCAGGCGAGCGTCCACGCCACGGCGACGGCCGACACCGTGGTGCCGTGCCGCTGGGCGATGGGCCGGAGCGCGTCGCGCAGCGCGAGGTTGCGCGCGAGCCGCGGCGGCTGGAACTCCGACGACCGCCGCCGCCAGTCGTCGGGCGCGAGCGCGGCCACGCGCTCGGCGCTGAAGCGCTCGGTGAGCAGTCCCGACTGCATCGGGCTGTAGACGATGACGCCGGCATGGCGCTCCACGCACCACGGGAGCTCGCGCTCCGCCGCTTCGCGGCGGACGAGCGAGAACGGCGGCTGGAGCGAGTCCACGTGCCGGATCGCCTCGCAGCGCTCGAGGAGCGCGACGTCGAAGTTCGAGACGCCGATGGCGCGTACCTTCCCCTCGTCGAAGAGCCGCACCATCTCCTCCCACGAGTCCTCCACCGGCACGCCACTGTCGTCGGGCCAGTGGAACTGGTAGAGATCGATGCACTCGACACCGAGCCGGCGCAGCGACGCCGCGCACTCGCGCCGGATGGACCGCGGCTCGAGCACGCGCTTCGGATCGGCCGCCGGGTGCTGCTCGTCCCACACGAGCCCGCACTTGGTGAAGACGTACGGCCGCTCGCTCGCCGGGAGCTCGTGCAGCAGCCGGCCGACGAGCTCCTCGGAGTGGCCGAGCCCGTACACGGCGGCGGTGTCGATCCAGTTGATGCCGCGCCCCACCGCGTAGCGCATGGTGGCGAGCGAGTCGTGGTCGTCCTGCGGCCCCCAGCCGTAGGCCCACCCGCCGCCGCCGATCGCCCAGGCGCCGAAGCCGACGGCGCTGATGTCGAGGCCGCTCGTGCCGAGGGGGCGTGTCGGTAGTGTCTGCATGTGCTGCTCCTCGCTGCTGCGCGCCGGGCGCGCGGATTCGTTGGAGTATCAACGAATGCGAAGGCGTGTCAACGGGTACCGCGCGTGTCCGCCGCGCAGCGGGCGCGACGGGACCATCGGGCGACGGCCGCGGCGCGATGGTCGGAGGCGGCGGCGAGGCGGGTGCGGAGGCGGCGACGGGGCCTCGTCACGAAGGCGGACGCTATGCGGGTGAGCCGCGTGCGCATCGTCATCTCGCCCCGCTCGCCGCTAGCGGCGGAGGTCCTCGTCCGCGACGCGTTCGTCGAACTTGGCCTCGTAGCAGTCGCAGCAACAGGCCGACATCCGCGGCTGCATTCCGGTCGTCCTCGGCCGCCCTCAGGGCGAGGTGGGGCTCGTCCGTCGCGGGTCGTCGGCCGGGTTCACGTACGTGAGCTTCCACGGCGCCATGGCGTGAACCTGGATGGTGGTCACGCCGCGCGCCCGGGCAATGTGGTGCGTGCCGGCAGGCATCACGGCGAAGCCGGGCTGACCGAACGTGAAGCACGTGGACGGGTGGCCGTGCAGGCCCCGGATTTGGGTACCACAGCCGCACGGACCAACTACTCCTGCCGCCGGAGCGGCTTGAGCCGCGGGGCGGCCGCCCCGCGGCTCCGTGGCCGCACTGGTTCTCCCAACCCCAGATAGCGCTCCCAATGCTGCGGCCGCGGGGTCAAGCACTAGCCGCCCGGCGGAAGATCAATCCCGGAGCTCGGACCTTACGGAGGGGCATCGTCGGACCTGCCATCGCGCCGATCATCGTCCCCCCATCCGAGCCAGTCGATGAGGCGCGCCACAGCAACGTATGTCGCAGCGCCTGCCAACAGGGAAACCGCCCCGCCGAGAACTATTCGCGCCACTGGCACATCGTGAGTCCGAAGCATCCGGCTGACGACGATACCGACCAGCAACGCGAGTACTGGCGCGCCGTCTACGAGATGGCGGCGGACCGGCCGCCAACGATCGTTAGCCTTTCCCATCGCAGGATGTTCTCCCGGTACGGTTGCTCGCTACCCTTCGGGGCGAAGGACACAACGGCCGGGCCCAGCACACTCCCCGACTCACATCGCGCAGGGGAGCAGCCGGGCCCAGCATGGCGCGACGCGTGCCCAGGGCGGTGTTCTGCCCTGGGCACGCGTCAACGGGCGACGGAGCGGCTCCAGCGATCCGGGTGAGGCGTGGGCGCACTACCCCACGGCCTCCGAGTTGAGACTCGAGCGCGCCAGCAGCCTTCCCACACGAGGCGGTCACGCCTCTGCCTTCATCCGGCCGGGCGCAGCCTGTGAAGCACCACAGATGTATGGGGATCTGGACTCATTCTGGCGGATTCGACTGTGTACCAGCCAGGCCACATAACGACGGTCTGGTGGGCGGTGCGAATGTCGTATCCCGGCATGGCTGAATCGAATAGAACCAAGTCCGATTGCCTGACCGGAAAGACCAGCCCCGTTGCGTCGAATCGAGCGGTCGACACCGACTCCAGCGCCCTGGCAACGGCCGCGTCATCATCTGCATACACCCAACGCACGAAGAGGCCCCCTCCCTCACGCGGCAGCGGCCACCATGCGGTCGGCAACGGCTCATCACCCATCACGAGTCCCTGGCCGCTGCCGACCGAGACGAAGCCGAGTTCTCCAACATCGCACGCCCGGTCGTAGTCGGTTGCCGGCCCTTCGGGAATCCACCGCGAACTCGCGGCGATTTGCCGCTCGGAGAGTTCCGCACCTTCCCACTGCGGCAGCAGATCTGTCTGTAGCAGAAGGAGCGGACCGCCTCCTGTGCTGATCCATTCGAGTCTTGGGCTACTCATAGTTGGCAGAGCAGAGCACACAGTGAGGCACTGCGTTGGTCATTGTTGTTCCTGTGGAACAGCTTCCTTCTCCGGCTTCGGCGGGGGCGGCGGTGCCTTCCCCAAGCCGCGGAGAAGGCCGGACAGCCAGCCCCCTTGGGTGTTACTGCAGGACTGACAGTGTGGACCTAGCTGTTGCCCTTCACCCGGCATCTTGACGGATGTCGGTGGGACATGGTTCGGGATCCAGTTACCCGATTTCGTGCCTGGCGTCGCTGCACCGCATGTCATACACCCGTTTTTTTCGCCAAGATCGTTCACAGCTCCTCGTTCCCCAGCAGTCGGGCGCGGGCCAGCAGTCGGAATGAGTTCGGGTAGTCTGCTGAAGGAGTGACCGGGCTGTGCAATGTCGGCCACCGTCTTAGCTGCTTCCCACGCAGCAGCAGCTACCGTAATTGCGATCGCCGCACAGATAGCCGGCGCGGGTGGGACCAAACACGGATTCAGCCCGAACGGATCCGAGTAATTCACCGGATCGCCAGCCGCAAACCCGTATGCGTTCAGCCCCCCCGCCAGCCCGATCGGGTCCGGCTGCGTGAACCGTCCCGTCGCCGGATCATAGTACCGGTTCCGCATGTACTGCAGACCGCTCTGGTCCGCCTTCCGGGACAGCAGGCTGCCGAACCAGCTCTTGGCGGACGGCGCGTACCCCACGTTCGCACCGTCGACGCTTGCCTGTGCGTCGGGGAAATTGATGACCGGACAGCCGTACAGCCCCGCACACGAATTCGCCGCGCGGCCGTCGCTGAAGATTCCGGCCTGAAAGCCTCCCCTCCAGCTCGAGATAGGAGCGATGACCACGGTGTTGGGCTGCCCGGACATCCCTTGGCGGGCGATGAGCACCGGGGCGTCGATACCCGACGCGTGAGTGTAATAGACGCGGCCGTACGGGTACCCGTCTACATCGCTGCTGTACGCGTTGTCATCCTCGAGCCGGGAGAGGGCGTCGTCGGCCCCGTCGGCCCGGATCTCGGCGAGGACCTGGTCGCCATCCCAGACGGTCCGCTCGATGTAGTTCGTGCACCCGGGCGCGTAGCAGGACGGCTTGGTCCCCCGCGACCGCGTCAGGACGCGCCGCCCGAGCGCGTCGTATCGGTACTCCTCGTAGATCCCGCCGTCGCCGCTGTACTCGCCGATGCCCACGTGGCTGTTGAAGATGCGCAGCCGCTCCTCGGCGTCGTAATAGCTGGCGGAGAGGTGCTCCACGAGCATGCGGCCGGACGTACTCACCTCGAAGGTGACACGCGAGTTGCCGTTCTGGTCGTAGTAGAGGTCCTGCTTGAACCGACTGCCGTACGGATCCATCGGCGTGGGAGGAGCCGTCACGGCGGAAAGCTGCCCGCTCCCGCTATCATACGTCATCAGGCGCTCGTCGTCCTGATCCGGGTCGGACGGATGGAGCATGTACTGGCGCCGCCACGTGCGGTTGCCGATGGCGTCGACCGCGAACTCCTCGAAGTCGCTGCCGTCGGTGAGCCCCGTATGCCGCTCCGCGGCCAGTACCGCCCCGAGGCCGCTGTACCATGTGCCGATCGTCCGCTGGCCGGTGAGCGACCAGACGTTGCCAGCGACCACCCTGCCGACGGCGTCCCTGCTCAAGTCGTCGGTACCGAAACCGCCTACTGTGCGGCCGCGCACCCGTCCGTCGGCGTCGTACATCCAGGCTTCGGTTCGACCATGCGCGAGGGTGGTGCTCAGTCTCCCCGCGGCGTCGTACGTGAAGAGCACCGCGTCGCCCAGCGGGTCTGTGACCTTCCGGAGCTCACCCGTGAGCGCTTGATAGGCGTAGGACGCCGTGCCATCCGCGTGCTTGAGGCTGGTACGGCGGCCAGCCACGTCATACTGCATCTGGAGGGTGTAGACGTGGCGGTTGAACTCGTCGCCGGGAGTGACTGTGGCACCCCTAGGCCCGTCCTCCTCGCACGGTTGCCCCAGTGCCGTCGAGAAATACGTCCGCACCCGCGTGACGTCGCTGCCGAGCAACCCGACCGGGAAGTAGGAACGCGAGATTTGCGCGGCCCGGTTGTTGGCGGTCCGGAGGCGACCGGCGAGGTCGTACGCGAAGAACGCGGTGTCCGCGGCGATGCACGTAAGCCCCTTCGTCGGCAAGGAGAACGCACAGTCGTACGGGGAGTTCGAGAACGCGTAGCACGGCGTCGGGGAGTAGTTGATCTGCGGCAGGATGCGGCGTACCAACTGACCGGCTGCGTCGTACTGCTCCGTGATGACGTTGCCGCGGCTGGTCGTCGTCCGGATCCGGTTCCCGGCCGGGTCATACGCGTACGACTGGCTCTGCCCCGTCGAGGACCAATGGGACGTGACGCGGTCTGCGGCATCGTAGTCCCAGGTGTCCAACATTTGGTTCAGAGACGACGTCCCTGGGGGGGAGTACGACCGAGTCGTCCTCTTGGGATTGCCCTGGGCGTCGTAGGCGTGCTCGACGGCGACGCTGTCGGCCGCAATCGTCCGTCCACCACTAGGACCGGACACAGTACGCCCGGGTCCCCACTGGACGGTGCGCTTGACGCGCCCGAGCACGTCATAGGTCGTCCGCACCCATGTACCCGTATTCCGCACGCCACTGCTGTCCCGCCCGGTCGCGCTGTCGAGCGGAGCGTAGCTCAGCGTATCCCGGCCGATTGCGTCGCGGAACGTCAGCGCGGTGAAACCGATGGCCGTTTGCGCCATCCGCACGTTCCCGAGGCCGTCGTAGTACAGCCGCCGCGGCCCCGACAGCGGCTCGGTCACCGTGGTAATGAGCCCGAGCGGCCCGTAGCCGAAGTTGACGCGGCGATCCGTCCCCCCCGTCTGGGCCCACATCATGCTTCCAGTGGACGCGTCATAGCTGAACGCGCTGACCACCGAGTCGGGCGCGGTGACCTGGACGGGCGCGTCCCACGTCGCGTCCCACGCGTACCGCGCGGTCGCGTTCAGGGACGTCCCGTACGGGCTGAAGACGGTCGACGAGTCGGCGAGACCGCGCCCGTTGTACCACACCTTCGTGAACAGGCGCGTGGCGTCCAGCGTCGCGCTCGCGAGGCCGGGCCAGTTGGCGTCGTAGGTGATCCGCTGTTCGGCCCCGAGCGGATTGCGCACCCGGGTCGGTGCCCCGTAGGCGTTCACCCAGAACTTCGTGACGTCGGCGACATCGATGCGGGGAGCGTCGACGCGCGTGTACACGGAGTCCGGCGGCACGGCGGCCGGCCCGCCTGCCCCGGGTAGGCCGACCGATTCGGCGACGCGAAAGTCCTCGCCGACGACCGAACCGTCCTCCATTGTGCGCTGATGCCGGCTGACGTGAAAGCCCCCATCGAACAGGAAGAGCTCCACACGCCCTAGGCGGTCCGTTCGGCTCTGCACGACGTTGCTGCTCGCACCCGTGCCGTAGCCGAACTGCACCGTCGCACTGTCGGGCCCTGTCACGGAGGTGATGCGCGCCCCGGTGCGTCCGATCGTCGTGACGCGCTGCGGTGCGCCAGCGGCCGGCGCCGGCGCGCCGACGCTGGCGAGCACCCCACCCGCGACCGCGGACGAGTCGTAGCTGAAGTTGTAGACGAGGGGCGCCACCGCCGTCGGCACGTTGATGGCCGTGAGCAGGCGGGTTCCCGGCTTGTAGGCGAAGGTGGTAACGTGGCCCAGCCGGTTGGTGGTGCTCACGTGCAGTCCCGTCTGGTCGAACGCGATCCGCACCCGGTTCCTCGCCCAGCGCGTGTAGCCGCTCGCGTCCGCCGTGATGCTGTCCGGATGGTCGACGGGCGGCGCGCGGTATACGCCCGGGTGTGCCGCGTCGCGCGTGTAGACGCGGGCGCTCCCGTCCCCACCGATCCAGAGGAGGCGGTTCGCGTCCAGCACCTTCAGCTCCTCTAATGTCTTTCATGGAATTTGCGTGACGTGAAGCCAGGCGCTGCTGGAGGGCAGCATGGCGGCAGGCACGCAGTGGCGGCCGCGGCGGCTGACGGCGGCGCAGCTCGAGGAGCGCCGGCTCGCCGCCGGCCGGCTGTTCCGGGCGGGCCGCCTCTCGCAGGCGCAGGTCGCGCGCCGGCTCGGTGTGACGCGCCAGAGTGTCTCACGCTGGTACGCCGCGTGGGCGGCGGATGGACGGGCGGGGCTCCGGCAGCGCCCACACCCCGGTCGGTCGCCGGCGATCGACGACACGGCGTGGGCGCGCCTGGCGGCGGTGCTCTCGCGTGGCGCCCTGGCCGGGGGGTTCGCCACCGAGCGGTGGGCCCTGCGCCGGATCGCGGCCGTCGCCGAGCGCGAGCTCGGGGTGCGGCACCACTGCCGCTCGTCTGGCCCGATCCTGCGGGCCCGCGGGTGGTCGCCGCAGGTCCCCGCCGTGCGGGCGAGGGAGCGCGACGCGGCCCTCGTGCGGGCGTGGCTGCGGCGGGACTGGCCCGCGTTGGCCAAAGAGCTCGCCGCGAGCGGCGCGCGCTTGCCGTCCTGGACGAGACGGGTCACCCGTTTCGGGCCAAGGTCGGGACCACCTGGGCGCCGCGGGGCCGCCCGCCGGTGCTGCGCCGCGTCAGCCGGCGGCGCGAGGTCTCGGGCATCGGGCTCGTCACCGCGCCGCTCGACGGCGCGCCGGCCCGGCGCTACGCGCGGCACTTCGTCGGCGCCGTCGCCAGCGAGCGGGTCATCGCCAGCCTGCCCTACTTCCGGCGTCAGGTGGGCCG
>JBJMNL010000162.1:0-8653 GCA_045804285.1 Gemmatimonadaceae bacterium
GCGCGGGGCGCGCTCGACCTCGCCGCCCGCGCCCCGGCCGACTCCGCGACCACGCGCGCCCTCCTGCCGGTGCGCGTGCGCGCGCTCGCCGCGCTCGGTCGGCCGGACGAGGCGGAGGCGCTGGTCCGGGGCGCGGCGGCCGGCGTCGACGACTCCGACCGCGCGCGGCTCCGGCGCGACGTGGCGTGGGGGTGGGTGCGCGCGGGGGACGTTCCGCGCGCGCGCGCCGCGCTCGCCGCGTCCGGAGGCAGCGGCGGGGACGAGGACGCCGAGGGGTGGCTCGCGCTGTACGACGGGGACCTCGCCACGGCGCGCCGGAAGCTCGCCCGCTCCACCGAGGCGTCGTGGGCGCTCGTCACGGCGCGGGCGCTCCTCGCGCGGAGCCGAGCCGACCGCGCCCCCGCCGCCGGCGAGGCCTTCCTGCTCCTCGCCCGCGGCGACACGGCGCGCGCCGCGGCCCGCTTCGCGGAGGCGGGGCAGGCGCTCCCCGACGCCGCGCCGCTGCTCGTCGCCGTCGCGGCGCGGCTGCACGCCGCGCGGCACGACGACAGCGGCGCGATCTCGCTCTGGGAACGGATCGTGACGCAGTACGCGTCCGCCCCCGAGGCCCCCGAGGCCGACCTGGAGTGGGGGCGCGCGCTCGAGCGGCGCGGCGCGACCGCCGGCGCCGCGCAGCGCTTCGAGCACCTGATCCTCACCTACCCCGAGAGCGCCCTCGTGCCGCAGGCGCGCCGCGAGCTGGAACGTACGAAAAACCAGACGTCATCGTGATGCATACAGAACTGTCGCTGGTACGCCACCCGCGTGCGCGGGTCGAGCGCGGAGCGTGGAGCGCGGAGGGGGGATCGCCGAGGGACTCCCTCCGCGCTCCACGCTCCGCGCTCCGCCGGCTCGCCACGGTGGTCTTGCTCGGCGTGGTCGCGCTCGCCCTCGGGCCGGCGCGTGCCCTCGCCCAGCACCTCCTCGTCCCCATGGACGACGACCAGCAGAACCACCTCAAGGCGTACGGGTTGACCTACAACGCCCTCAAGGCCGGGATGAAGGGGGAGTGGTTCCTCAACTACCGTGGGGGCTCCTTCCTGCTGCCCGACACGCCCGGCCTGCGGCGGGAGGCGGCGCTCGACGGGGTCACCGCGGAGCCGATCGACGACGCGGCGCTCGGCCAGGTGCGATCGGAGATCTCGGCCGGGAACATGGAGGCCGTGCCGCTCGAGAAGGCGCCGCGAGTGGCCATCTACGCGCCCCCCAAGTCGCCGCCGTGGGACGACGCCGTCACGCTGGCGCTGCGCTACGCCGGCATCGAGTACACGACGATCTACGACGAGGAGGTCCTGCGCGGCGACCTCGCGAAGTTCGACTGGCTGCACCTGCACCACGAGGACTTCACCGGGCAGCTCTCCAAGTTCTACCTCGCCTACCGCGGCGCCCCCTGGTTCCTGGAGCAGGTGCAGCAGAACCTCGACATGGCCAGGCGGATGGGATACCCCAACATCCCGTCGCTCAAGAAGGCGGTGGCGGAGGACATGCGGCAGTTCGTCGAGAAGGGAGGATTCCTGTTCGCGATGTGCGGAGCGACGGAGACGCTCGAGCTGGCGATCGCCGGCCACGAGGTGGACATCGCCGGCAGCTTCTCCGACGGCACCCCGGTGGACCCGAACGCCGACGCGAAGATGGACTGGAACCGCTCCTTCGCCTTCCGCGGCGCCCACATCGAGCAGTCGCCGTACACGAACGCGATGAGCGACATCGACGGCCACCAGGTCAACGTCCCGAGCCGCCGGCAGCCGCTCGGCAACTTCACCCTGTTCTCTTTCTCGGCCAAGTTCGACCCCGTGGCGTCGATGCTCGTCCAGGACCACCGGAACGTGCTCCCCGACTTCTACGGCGTCACGACCTCCTTCACGAAGGCGACGCTGAAGCCGGGCGTGACGGTGTTAGCTTTCGAGGAGGGCGCGCCGTGGGTCAAGTACATCCACGGCGACTACGGCAAGGGCTCCTGGACGTTCCTTGGCGGGCACGACCCCGAGGACCCGCAGCACGCCGTCGGCAACGCCCCCACCGACCTCGCCCTGCACCCGAGCTCCCCGGGGTACAGGCTCATTCTGAACAACGTGCTCTTCCCGGCGGCCAAGAAGAAGCCGCTCAAGACCTGAGAACTGCAAGGGGCGGAACGAGGCATGAGGGCCGGGACCCCACGAGGGGCAATGCCGGCCGCCGATAGCGTCCCGGCCCTCATGCCTCATGCCTCGTTCCGCCGTTCAGAGTTCCGCCTTTCAGAGCCGTGATCCTCCCCGCCACGACCACGCCCTCCACCTCCCGCTTCTCCAGGTCCGCCGCCGCCGCCGTCCGCGCCGCCATCAGGCTCGCGGGGGGGCGGGAGGTGTGCTTCGTGTGCACGGTGGACGGGGAGGGAATCGTGGAGTCGGCGCGCGTGGTCGCGCGGGGGAACGTGCAGAGCGTCCTCGCGCTGCCGGGCGTCGCGAAGCGCGGGGAGCTGCTCGTCCACAACCACCCGTCGGGGTGGCTCGAGCCGTCGGACGCCGACCTGCAGATCGCGGCGCGGCTGTACGACGGCGGGGTCGGCTTCGCGATCTGCGACAACGACGCGACCGACCTGTACGTGGTCGTCGAGGTGCCGCGCGAGCGGGAGAGCACGCCGGTCGAGCCGGACGACGTCGCCGACGACCTCGGGCCGGACGGGGCGGTCGCGGCGCGGCTGCGGCGCTACGAGGACCGTCCGAGCCAGCGCGAGATGGCGGCGACGATCGCGCGCCTCTACAACGACGGGGGCGTCGGACTGCTCGAGGCGGGGACGGGGGTCGGCAAGTCGATGGGGTACCTGCTGCCGGCGCTGCGCTGGGCGGCGAGGAACGGCGAGCGCACGGTCGTGTCGACGAACACGATCAACCTCCAGGAGCAGCTCGTCGGCAAGGACCTCCCCTTCCTCGAGGGAGCGCTCACCGATCAGAAGGTGCGCTACGCGCTCCTCAAGGGATGGCGCAACTACCTCTGCCTGAACCGCCTCGAGCAGAGCGGCGCCGTCGGCAGCGCGCTGTTCGAGGAGGGGATGCGCGAGGAGCTGGACGGCATTCGCCGCTGGGCCGAGCGCACCGCCGACGGCTCGCTCTCCGACCTGCCGACGCCGCCGCGCGCCGAGGTGTGGGACGAGGTGGCCGCCGAGCCGGACCTGTGCGCCCGCATGAAGTGCTCGTTCTACGAGAAGTGCTTCCTGTACAAGGCGCGCCAGCGCGCCGCGCAGGCCGACGTGATCGTCGTCAATCACCACCTGCTGCTCAGCGACGTCGCCGTCCGCCGCGCGCAGCAGAACTGGGAGGACGCGGCCGTCCTTCCCCCCTACCAGCGCCTGGTGGTGGACGAGGGGCACCACCTCGAGGACGCGGCCGCCGCGCACCTCGGGACGACGGTCACGCGCCGGGCGCTGGCGCGCCTCTTCAACCGGCTCGACCGGAAGGGGAAGGGGCTGCTGGCCGCGCTCGTCGAGCGCCTCTCGACGCGCAAGGACCTGCTCAGCGTGGCGAGCCTCGACCTCGTGCACGAGCGCCTCGCCCCCGCCGTGCACGCGGCGCGCGACAAGGCGGGGCTCGTCTTCGACGTGCTCGACACGTTCCTGATGGAGAGCAACGAGGCGGTGGTGCGCCTCACCGACGCCTTCGACGGCCACCCCGTCTGGGCGGGCGGGCTCTCGGCCGCGCTCGGCGACCTGCTGGCGGAGATCGCGCTCCTCGGCGACGGGCTCCGCCTCGTCCGCGAGCGGCTGGAGAGCGACGGGCGCAAGGAGGACGCGAGCGTCGCCCCGCTGCTCAACGAGATGCGCGCCGTCGCCAAGCGGCTCGAGGTGGCGGGGGACGGGCTGGAGCGCGCGCTGCGGCCGGCGAAGGACGCGGAGCCGAGCGTGCGCTGGGTGGAGGCGCGCGGCAAGGAGCGCAACGTCGCCGTGACGAGCGTGCCGCTCGACCTCGCGCCGATCCTCCGCGAGGACCTCTTCAAGCGCGTCGAGACCGCCGTCGTCACGAGCGCGACGCTGTCCACCGACCGCCGGTTCGACTTCCTCGCGCGCCGCCTCGGCCTCGACGACGCGGCGCTCGAGCCGACGACGGCGATCTTCCCGTCGCCCTTCGACTACCCGCGGCAGGCGCTGCTCGCCGTCCCCACGGACGTGCCGGCGCCGAACGCGGACGCGAGCGGGCACTTCCTCCACGTCGTCCGCGCCGCCCTCGACGTCGCCGCGGCGGCGGACGGGGGCATCTTCGTGCTCTTCACGAGCCACAAGGACGTGCGCCAGGCGGCGAGCGAGCTGCGCGCGCGCGGCACCGAGCGGCGGTGGCCGTTGCTCGTGCACGGCGAGGACACGCGCGACGCCCTGCTGCGCCGCTTCAAGGAATCGGGGCGCGCGGTGCTGCTCGGCACGGCGTCGTTCTGGGAGGGGGTGGACGTCCCCGGGCGCGCGCTCCGCGGGCTCGTCATCGCCAAGCTGCCGTTCCGCGTGCCGAGCGAGCCGGTGACGGCGGCGCAGTGCGAGGCGATCGAGGCGCGGGGGGGCGACTCGTTCGTGGAGTACATGCTCCCGCACGCCTCGCTCCGCCTCAAGCAGGGCTTCGGCCGCCTGATCCGCACCGCCACCGACCGCGGCGCCGTGGTCCTCTGCGACTCGCGCGTCGTGACGAAGCGCTACGGGCGCGGGCTGCTCGAGGCGCTGCCGCCGGCGCGCCGCTTCGCCCGGCCCTGGCGCGAGTGCAAGGCGGAGATCGACCGCTTCTACGGCGCGGCCGCGCCCGCGCCCGCCGCCGAGTGAGACGCCGGAGCGGCGGACTCACCGGCGCGCTCGGCGCCGCGCGCTTTCTCGCGGCTGTCGCGCCGGCCACGTCGCGCGAGGTCGTGGCCCACCTGGCCGCCTGGATCACCACAACCGCACCACAGCACTCGAGATGACCCGTCCCGGCAAGATCGTCTGCGTCGGCCGCAACTACGTGGACCACGCGAAGGAGCTCGGCAACGAAGTGCCCAAGCAGCCGCTCCTCTTCCTCAAGCCGCCATCCGCCGTCGTGCGCGCCGGCGAGGCGATCGTGCTGCCGCCCGCGTCGCGGCAGGTGGAATACGAGGGGGAGATCGGGGTCGTGATCGGCGCGCGACTCTCGCGCGCGGGCGAGGAGGAGGCGCGGCGCGCGGTGCGCGGCGTCGTCGCCCTCAACGACGTCACGGCCCGCGACCTCCAGAAGAGCGACGGGCAGTGGACGCGCGCGAAGGGCTTCGACACCTTCTGCCCGATCGGCGCCGAGGCGCCGGCGCCGCGCGATCTCGCCTCGCTCACCGTCGTGACGCGCGTCAACGGCGAGGAGCGGCAGCGGGGGAGCGCGTCCGACATGGTCTTCGGCGTGCCGATGCTGCTCTCCTACATCTCGCAGGTCATGACGCTCGAGCCCGGCGACGTCGTCGCCACCGGCACGCCGGCCGGCGTCGGCCCCCTCGCGCCCGGCGACGTGGTCGAGGTCGAGGTCGTGGGCGCGAGCCGGGTGTCCAACCCCGTGCGCGCCGACGGCGTCGACGCCGGCGACACCCCGGCCAACGGCCGCTGACCGCGCGCTGTATCCCGTTCCCGCCACTCCGACGACCGTGCCCCCGATCTCCTCGCGCTTCCAGCGCCTTCCGGAATACGTCCTCGCCCGCATCCCCGCGCGGAAGCGCGAGCTGATCCTGCGCGGCATCGACGTCATCGACCTCGGGGCCGGCGACGCCGACCTCGCCCCCCCGCAGGCGGCGCTCGACCGCCTCGCGGCGGCCTCGCGCGAGCCGGCGATGCAGCGCTACGGCTTCGGCCTCGGACTCGTCGCGTACCGCGAGGCGGTCTCGGCGTGGATGGAGCGCCGCTTCGGCACGCGCTTCGACCCGATGACCGAGGTGGTGCCCCTCATCGGCTCCAAGGAAGGGATCACGCACCTCGCCTTCGCCTACATGGACGACGGCGCGGTGGGGATCGTCCCCGAGCCGGGCTACAACTCGTACCAGGGGGGCACGCTGCTCGCGGGCGCCGAGGCGTTCCGCTACGCGCTGCGCCCGCGCACGGACTTCCTCGTCGAGCTCGACGACGTCCCCGAGGAGGTGAAGCGCCGCGCGCGGATCCTCTACCTGAACTACCCGAACAACCCGACGGCGGCGATCGCCCCCCGCGAGTATCTGGAGCGCGTCGTGCGCGAGTGCCGCGAGCGCGACATCCTCCTCGTCTACGACAACGCCTACAGCGAGCTCGCCTTCGACGGCTACGTGCCGCCGAGCATCTTCGAGATCGAGGGCGCGCGCGAGGTGGCGATCGAGTTCCACTCGATGTCGAAGACGTACAACATGACCGGGTGGCGGTGCGGCTGGGCGGTGGCGCGCCCGGAGATCGCGGGCGCGCTGGCGAAGGTGAAGTCGTTCGTCGACACCGGGCAGTTCATGGCGGTGCAGGCGGCGGCGGTGGCGGCGATCGAGAGCTACGACGCGTTCGTGCCCGGCAACGTCGCCGTCTTCCGGGAGCGGCGCGACGCCGCGGTGGCGGCGTTCCGCGAGGCGGGCTTCGCCTGCGAGACGCCCAAGGCGACGATGTATCTCTGGATCCCGCTCCCCGAAGGGATCCCGAGCGCCCTCTTCGCCGACCGGCTGCTCGACGAGGCGGGGGTGGTGGTGCTGCCGGGCTCGGGCTTCGGCGCGGGGGGCGAGGGCTTCTTCCGCATCTCGTTCATCGCTCCGCCGGCACGGATCACCGAGGCGGCGCGACGGGCGGGGGAGGTGCTGAACCGGCTCCTGGCCGAGGGGGTAGCAAGGCAGCCACTCGCCGCCGGCCGATAGAAGCCGGCCGATCGCCGCCGGCCGCTGGCGGCCCGTTCCTCCCGGGACCACCTTTAGGGAAGCCCATGAAGCCCAAACAGCGGCAAGCCTCGACCTCGCTCGCGATCTCGGTCGCCCTGCACCTCGTGCTGGGCGCCGTGCTCGTGCGCGTGTTGACGCTGCCGCTGCCGCTTCACGACCTGTTCGAATTCGACAAGGGGAGCTCGCCGCCGGTCGAGCGGATCAGCTTCATCGCGCTGCCGAAGGCGGGCCCGGTGACGACGGCGGGGCGGAGCGGCGGGGACGGGCGCCCGAAGTCGGCCCAGCCCCCCGCCCCGCTGCGGGCGCCGAGCGCGGTGCCCGAGGCGGTGCCCGCCGCGCCGGCGGCGCCCGCGACCACGGGGGGGAGCGGCGAGGTGATCGGGCGCGGCGGGGCGGAGGAGGGGATCCGCCCGTCGTTCGGCGATCCGCGGGTCTGGGTGCCCCCGGCCGACGTCGTCTCGGCGCCCAAGTCTCCCACGGAGCGGCTCGACAGCTCGCTCACGGCGCGGCTGCGCGCGCACCGCGACTCGCTCGCCGTCGTGGCGCACGTGCCGAGCAAGGCGGAGCGCGGCGACTGGACCGTCGAGCGCGACGGCAAGAAATACGGCATCGACCAGAAGTTCATCCACCTCGGCAAGTTCTCCCTCCCGACCGCGGCGCTCGCCCTGCTCCCGCTCAACACCCAGGCGAACCCGATCGCCGCCCGGCGCGAGCAGGCGCTCGACCGGATGCGCGCCGACATCCAGTTCCAGGCGCAGCGGGCGATGAACGAGGAGGAGTTCCGCGACGCGGTGAAGGCGATCCGCGAGCGCAAGGAGCGCGAGCGCGCGGCCGCCAGGCAGGCGGAGACGGTCGCGGGCAAGGGGGGAAGCCGGTAGGGCCACGGAGCCCCGGGCCCCGGTGCCGGCACGCGGACGGACGCGGGCGCCGGCGCGGCCTCTCGCACGGCGGATACCCAAAGCTCCTCGCGCCCGATCGGGCGCGAGGAGCTCGTTCATCTGGCGTTCCGCCGTCTCGCGATACGCGGGAGGCCGCTCCTTCTCCGGTCGTCGCCGCTCCGGCGGGACGACGAACGGCCGGGGGCCCGCGTCGCCCGGGGTGCTACTCCTCCCCCGCCGTGGTCTCCTGGAAGGCTCTCGCGTCGAAGAAGGGGCGGAAGACGCCGGAGACGACGCCGAGGACGGAGAAGTCGTCGTGCGCGGCGACGACGATCTCGCGCTCGGCGGGGTTCGCCGGCTCGAGGACGACGGTGCCGCCCCGGTGATGGAGCGTCTTGATCGTCGCTTCCTCGCCGAGGCGGGCGGCGATCACCTCGCCGTCGTGCGCGTCCGCCGCGGGGTTCACCATGACGAAGTCGCCGTCGTTGATGCCGCGGCCGATCATGCTGTCCCCCTTCACCTTGAGGAAGAAGGCGCGCTCGTTCGGCACGAAGCGGCGGTCCATCGTGAGGAACCCTTCACGGTTGTCGTCGAGAAGCGCGGGCTCCCCGGCGTGGATCTTTCCGTAATAGGGGACGGGGGCCGTCCCCGCCTGGCCGGCGTAGCCGATGAGGCGCACGCCGCGCGAGCGGGACGGGTCCCGCTCGATGTAGCCTTTGACGGCGAGCGAGTGGAGGAGGTCGGAAACCGTCTTGGTCGACTTGATCCGGAAACGCTTGCCGATCTCGCGTACGCTCGGCTGGTACGTGTTCTCGGCGAGAAAGTCGATCAGATAGTGATAAACGCGCCGCTCGGTGGGGGTCAGGGGCTGGGTCATGGTGACCTCAGTAGGGCGGGCGCCGGTGTTCGCC
>JBJMNL010000163.1:0-4562 GCA_045804285.1 Gemmatimonadaceae bacterium
CCGGAGCGAGCGAGTCGGGCGTGCGCGCGGCGCGCGGGGGATCCCAGACGCGATTCGGCGCCGCCGGCGCGCCGGGCCGCCCGGCGATCCCCGGCGTCCTCGCGGCGCACGCCCCCAGCGCGGCGAGCGCGGCCGCCAGGAGCGCGGCGCGAATTCCGGTCGCGTGCCGTCGCCCCGACCCGCGCTCCAACACTTCAATTGCCGGTATCATCCTCGAGCCCACTGATCCTCATCTGCTACAGCCTCGCGCCGCGAGCATCGGGCCGCCAGCGGGGAGATGCACTGCCCCGCGCGTCGCGGCAGGCGTGGCCATGTCGAACGCGCGGGGCGGGAGTCGTGCCGGCGGCGTTCCGCGGATGAGTCCGCGGAACGCGACGCGGCCGCCTCCCGTCGTACGCTGCGGAAGGCGGCGACAGACAGACTACGGATGGGGGAGGAGAAGCGTTGGGGAGGGAAGCGAACGGCAGTTGGCAGTTTTCAGTAGGCAGTTTTCAGTCGTCAGTTTCTGGTAGGCAGTATGTGCGGGAACTGCAAACCGAGAACTGCAGACTGCCCACTGCCTACTGAAAACTGCCAACTGAAAACTGCCAACCGTCGTTCGCTCGTCCCCTACGGCGTCATCGCCGTCTGCTTCCCCTCCGGCATCCGGTACACGACCCCGTTCTTCATCACGAAGCTCGGCCGCTCGGTGGCCGTGATGTCGCGGAGCGGGTCGCCGGGCACGGCGACGACGTCGGCGAGCTTGCCGGCGGCGAGGGTGCCGACGCGGTCCTGCCAGCCGAGGAGCCTGGCAGCGCTGGAGGTGCCGGCGACGAGCGACTGCATCGGCGTCATGCCGGCGTCGACCATCAGCTTGAACTCGTGCCCGTTGGCGCCGTGCGGGCCGACGCCGGCGTCGGTGCCGAGGGCGATCGGGATGCCGTACTTGAGGGCGAGCCGGATGCGCGTCGGGCCGGCGTCGTACGCGGCCTTCGCCTTCTGCGCGCGGAGCCCGGTGAGCGCGCCCCGGTCGGCGGCCTGCTTCGCCGCCTCCGCCGCCATCAGCGTCGGGACGAGGTAGGTGCCCTTCTGCGCCATGAGGCGCGCCCCTTCGTCGTCGAGGAAGGTACCGTGCTCGATCGAGGCGACGCCGGCGCGCGTGGCGAGCTTGATCCCTTCGGTGCCGTGGGCGTGCGCGGCGACCTTGCGCTCCAGCTTGCGCGCCTCGTCCACCACCGCCGCCATCTCCTCGAGCGTGTACTGCGTGGCGCCGACCGCGTCCCCTTCGGAGAGGACGCCGCCGGTCGCGCAGATCTTGATCACGTCGGCGCCGTACTTGACCTGGTAGCGCACCGCCTTGCGCACCTCGTCGACGCCGTCGGCCGCGCCGTCGCGGTAGTCGGCGTCGACGAGGCCGGGCCGGAAGCCGTTCTCGTCGCAGTGCCCGCCGGTGATGCCGAAGGAGTTGCCGGCGTTCTCCATGCGCGGTCCGATGGCGTAGCCCTCGTCCACCGCCTTGCGCAGGGCCATGTCGTCGAAGTGCGGCGCGCCGACGTTGCGGATGCTCGTGAAGCCGGCCATCAGCGTCTTGCGCGCGTTCTCGACGCCGAGCACGGCGGCGAGCGCGTCGTAGTCGCGCACCGCGGCGTCGTCGCCCGCCGGGTCGCCGAGCGTGCGCCCGATGATGTGGGTGTGCGCGTCGATGAAGCCGGGCAGGAGCGTGACGTCGCCGAGGTCGACGACGCGCGCGCCGGACGGCACGGCCACCGCACCCTCGCGGCCGGCGGCGACGATCCGGTCGTCCGTCACGACGACGACGGCGTTCGTCACCGGGGCGGCGCCGGTGCCGTCGATGAGCCGTGCCGCGCGGAGCACGACGGTCCCGCTTCCCTTCACGGGGTAGCTGCCGCGGGGGCCGGTGACGGGCGCCGCGACGCCCATGGTCTGAGCGAGGGCGGCGGGGAGGGGCGCGAGGAGCGCGAGGGCGGCGGCGAGGGCGAGGGGGCGCATGGCGAGGGAGGAGGGTGGAGGGACGGGCGGGCGGCGGATGGCGATTCTTGCCGGCTAGGGCTCCGGATGACGGCTGTCGTGCGTCGTACGACGCACGCGCGTACTACGCACTCGCGCGCGATGACGTTCTGAGCGACCTGCGCCACGAGCCAGCTCGCGATGGCGTTCTGAGTGATGAGTGATGAGTTGTGAGTGACGGGTAGTAGCGCGCCGGGCGCGCACCGCGACCCCGCCGGATCGCGGCGTCCCGGAGAAGCCAGACCCGCCCCGCCGTACGCCCGCCGCCCGGCGCACTACTCACGACTCACAACTCACAACTCATCACTCACGACGGCGTCACGCATCTCGACCCCCACGAGGGGCGACGGGTAGAGCGGCGTCCCGGAGCGGTTCCCCGAGCGGTTCCCCGAGCGGCCCTTACTCCCCCCTCGTCCCCAACCTCGCCTTCACCGTCTTCCTCTCCCCGTTCCTGAGCACGACGATCTCCACCACCTCGCCCGGCCTGTGTGAGTAGAGCGCGTCGGAATAGCCGTACAGATCCTTGACCGCCACGCCGCCGAGCTCGACGATCACGTCGCCGGCCATCAATCCGGCCTCCTCCGCCGGACCGCCGGGACGGACGCCGGAGAGGCGGAGGCCGGCGCCGTCGCTGGCGCTCATGTCGGGCACGGTGCCGAGATAGACCTTCGAGCCGGCGCCTCCGCCCGCCATCACGCGGGGCGTGGCGCGCACGGCGGTGAGCTTCGCCGGCCGGTCGGCCAGCGACCGGAGCACGCGCTCGGCGAGCGCGATCACCCGCGCCTCGCCCCCCGCGTCGATCTTCTCGACGTCGTCGGTGGCGCGGTGATAGTCGTCGTGCAGGTCGGTGAAGAAGTGGAGGACCGGGACGCCCCTGGCGTAGAACGACGCGTGGTCCGACGGGCCGAAGCCGTCGCCGAGGGCGCTGACGCGAAGGCCGAGGCCCGCGTTCGCCGAGTCCACGATCGCCGGCAGCTCGGCGGCGGTGGCGACGCCGTAGACGATGAGCTTCGAGTCGCGCAGCCGGCCGACCATGTCGAAGTTGAGCATCGCCTGTACGCGGTCGAGCGGCACCGGCGGGTGCTCGACGAAGTACTGCGAGCCGAGGACGCCGAGCTCCTCGCCGCTGAAGTCGACGAAGAGGATCGAGCGCTTTGCGGGGCGACGGGCGAGGAGGCGGGCGAGCTCGAGCACGGCGGCCGTCCCCGAGGCGTTGTCGTCGGCGCCGTTCCGGATCGCGTCCTTCGCCTCGGGATCGAGGGCGCCCGCGGCGGAGCGGCCGAGGTGGTCGAGGTGAGCGCCGACGACCACGTACTCCCCCGCCAGCGCCGGGTCGGTGCCGGGCAGGAGCGCGACGACGTTCTGCGTCCGCAGCTCGGACGGCCCGCCGGCGTGGGCGAGCGCGGCCGAGCGGGCGGTGAAGGGCTGGAAGAAGGGGGCGCAGCGCGGGCGGGTGTCGGGGTCGGCGCAGCGCGCGTCGTCGCTCGTCCACGCCGGCCGGAGGCGGAGCGCGGCGTAGCGGCGCGCCACGTACGCGGCGGCGCTGTCGTAGCCGCGAGTCCCCGTCCCGCGCCCCTCGAGCGCGTCGCTGGCCAGGTAGGCGACGTCGCGGCGGATCGCCCCCGAGTCGGCCGTCGCCGGCCCCGCGGCGCCCGCGCGGCCGGCGACGGTGGCGCCCGGCGAGCGGCAGGCGGCGAGGATCGACAGCGCCGCGAGGATCGCGGGGGCGCGGCGGGAGGGGGACGGGACGAGGGGCATCGCGGGACGGGGAAGGGGGCCGTCGAAATGTCGGGCCGGGAGGAGAGAAGGGGGAGTGGGGGGGATGGGGCGCCGCCGGCAGCGGTCGGCCGTCAGTCGCCACCGAACACTGCCAACCGACAACTGGCAACCGACAACTGGCAACCGACAACCGCCCGCCCACGCCCACCGCGACGTGACTCCCGGCCCCGCTCGGGCGTCGTTCGAGACGTTCCCTCCGCGACGCCACATCGAGCTCCCGCATGGACTTCTCCGTCACCTTCGGCCGGCACTTCTCGCGGCTCGTCTGGCTGCTGCTGCACGACGCGGCGGCGCTCGACGAGCAGAAGGCGACGCTGCGCGCGATGGTCACCATCTCCAAGGAAGGGGCGGTGACGTTCGCGACGCGGGGGCCGAGGCTCGACGTCAACGACTCCGAGATGCCGGCGGCGCTGAGCGGGGTGCCGGAGCTGGGGACGCGGCTCGCCGAGCACGGGGTGCGCGAGCTCCGGGTCGACCAGGGCGCGGCCGCCGCCGACATCCTCGGCGCGGCGCGCATCATCGCCGGCGAGCCGGTGGCCGACGACTCCGGCCGAGCCGCCGCGGCGAAGCTCGAGGCGCTCGGCGCGAAGACGGTGCGGATGGTCGCCGGCGTGCGTGACGACTCGCGCCAGGCCGCGCCGGCGGGCGCCGCCGCCGCCTCCGCGGCCGGCATCGACGAGCTGGCGATGGATCTGCTGAGCCCGGAGGAGATCGCGGCCGCGACGGCCGCGGCCCTCGCGGGGCCGGCCGCGGAGGCGGCGGTCGCGGCGCCCGCC
>JBJMNL010000164.1:0-1527 GCA_045804285.1 Gemmatimonadaceae bacterium
CCCATGGCGAGCTCGACGTCGCTGCCCGGCGTCCGCATCGTCACCGACACGCTCTCGGTCACGCGCCCGCCGTCACGCTCGAAGTTGAGCTCGATGAGTAGCGGCTCCTCCACGGCGAGCTGGTCGGAGTCGGCCCTCATGACATCGCCCGTCACGCGCCGCACCGGCGCGTCGGCGACGCCCACGGCGCGGCCCGAAACGGGAGGCGGCGCCCCGGCTCGGTCAGCCCCGCTCATGCAGGCTCCCGTCTCCGTGAACGCCACCCGTCGCGCGGTCGCCGGGGCCCCCGTCGGAGCCGTTCGCTCCCCGGGCTCCGTTGGCGCCCACGCCGTCCCCCCCCGCGCGCGGGCGGCTCTGCACGAAGCGCCAGCCGAAGCGCCCCTTGATGCAGAGGTTGCCACGCGTCACGTCGTGGTCGAGCGGCGACGTCACGCGGACGATCTCGTTGTCCTGCACGCGGAGGCTGAGCGTGCACCCCACGCCGCAGTACGGGCAGATCGTGTCCACCTGCGTCTGCCGCGACTCGTCCCACGTCCCCGCCGCGCGCCGGTCGTGCTCGCTCTTGAACATGAGCGCGCCGGTGGGGCAGACTGCGATGCAGTTGCCGCAGTACACGCACGCCGACCGCGGCAGCTCCACCGCGAGCTCGGTGGAGATGCGCGCGTCGAAGCCGCGGCCGGCGACGGCGATGGCGAAGGTGTTCTGGTAGTCGGTGCCGCACGCCTCCACGCACTTGTAGCAGAGAATGCACTTGGCGTAGTCGCGGACGTAGAGCTCGTTGTCCACCTTCACCGGTTGCGCGACGGTGGCCGCGTGGTCAGGGTCGGGCGCGTCGTGATGGCCGGCGGGGGCGGCGTCGCGCGCGCCCGCCGGCGCTGGGGGCATGGGCGGACCGTAGCGCGCCGGCCGGCACCCGTACTCGGCGAGCCACGGCTCCACGCCCGGCGTCGTCGAGAGGTCAACCGACGAGGCGAGAAACTCGAGCACCATCTTGCGGCTGTGGCGGACGCGCTCGCTGTCGGTGCGCACGACCATGCCGGGCTCCGCCTTGCGGGAGCAGGACGGCACGAGCACGCGCGAGCCCTCGACCTCGACCACGCACACGCGGCAGACGTTGACGGGGTGCAGCGTCTCGAGGTAGCAGAGCGTCGGGACGGCCGTACCCACCTGCTGGCAGGCTTCGAGGAGCGTCGTCCCCTCGGGGACGCTCACCGGCGCGCCGTCGATGCTGAGCTCCACCGTACGCCGTGCGGCGGCCGGACGGCCGAGCTGCACGAGCGGCGTCATGACGCGCCTCCGGCGGCGCCGGCGCCGGCACCGAACACGCCGAGCCGCTTGACGGCGGACTCGACGGCGCCGTACGCCGTCTGCCCGAGGCCGCAGATCGACGCGTCCTTCATCGCGAGGCCGATCTCGTCGAGCAGCGCGAGCTCGTCGGCCACCGACCCCCGCGGCCGGCCGCGCGCGATGCGGTGCAGCGCCTCCTCCTGGCGCACGGTGCCGACGCGGCAGGGGACGCACTGTCCG
>JBJMNL010000165.1:0-11809 GCA_045804285.1 Gemmatimonadaceae bacterium
CGCGGCGCCGCGAGGCGGCGGCGTCTCACGCCGGCGACTGTGGAGTGTGGGCGCGAGCCGCCCGCGCGGCGAGCTGTCGTTCCTCGCGGTCCGCCTCGGCTCTCAGGCGCGCCGCTTCGGCCAGAAGGTGCTCGCAGTGACGCGGATCGCTGAACGGTTTCGACGCGTCCCGGCAGCGCTGCTCGATCTGCTCGGCTTCGGCGCGCTTGGCCGCGATCTCGCGGCGCACGGTCTCCTGGCTCATCTGCACCTCCGGGGCCTGCGGGGGCGCCGCGACGGCCTCGTGCCGCAGCGGCGCCCTCCCAACGTCGGAGCCCGATCGCGCCGGAGCAAGCTGAGCCGCGGGGCTCGGCCGGCGTGCGCGCCCGGGCCGCGCGGCAGGGCGGCTCGAGCGCCGCCTCCCGCTCAGACGCGCGCCTGCAGCCCCGCCAGCCGCTCCGCCGCCCGCTCGAGCGTCTCGAGCTGCTTGCAGAACGCGAAGCGCACGAGCGACCGGCCCGGCGCGCGCTTGTGATAGAAGCTCGAGCCCGGCACCGTCGCCACGCCGACGTCGCTCGCCAGCCACTTCGCGAACGTCACGTCGTCGTCGTCGCTGAGCGCCGAGAAGTGGGCGAGCACGTAGTACGCGCCCTCGGGCATGGTGAAGGTGAAGCCCGCTTCGGCGAGCGCGCCGCAGAGCAGGTCGCGCCGGGCGCGGTAGTCGAGCGCGAGGTGGTTGTAGTAGTCGGCGTCGAAGGCGAGCCCCACCGCGCCGGCCGCCTGCAGGGGGGCCGGCGCGCCCACGGTGAGGAAGTCGTGCACCTTGCGGATCGCCGCCGTCTGCTCGATCGGCGCGATCGCGTAGCCGAGCCGCCACCCCGTGCAGCTGAACGTCTTGGAGAGGCCGGAGATCGTCACCGTCCGCTCGCGCATGCCCGGCCAGGTGGCGATCGGGTGGTGGTTCCCGGCGTAGCGGATGTGCTCGTAGATCTCGTCGGTGATCGCCCACACGTCGTGCTCCACGCACAGCCCGGCGATGAGCGAGATCTCCTCGCGCGTGAAGACGCGTCCCGTCGGGTTGTGCGGCGTGTTGACGACGATCGCCTTCGTGCGCGGCGTGAACGCGGCGCGCAGCCGCTCGGGATCGAGCGTCCAGTCGGGGCCCTCGAGCGGCACGAACACCGGGCGCGCGTCGGCGAGGATGCAGTCCGGCCCGTAGTTCTCGTAGAACGGCTCGAAGACGATCACCTCGTCCCCGGGGTTCACGAGGGCGAGGAAGACCGCCGCCATCGCCTCCGTCGCGCCGCACGTCACCGTGATCTCGCGGTCGGGGTCGACGTCCATCTCGTACCAGCGCCGGTACTTCTCGGCGATCGCCAGGCGGAGCGGGGGCGAGCCCCAGGTGATCGCGTACTGGTTGACGTCGCCGTGAATCGCCGCGCACGCCGCGTCCTTCATGGGCCCCGGCATCGGGAAGTCGGGGAACCCCTGCGCGAGGTTGATCGCCCCGTGCCGCTGGGCGACGCGCGTCATCTCGCGGATGACGGATTCGGTGAACGGTGCGGTACGCTTCGCTGTCATCGACACAGGCGGAACGAGGAATGAGGAATGAGGGTCGGGACGCCGGTGGGTGAGGATTTGAGCCCCGCTTGCCTTGCCGTCAAGCGCCGCCGAGCGGGGGCGTGGCCGGCCCGGCCCTCATTCCTCGTTCCTCGTTCCGCCCTCCGCATGCCGCCCTCCAGAGGGAGCTTACCGCCCGCCCATCTTCGCCAGCGCCGCCCGGATCAGATCCGGCGCGCTCATCCCCTTCGCTCCGCCGTCGATCGCGGCGCGCACCGCCTTCTCGGCGTCGGCCGTGGTGTAGCCGAGGGAGACGAGGGCGCGGATCGCGTCGTCGGTGCCCGCGCCTTCCGGGCGCGCTCCGCCGACAGCCGCGGCCGGCCCGCTGCCGACGTCCTGCAGCTTGTCGGCGAGGTCGAGGATGAGCTGCTCGGCCTTCTTCCTCCCGACTCGCGGCACGCTCTGGAGCGTCGCCACGTCCTTGTCGCGGATGGCGCGCACGAGCCGCTCGGCGCTCAGCGTCGACAGCATGCCGACGGCCAGCGCGGGCCCGACGCCCTTGGCCGAGAGCACCTTCTGGAAGACGCGCCGCTCGTAGGCGCTCCCGAAGCCGAAGAGCTGCCACCCGTCCTCCTTCACCACGAGGTGCGTGAAGAGCGACACCGTCTCGCCCTCCTTCGGCAGCTGCTCGTAGACGCCGAGCGGGATGAACAGCTCGTACCCGACTCCGCCGGGCGTCATGACCTCGACGCGGTCGAGATCCTTGGCGGCGAGAGTTCCAGCGAGTTGAGAGATCATGCCGTGGGAGGTCGGGAGGGGGAGTCGGGAATGGGGGACTGCGGGAAGGCGGCGGTCGTCGGTGCTCGGTTGTCAGTTGTCAGTCGCTAGTTGGCAGTTGGAAGTGTCCGGGGGACACTGCGAACTGAGAACTAGCGACTGAGAAGTGACAACTGAACGCTGACAGCCGCCGACCGCGCTTCACACCCCACGCACGGCCTTACCGTCCCAGCCCCGCGGCGCGCGTGTTCGCCCCGCCGATCTTCGGCAGGCGCGCGCCCATGCAGTACGTCAGCGCGGCGGCGACGCCGTCGGCCGCGTCGGAGGGTTGGGGGACGGCTTTGAGGCGAAGCAGGCGGGTGAGCATGAACTGCACCTGCTCCTTCGTGGCCGCGCCGGTGCCGACGACCGCCTTCTTGATCTCGGCCGGCGGGAACTCGTGGACCTCGACCCCCGCCTGCGCGCCCGCGAGGAGGATGACGCCGCGCGCGTGGCCGAGCACCACCGTGGTGCGGACGTTCTTCGCGTAGAAGACGTCCTCCACCGCGAGCGCGTCGGGGCGGTGGCGCGCGATCAGCTCGTGCACTCCCTCGTGGATCTCGCGCAGCCGCGCCGGCAGCGGGTCGCGCGCGCGCGTCCGGATCACGCCGCACTCGACGAGCGCGACCATTCCCGGACCGGTGCTCCGGACGATGCCGTAGCCCGTGGTCGCGGTGCCGGGGTCGATGCCGAGGACGATCACCGGACGGAGCCCCCTCCACGCTCAACGCTCCACGCTCGCTCTCCCGGCCACGCGGCCTGCACCCCGAACGTGGAGCGTGGAGCGGGGAGGGGGTTCCGCTTGGTCACGCCCCCGCCATCGCGTCTTCCGGGATGTCGAAGTTCCCCTCGACCTTCTGCACGTCGTCGAGGTCCTCGAGCGCCTCGAGGAGCTTGACCAGCGACTCGGCGTCCTTTCCCTCGACGCGAACCGTGTTCTTGGGGATCCATTCGATCGCCGCCTCGCCGACCGCGACGCCCTTCGTCTCCAGAGCGTCCTTCACCGCGTGGAGCTGCGTCGGCTCGGTCGTGACGACGTACTGCTCCGCGTCGCGCTGGAAGTCCTCGGCGCCCGCCTCGAGCGCCGCCTCCATCGCCGTGTCCTCGTCGTGCTTCGTGGCGTCGAGGTAGAGCTGTCCCTTCCGGTCGAACATCCAGGCGACGGAGTTCGTCGCGCCGAGGTTCCCGCCGCCGCGCGACAGCTTGTGCCGCACCTCCGCCACCGTGCGCGTCGGGTTGTCGGTGAGCGCCTGGATCATGAGCGCCACCCCGCCCGGGCCGTACGCCTCGTAGAGCACCTCGGAGTAGTCCACCCCTTCGAGCTCCCCCGTCCCCTTCTTGATCGCCCGCTCGATGTTCTCCTTCGGCATCGACGCCGACCGCGCCGTGTCGATCGCCGTGCGGAGCCGCGGGTTGCCGGCCGGATCACCCCCGCCCGACTTCGCGGCGACGGTGATCTCGCGGATCAGCTTCGTGAACATCGCGCCGCGCTTGGCGTCGGCGGCGGCCTTGTAGTGCTTGATCTGCTTCCATTTACTGTGGCCGGCCATACTGAGCTCGAGAGGCTGGGGCGTGGGTCTATATCAAAGGTAGCCGGGAGAATATAGCCCGAAGCGGAGGCCGCTCACAACTCGGCGGGCGGGGCGCGGCGTGGCACGATGCACGACGGCGGCTCCCGTGTAGAGAGCCGCCGAGGTGATCCCGTCATCCGACGTCGGGGCTACCGGCTGCCACGCCGGCCGCGGTGCGCTCAGCGGTGCGCTCACCGGTCCGGGTCGAGCATGTCCTCGAACCGCATCCACTGCTTGTAGAAGTACAGGTCGGCGTAGCCCGTGGGCCCGTTGCGGTTCTTCAGGACGAGGAGCTCGGTCGCCCCGTCCACGCCCGGCTGCGTGGTGTACATCTCCTCGCGGAAGAGGGCGAGCACGACGTCGGCGTGCTGCTTCACGGCGCCGAGGGCGCCGAAGTCGTCGAGGCGGGGGCGGAGGTCGGCGCGGTCGCGGTCGAGCGCGGGAAGCGGCGCCGTGACGACGAGGGGAACGCGGAGCTCGAGGGCGAGCGTCTTGAGGCGCGCCGCGGCGGCCGCCAGCTCCTCGTCGCGCTCCCGCGCGCCGCCGGCGAGCGAGGGGAGCCCGTCGACCACGGCGAGCCGGAGGTCGAGCGTGCGCCGCAGCTCGTCGGCCAGGGCGTCCACACCGCCGGGCGGGAGCCGGTCCAGGGCGAGACCGCTGTCGCGGAGCCGGAGCACCGCCGCCCCGACGCCGGCGCGCGCCGCGTCGTCGAGCGTCCCCTGCCGGAGCTCGTCCACCCGCGCTCGCCCCTCGATCGCCAGCGCGCGCTCCGCCGTCCGCTCCTCCGCCATCTCGCCGGAGAGGAAGGCGACGGCGCGCTCGGGACGCTCGTGCGCCGCGCGGAGGGCGACGGCGAGCGCGAGCGCCGACTTCCCGCTCCCCACGTCACCCCCGATCACCACGAGATCCCCCGCTCGCACTCCGCCGCCGAGGATCCGGTCGATGCTCGGGAACCCCGTCGCCACCGAGTCGTCGGCGTCGCCGGCCGCCGGAGCGCCGTCGGCGAGGGCGTCGACGCGAGTCATCACGCGCTCGAGAGGGGAGGGGTGGGGGAGGGGGACGGGAGGGGCTTTCATGTGTGGGAGACGAGGGGGGGGAGGGGGAGGAAACGAAGGTGCGAGGTGGCATCCGGTGCGTCACGAGCCGGTGCGCGACGGCGATCCGTGTGTGGTGGCGCTCCGTGCGCCACGAGCCAGCTCGCGATGGCGTGCTGAGTGATGAGTTGTGAGTGATGAGTGACGGGTAGTGGCGCGCCGGGCGCGCACCGCGACCCCGCCGCATCGGGGCACGGGCGAGGGCGGCGCCCGCCCCGCGCGACGCGGGCGGCCCGGCGCGCTACTCACGACTCACAACTCATCACTCATCACTCACGACGGCGGCACGCCTCCGTCCCGCCCGTTGGGGCGACCGTGAGAGGGGCATCCCTGCGCCCTTCCCCGCGCAAGGGCCGACTCCGCCGAGGGCCGTCCCGAGCGGCCGTTTCGGCCCCCCCGCCCCCCACTCCATCCGCCGCAACAACTCCCCCCGCCCCGCCTCGGCAGCTAACTTCCCCCCCATGCCCCCCGCTCCCAAGGTCGTCCTCTGGGTCGACGACGAGGCCGAGCTCCTCGAATCGCACCGCATCTTCCTGCGGGAGAAGGGCTACGAGGTCGAGTGGGCGAGCAACGCCGACGACGCCCTCGAGATGCTCCGGCGGCGCTCGTTCGACGTCATGCTCCTCGACGAGCAGATGCCCGGGCGGCGGGGGCTCGACTCGCTCCGGGACGTGAAGGAGCTCGCCCCCAACCTCCCCGTCGTCGTCGTCACCAAGAGCGAGGAGGACACGACGCTCCGCGAGGCGCTCGGCGCCAACGTCCGCGACTACCTCGTGAAGCCGGTGAACCCCCGCCAGGTGCTCACCGCGATCACGCGCATCCTCGAGGGGCCGCGCATCCGCCAGCAGGCGATCGCGCGCGCCTTCGTCGAGCGCTTCCGGGCGATCGAGCTCGAGCGCCAGCGCCCCCTCGACTGGCGCGGCTGGGTGGAGCGCTACGTCGAGCTGATGCGCTGGGACGTCGACCTGGCGGCGGCGGGCGAGATGGGGCTCTACGAGTCGCTGCGCGGGCTCTACGCCGACATGCACCGCGAGTTCGCGCAGTTCATGCAGCGCGCCTACCCCGAGTGGCTGCGCAACCTCGAGGGGGAGCGCCCGCCGCTCTCGATCGACGTCGTCGGCGAGTTCGTCCTGCCGGTGCTGAGCCGCGACCGCAAGGCGGTGTTCGTCGTCGTCGACTGCCTGCGCCTCGACCAGTGGCTGGCGATCGAGCCGCTGCTCGCGCCCTACTTCGACGTCGAGACGACGCACTACTTCTCCGTGCTGCCGACGGCGACGCCCTACTCGCGCAACGCCCTCTTCAGCGGGCTCTTCCCGGGGGAGATCGCCGCCCGCCTCCCCGACTGGTGGGGGGAGCGCGAGGACGAGACGCTCAACGCGCACGAGCGCGAGCTGCTCGAGCTCCAGCTCGTGGACCTCGGCGCCGCGGCGCCGGTGCGCTACGCCAAGATCTCGACGGCCCTCGACTCCGACGACCTCGAGCGCCACCTCTCGAGCGCGATCGCGCACGAGGGGGTGAGCGCCTTCGTCTTCAACTTCGTGGACCTGCTGACGCACGGCCGCAGCGAGTCGGCGATCCTGTACGAGGTGGCGCGCGACGAGATCGCCCTCCGCCAGCTCACGGTGCAGTGGTTCCGCCGCTCCGCGCTCCTCTCCGTGCTCAAGGAGGCCGCGCGCCGCAAGCTCTCGGTCGTCCTCACGAGCGACCACGGCTCGATCCACTGCCAGACGCCGGCGACGGTCTTCGCCAAGCGCGACGCGACGGCGAACCTCCGCTACAAGTTCGGCGAGGACCTGCGCGCCGAGCGCCCCGAGCACGCCCTCCTCTTCCCGAACGAGGACGCGCTGCGCCTCCCCCGCCGCGGCCTCGGCGGCAACACCCTCCTCGCCACCGGCGACAGCTTCTTCGTCTACCCGACCAAGCTGCGCGAGTACCAGAGCCGCTACCGCGGGTCGTTCCTGCACGGGGGCGTCACGCCGGAGGAGTGCATCCTGCCGCTCGCGCTGTTGACGCCGAGATGAACGAGGCTCCGATGACGAGGGCGTCGACCGGAGCATCAGCCCAACTCCACGATGTACCGTAGGCTCCTTCGCTTCCTCCGCCCTCACGCCTGGCGGATGGCGGGGACGATCGCGTGCAACATCGGCGCGGCGGCGCTCGACGCGTTCTCGTTCGCGCTCCTCATCCCCTTCCTGAACACCCTCTTCGACCAGCCGCCGCTACCGGTGCAGTCGGGGTGGGTGAACGAGCTGCTGCGCGGGACCATCGGGTCGCTCGTCGACCCGACCGACAAGATGGGATCGCTGCGCAACGTGATCCTCATCATGCTCGCCACCGTCACGACGAAGAACCTCCTCGTCTGGTTCAGCGGGCAGCTCGGGGCGACGCTCCAGGAGTTCGTGACGCGCGACATGCGCGACGCGGTCTACCGCCACCTGCAGCGGCTGCCGCTCGGCTACTTCGCGCGCAACAAGACCGGGCAGATCCTCACCCGCGTCCTCACCGACACGGCGCAGACCAAGGCGATCATCACCGAGGTGGTGACGCGGTCGCTGCAGAGCGGCGCGCTCGTCATCGCCTACGTCGCGTTCCTGATCGGGATCTCGGTCCAGCTCACCTTCTGGGCGCTCGTCGTCGCCCCGCTGCTCCTCGTGGCCTTGCAGCCGCTCCTGCGCAAGTTGCGCAAGGGGTACCGCCGGCTGAGCAACCAGACGGGCGAGATGGCGAGCATCGTCCAGGAGTCGGTGAGCGGCGTGCGGCTCGTCAAGTCGTTCGGCGCCGAGCGGTACGAGGAGGGGCGCTTCCTCGACGCGAGCCAGCGCGTCACGCGCGGCATGGTGAAGGTCACGCGCGTGGCCTTCCTCGCCCAGCCGATCACCGAGATCATCGGGACGTCGGTCGCGGTGCTCATCCTCTGGATCGGCGCGCGCCTCGTGCTCGTCGACCACACGATGGCGGGCTCCGACCTCATCGCCTTCCTGCTCTACGTGATGCGGCTCCTCCAGCCGCTCAAGCAGCTCTCGCAGATCCCGACCACGGCGCAGCAGTCGCTCGCGTCGGCCGAGCGGGTGTTCGAGATCCTCGACGCGCCCACCGAGGTGCAGCTCGACCGCGGCACGATCGCGCCGGCGCGCTTCGAGCGCGCCCTCGCCTTCGACGACGTGAGCTTCGCCTACGCGGGCGCCGAGTCCGTCGCCGAGCCGGTGCTGTCGCGCGTCTCGCTCACGGCGCGCAAGGGAGAGGTCGTGGCGCTCGTCGGCCCGAGCGGGGCGGGGAAGAGCACGCTCGTCGACCTCATCCCGCGCTTCTACGAGCCGACCGCCGGCCGCATCCTGCTCGACGGCGTCGACACGGGCGAGATCCGCCTCGACGCGCTCCGCGCCCTCACCGGGATCGTCAGCCAGGACACCGTGCTGTTCAACGACACGGTGCGCGCCAACATCGCCTACGGCCAGCCGGGCCGCTACACCGACGCGCAGGTCGAGGCGGCGGCGCGCGCCGCCAACGCCCACGGCTTCATCCGCGAGCTGCCGGAGGGGTACGACACGGTGCTCGGCGAGCGCGGCACGCGCCTCTCCGGCGGGCAGCGGCAGCGCATCGCGATCGCCCGCGCCCTCCTCACCGACCCGCCGATCCTCATCCTCGACGAGGCGACGTCGGCGCTCGACACGGAGAGCGAGCGCCTGGTGCAGGAGGCGATCGACCGCCTGCTCGCCGGCCGCACGGTGTTCGTCATCGCCCACCGCCTCTCGACGGTCGAGCACGCGGACCAGATCCTCGTCCTCGACCGCGGCCGCATCGTCGAGCGCGGCACGCACGCCGAGCTGCTCGCGCTCCGCGGGGCGTACTGGCGCCTGCACTCGCTGCAGTTCCGGGAGGCGGGGAGCGGGAAGCGGGAGGAGGTGCCCGCGTGACGGGAGCGCCGCGAGCCGGGAGTGAGGAGTGGGCGGTCGGGAGTCGCCCACTTCGGGACGTCCGGGGCGGCGGCTCGACTCCCGACTTCCGACTCCCGACCCCCGCCTGCCCACCCCCGACTCCCGACTCGCGCGCTTCTCGATGAGAGTGCTCTTCCTCCACGCTGGCCGTGAGTGGTCGGGCGGCGCGCGCGCCTTCGCTACGGCGGGGCGCGCGCTGCTCGGCCGCGGCTACCAGGTGACCTACGCCTGCCCGATCGAGAGCGTCGTCGAGCGGCGCGTCGCTGACGAGGGGCTCGAGGCGGTGCCGCTCGACTTCGAGGCGCCGTGGATCGCCCGGGCGCACCGCCTCAAGCAGATCCTCCTCGAGCACTTCGTCGAGGTCGTCTACGTCCACTCGGAGGAGGAGCACCTGCTCGCCGGCTTCGCCATGCGGCTCGCCGAGCGCGGCGCCGTCGTGCGGCGGACGCCGGCCGGCGCGCACCTCGTCACCGGCGCCTCCTCGCGCCTCGCGATGCGCCTCGCGGCGACCGGCTTCCTCTTCACGTCGAAGGGGGACCTGCAGAGCGCGGTGCTCCCCACCAAGCGCGCCCTCGAGCCGGTGGTCGCGGACCTCGGCGTGGACGTCGCGCGCTACGACGCCGTGCGCCCCGCCGCGGCGCAGAGTCTCGGCGCCGCCGGCGCCGGCCGCGTCCTCGTCTGCGTCTACGACCCGGCGGGGCGCGCGCGCGCCGCCACGGCGCTGCGCACGATGGCGATGCTCGCGCCGCGCCACCCGGACCTGCGGCTCGTCCTCGTCGGCAGCGGCTCCGACCACGAGGACCTGCGCATGCACGCCGCCGCCCTCGGCATCACGAACGTCGTCAAGCTGCTCGGCGAGCGCGACGACCAGCTCAGCGTCCTGCGCGCCGCGGACCTCGGCTGGATCGCCGCGGACTGCGACACCGCCGGCTTCGGCGCCCTCGACTTCATGGCGCTGCGCGTCCCCGTGCTCGCCGAGCGCGGCACGGTCGCCCAGCGCTACGTCGCCGACGGCATCACCGGGATCCTCCTCCCGGCGGGCGACGCCGCCGCCACCGCCGCCACGGTCGCCGCCGTCCTCGCCCACGAGGCGCAGCGCAAGGCCATGGGCAACGCCGGCCACACCCGCGTCGCCCGCGACTTCACCGAACGACAGATGGTGGACGGCTTCGAGCACGCGGTCGGGTCGGCGCGGGACCGCACGCGGTGGATCACGTGAGGGGGAGCCCGCGGTGAACCACCTCTTCGTCACCCAGGACTACGCCCCCGACCTCGGCGGCATGGCGCGGCGCCACGTCGAGCTGTGCCGGCGCTTCGCGCCCGACGCGATGGCCGTGTCCACGGTCGCCGCGCCGGGAGCGGCGGCGTTCGACGCGGGGGAGGGGTACGAGATCGACCGCCAGCCCTTCCCCTTCCGCACGGCGAACCGCCTCGCGAGCCAGGCGCGGTGGGCGCGCTGGCTCGTGCGGCGCGCGCGCCGCGCCCCCGGCGCCTCCGGCGGCGGCGTGGACCTCGTGCACTGCGGCAACGTGCGCCCGGTGGGCTACGCTGTCTGGTGGGCGCACCGGCGCACGGGCGTGCCCTACGTGCTGTACGTGAACGGCGGCGACGTGCTCCGCGAGCAGCGAAAGGTCGCCGGCAGCCTCCTCAAGCGGCGCACGGCGCGCCGGATCTTCGGCGACGCGGCCGCGATCGTCGCCAACTCCGCCTGGACCGCCGACGTCACGGCCGGAGTGATGCGCGCGGCCGGCGTCCGCCGCCCGCCGCCGATCGTGGCCATCGACCTCGGCACCGACCCGGCCCACTTCCATCCGTCGCGCGACACTGGCGAGCTGCGAGCGCGGCTCGGCGTGGCGCCGGACGCGCCGCTCATGCTGACGGTCGCGCGCCTCGTCCCCCACAAGGGGCAGGACGTCGCCCTCCGCGCGCTCGCGCGGCTGGCGCCGGACTTTCCCGCGCTCCGCTACCTCCTCGTCGGCGAGGGGCACGACGGTGGGCGCCTCCGCGCCCTCGCCGCGGAGCTCGGCGTCGCCGACCGCGCGATCTTCGCCGGCGCGCTCGACGACGCCGCGGTCGCCGAGGCGTACGCGACGGCCACGGTGTACGTCGGCCCGTCGCGCCTCGACCGTGGCGTGAACGTGGAGGGCTTCGGCATCTCCTACGTGGAGGCCGGCGCGAGCGGCACGCCGTCGGTCGCCGGCGATTCCGGCGGCGTGCGCGCCGCGGTGCGCGACGGCGAGACGGGGCTGGTCGTGCCCCCGGAGGACGACGCGGCGGTCGCCGCCGCGATCCGCGCCCTGCTCGCCGACCCCGCGCGCCGCGCGGCGATGGGCGCCGCGGCGCGGCGCGCGGTCGAGGACCACTACAACTGGGCGCGCGTGGCCGAGGAGACGCGAGCGTTCACGAGGGGGCTCGTGGCCGGCGCGCCGCGCCCCGCGCCCCGCGACGCGGCGGTGCACGCGTGACGGGCGCCGGAGAGGTCCGCGCCGACGCCGCCGGCGCGACCGCGCCCGCCGCGGCGGCGCCAGCGGTCCGACGTCCGACGGCGGCGCACCTGGCGGAATACGCGGCGGTGCGCGGCGTCATCCGCGGGCTCGACGCGCTGAGCTGGCGCCGCGCCAGCGCGCTCGGCGCCCGCCTCGGCGCGCTCGGCTACCGCCCGCTCGGCATCCGGGGCGACGTCGTCGAGCGCCAGATCGCGGCCGCTTTCCCCGAGCGCGACGCGGCGTGGGTGCGCGAGACGGCGCGCGCGTCGTACGAGAGCCTCGGCCGCACCTTCATCGAGACCGCGCTCCTCTCGCGCGTCGGGCGCGAGCAGGTGCTCGGGCTCTTCACCGGCGCGGACGGGTGGGAG
>JBJMNL010000166.1:0-24720 GCA_045804285.1 Gemmatimonadaceae bacterium
CGGCGCGAAGGGACTCGAGTGGCCGGTGGTCTTCCTCTGCGACCTCGACCGGCCGACGGGAGGCGCGAACCGGACGCCGCTCATCTTTCTCGATGCCGCGGACGGGATCGGCGTCCGGCTCGAGGACCCCGAGGCGGAGGAGGAGGAGCGACTCCCCGGTGCCAACGAGTCCCTGCGCGACCGCGCGGCGCTGCGCGACACCGCGGAGGAGAAGCGCGTCTGGTACGTGGCGAGCACGCGCGCGCGCGACCGGCTCGTGCTGTGCGCGAAGCTCCCCACCGCGCCCGGCGGAGACGCCGCGGAGGAGACCAAGCCGACCGCCGCCCGGTGGCTGCTCGGCGGGCTGCGCGTCGAAGGGGAGGCGTTCAGCTACGGGTGCGACGGAGTGGCGTGGAGCGGACGCGTCGTCGGCGAGCTGCCCGAGGTCGCGAGCATGGAGCCGGCGGCGCCGCCGAGCTTCGAGCAGGTCGCGGCGACGGCGCGCGTGTCGGCGCCGCTGCTCCGGCGGATCGCCGCGGTCGCGTCCGTCGCCCCGCTCTTCCGCCGCTCGGCCACCGAGCTGATGGTCTTCGCGAAGGACCGCGACGAGCACCGGCGCAGCTACCTGCTCGGCCTCCGGCCGACGCCGTTCGCGAAGCGGCACGGGGCGAACGGGTCGTCCGGCAACGGGTCGCCGAGCCGACATGGCGACGCGCTCGACGCACGCACGACGGGGGACGTCGTCCACTCGGTGCTCGAGCTGCACGGGGACGTGGTCGGGCGCGACCTCGACGCGCTGCTCGAGCGCGAGGTGGCGAGCCGGCTCGGCGCCGACGCGGCGGCGTCGCTCGCGCCGGAGGCGATGGCGCGGCTGCGGGGGCTGATCGAGCGGACGCGGACGCACGCGAGCGTGGCGCGCCTCGTCGGCGGGGAGGCGGTGGAGCGCGAGCTCCCCTTCACCTGGTTCCTCGAGGTGGATGGGGAGGCGAGCGTGCTGCACGGGGCGATGGACCTCGTGGCGCGCGTCGGCGGGGTGCTCGAGGTGCTCGACTTCAAGACGCACCGCGTCGCGACGCGCGAGGAGGCGGTGGCGAGGGCGGCGGAGTACGCGCTGCAGCGCGACCTGTACGCGGCGGCGCTGCACGAGGTCGCGGGCGCGCCAGGCGCGTTCAGCTTCTTCTTCCCCGAAGCGAGCGAGGAGGTGCGCGAGACGCTCGGCGCCGCGGAAGTGGCGGCGGGGCGGGAGCGGGTGGCGGCGGCGCTGCGGGCGGTGGCGGTGGTGGTGACCGGGCGCGGGCGCGAGGAGGTCGTGTGAGGGGGACACCGAGGCCCCGCTCCTCCCCCAAGCTCCGCCGCTGGACCGACCTCGTCGCGTCGCTCCTCCGCCACCACTATCCCGTCTCGTTCGACGAGATCGCCCGCGAGGTGCCCGGCTACGACCTCGCCGGGAGCAATATCGCCAGCGTCAAGCGCACCTTCGAGCGCGACAAGAAGGAGCTGCTCCGATTCGGCGTGCCGATCGAGACCCGGCCCGACGAGACTGGCGAGCCGACGCTCTACACCATCAGGAAGGACAACTTCTACCTCCCCTACGTCCTCCTCGCCGCGCCCGCCGGCGGCGAGAAGTCGACGCCGCGTCACGGCAGGGTGGACCTCTACGGATACCACCGGGTCCAGTCGCTCGCCTTCGAGCCCGACGAGCTGGCCGCCGTCGCCGACGCCGCGGCCCGCGTCCGCGCGCTCGGTGACCCGTCGCTCGCCGCCGACGCCGGGAGCGCGATGCGGAAGCTCGCCTTCGACCTGCCGGTGGACGCTGTCGCGCCGGCCGCCGACCCGCGCGTCCTCCCGCCGCGCGCCCAGCCCGACCCGGCGACGTTCGACACGCTCGGCGACGCGCTGCGCGACCGGAAGGTCGTGTCCTTCGACTACCACGCGATCGGGACGGACGCGACGGCACGGCGCGAGGTCGAGCCGTACGGGCTCTTCTACCTGAGCGGCCACTGGTACCTCGCGGGCCGCGACCGCGAGCGCGCGGCGCTCCGCAACTTCCGACTGAGCCGCATGTCGAAGGTCGCGCGCAACACGAAGGCCGAGAGCACCCCCGACTTCGACGTCCCCGCGTCGTTCCGCCTGCGCGAGCACGCGCGGTCGCGCCACGCCTGGGAGCTGGGCGACGGCGACGCCTGCGACGCGGTGGTGGAGTTCGCGCGCGAGACGGGCGCGACGGCGGCCGCCGCCCGGCTCGGCGCGTCCGTCGAGGGAGAGCCGCGCCGGCGCTGCTTTCAGGTGCGGCGCGTGGACGCCTTCGCGCGCTGGCTCCTCTCCTTCGCCGGCGACGCGCGCCCGGTGCGCCCGGAGGCACTGGTCGCCGAGTACGACGCGCAGCTCCGGCGGACGCTCGCCGCGTATGCGGGCGAGCGGGCGGGCGGCGAGGTGGGCTCGTGAGCGACGCCGCGTCGCAGCTCCGCCGCATCCTCGCCCTCGTCCCCGAGCTGGCGGACGACGGGGAGCACCCGATCGCCGCGCTCGCCGCGCGGCTCGGCACCGACCGCGAGACGCTGCTCGCCGACCTCCGCTCGCTCACCGAGCGCTTCGACGACCCGGCGGGGTTCGTGGACGAGGGGATCGCGCTCTTCGTGGAGCGCGAGCGCGTGTCGCTCGCCTCGCACCAGTTCCGCCGCCCGATGCGCCTCACCGCGGCCGAGCTGTGCGCCCTCGAGCTCGGGCTCGCGATGCTCGAGGGGGAGCGGCCCCCGGAGGAACGGAGCGCGATCGGGCGCGCGCGGGTGCGGCTGCGGGCGGCGATGGTGAAGCTCGCGGCGCACGACGGCGACGCGGACGTGCTGCGCCACGCAACGCTCGGCGCCGCCGGGAGCGCGGAGCATCTCGCGGCGCTCCGCGCGGCGCTCAGGAGCGGCCGCAAGCTCAGCCTCCGCTACCGCCGCGGCGACGCGAGCGAGGCGACGGCGCGCGTCGTCCGTCCCTACGCGCTCGTCGTGGCGAGTGGGGCGTGGTATGTGGTGGCGTTCTGCGAACGGAGCGACGACGTCCGCGTCTTCCGCCTCGACCGCGTCGAGGGCGCCGAGCTGCTCGGGGAGCCGTTCGCCGTGCCGGCGTCGTTCTCGCTCGACGCCGTGATCCGCGGCGGGCGGGTGCTCGCCGGCGAGCCGGCGCGGACGATGACCGTGCGCTACTCGCCGCGCATCGCGCGCTGGATCGCGGAGCGGGAGGGAAGGGCGCTCGACGCCGACGGGTCGCTCACGGTGGAGCACCCGCTGCTCGACGTGCAGTGGGGAGTCAGGCACGCGCTCCAGTACGGGCCGGACGCGGAGGTGCTGGGGCCGGCGGCGGTTCGGGAGGAGCTGGCGCGGCGGCTGCGGGCGATGGCGGGCGGCGGCAGCGCGGAGACAGTATCTCGCGAAAATGCGTGAGGGCCGTCCCTGATCCGGCATCGCGCGCCGCACCGGCGCGGCGGCGGTGCGGGGCGTCGTCATGGGCTCTGCTCTCCCGGGGCGTGGTAAGGGCGGTGGAATGGCCGTAACTTGCCCCCCGCATCGCTCCTGCCCGCCTCTCCCTGTCCGAGCTTCGTGGTAATGGCCGAGTCGATCCGCGTCGTCGCCGCCGTCGTCCGCCGCGGCGACCATCTCCTCATCTGCCAGCGCCCGGCCCACAAGCGCCACGGCGGCCTCTGGGAGTTCCCTGGCGGCAAGCTCGAGCCGGGCGAGAGCATCCTCGAGGCGGCACGCCGTGAGCTGGCCGAGGAGCTCGACGTGGTGGTACGATCGGCTGGAGAGGTGGAGTTCTCGACCGGCGACCCGGGCTCGCACTTCGTCATCGAGTTCCACCCGGTCGAGATCGCGGGGCAGCCGCGGTGCATCGAGCACACGGCGCTGGCGTGGGTCACTCCTCGGGAGCTGTTGACCCTGCCACTCGCGCCGAGCGACCGGCAGTTCGCGCTACATCTCAGTGGTGGTCGGGCGGGCAGCGCCGTCGAACGCGCGTAGAGGCCAGGGATGACGCCACTCACACCAGAGGATGAGGTACGCGCAGCCGCGTTCGCGCACGTACAACGGCTTCGAGACCGCTACGGTGGACGGATTCCTCGCGCCGAGCTGAGCGCCGGAGTCACGGTACGCGGTGAGCGTGTGCCCATCTGGAACTTTCAGAAGGGGATCTTCAAACCCGCTGCCTTCGGGCCTGGCGGCGCGGCGCTCAGCGTGCAGACCTCGGCGAAGTCACCGTATGCGGACGCGCACGATCCGGATGCGGGGCACTTCATCTACAAGTACCGGGGGACAGACCCGAGTCACGCCGACAACGTCGCGCTCAGGAACGCGATGGTTCGCCAGCGTCCATTGCTCTATCTCGTCGCCGTGGACCCCGGGTTCTACGACGCGATCTTTCCGGTGTACGTGAGCGGTGACGACCCGGCCAGGCTGCAGTTCACCCTGATGGCCGATCAGGTGATCGCTCCCGCCGTCGCCGACGACGCGGTGGTGGCGAGCGTGCGTCGCGGATACGTGACGCGTGCGGTGATGCAGCGGCTGCACCAGCAGCAGTTCCGGCGGCTGGTGCTAGACGCCTACCGCGAACAGTGCGCGATCTGCCGGCTGCGGCACGTCGAGCTGCTCGACGCGGCCCACATCCTTCCCGACCGCGACCCGAGGGGGGAGCCGATGGTCTCGAACGGCCTCGGGCTCTGCAAGATCCACCACTCCGCCTACGACACGAACATCCTCGGGATCACGCCGGAGGTGCGGGTCGAGATCCGGGTGGACGTGCTCGAGGACATCGACGGACCGATGCTCCGATACGGGCTCCAGGCGGTGCACGGCACCCGGCTCGTTCTCCCTCGACGGACGGAGCACCAGCCCAATCGAGACTTTCTCGCGGAGCGATACGATCGGTTCCGGGCGGCGTAGACCGGTCGGTAGATGGGCTCGTGCCCACGACGAGAACGTCCGAGCCGCGCTCGCGCGGACGCTCGGCGCGGGGGAGGGACGATAGTCGGGGGGCTCCGGCGCTGGGATTCCGCACGCGTACGCGCATGCCGCGCGTACGGCGCGCACCCGAGCCCGCCGACGATCAGTCCCGGCGGACGTGCGGCGCCGCCTCCCCCGCCTCGATCTCGCTCGGCTCCGCGGCGCCCTCGCCGGCCGCCCTCGCGGCGCCCCTCTCGGTGAAGAGGCGCGTCATGAACCGCTGCCCCTCGCCGATCCGCTCGACCTCGATCGCGACGGCGTCGACGGACTGCTCGAGGTGCGTCAAGCGGTCGGTGACCTCGTGGGAGAGGGGGCGCGCGTCGCTCCTCGGCGCGAGCCGCAACACGACGTACGCGCCGAGGAGCAGCAGCGCGACATGTAGGCCGGCGTGGAGCAACTCCCCCCGCGCGGCCGCGTACCCCGCGCCGCCCAGGTTGACGAGGCTGAAGAGCACCGCCACCACCAGCCAGACCTTGGAGCGCCGAGTCATGAGCAGCCTCTCCGTGGTTGCGAGCCAACGCCGTCGGAGGTCGAGCCCGCTACGCATCCCTCCACCCGGGTCCCGACGCGGCCCCGACGCCGCGGCGTGGTCGCCGCGGCTACGGACCCTACGTGAGGCGGTGCTGCGTGGTTTCGATCGGCCACGTCACGCCGAGGGAGCGTGGACTGCCTGGAGCACGCGCGCCGTCGGCCGGTCGGGCGCGACGGTGGTCGCTAGGGTCGCGAGATGCTCACCAGCTCCATGCGGATCTGGCCGCCGCGCTTCTGGTTCTCCAGCACCAGGCCGGTCCCCGGGCAGTAGCTCTTGTGCTCGCGAACGCCGGGCTCGAGCGGCGACCACTCCATGGTCTCCAGGCAGCCCGAGAAGGAGCCGTACGGCACCTCGACGCTCGCGTCGAGCCGGAGCACCTTCGCTGAGTCCTCGGCCACTCCCTGGAGGAGCTCCTGCCGGTACGCGTTGCCCTTGACCGAGGCGGGGCTCGCCCACATGAGGATCCCCGCCTCGGCACCGTTCACGCCGGCCTCCCAGGACCCTTCCTTCGAGACGCACTCGCCGTTCTCGATCTCGCAGGTGTCCTCGCCCAGATACCAGACGTTGCCGCTCACGTCCTGCGCGTACCAGTCGAAGGTGTCCTCGGCGAGCACGCCGTCGAGGTAGACGATGTCGTGGACGACGGTGGCCGAGATGCCGAGGATCGTCTTGGTGTCGCTGGTCACCTCGACGGTGTTGGTCTCCACGCCCTCCTCGGTCTCCCCGCGGTACACGAACGTCGTCCCGGGGATCAGCTCGACGAAGGGGTTCGTGATGACCGGGACGAAATCGGAGGGGTCGGGGAGCGGAGGCACCAACGCCGTCGCCGCGAGTGGCGACGTGGGGGGAGCGACGTCCGTCGTGGTGGCCGCGTCGCACCCCGACAGGATCGCGAGCGCGACGCCCGCCGCGATGCCGATCGTGAGCCGATCAACTGTCATGGGAACCTCCCGTGCCGAATGGTGGAGACGCGCTCAGGACGCGCTCAGGACGCGCTCAGGACGCGCTCAGGACGCGCTCAGGACGCGCTCAGCGGGCACGGAGACGCGACGCGCGCCACGGCGCGCCGTCGCCGCGATGCCCCGGCCCACCTCTGGAACACGCGAGGGCCGGGATTCGTGACAGGGGGCGGACGGGATGCTTGAGCTCGCGACGCGGGCGCGGCGGATGGACGCGGCGATCGCCGAGGAGGTGGCGGATCTGGAGGCGCTGGCGGCGTCGCTCGCGATCGAGGCCGTGAGCGAGTACGACGCGAGGTACCTCGCGCAGCGGGCGTACGACGCGAATAGGGGGAAGGCGGCGTACGGGCCGAAGTTGGCGCGGGGGCGCCGCGGAGCCGAGTCGGTGAGCTAGTCCGGCTCGCGCCTCTCGCGTCCTTTCTCCACCGCCTCGAGCTGCGCCACGTCCGCCAGGTCCCTCGGCCGGCCGACGGCGCGCTTGTTCTGGATCAGCTCCTCGAGCCCGAGGAGTGGCACGATGACGTCGTCGACGCGCGCGACGAGTCGCCTCGCGTGTGCCGCCTCGAACTCCACGCCGTCGATCGACGTCAGGATGTCTATGCGGCTGGGCTCGACACCGATTTGGAGGATGAGCTCGGGCGTCAGCAGGTCGTCGCGCGAGATCCGATCGACGGGTGCCCCGAATTCCGAGAGAGCCCGGAGCACGCGGTCCGCGTTCTCCGGCGTCCGCCGGATCCAGAAGTCGAGGCCTCCGGTGGCCCGGGGAAGGCCGTGCGCCGCCAACGCGTAAGCGCCGACGACGAGATACTCAACGCCTTCCGCGTTGAACGCGGACAGCATGTCTCTGAAGTCGGGATTCAGCACGCTGCGGCTCCCCCTTGAAACTCCAGGCGTCCCGCGCAAGCGCCCACATCATGGCGAGCCGTTCGCCCGGCGTCCGCCCCGCCACGTCGGCGCCTTCGACGACGTCGCGCTGGCGCAGGACACGCACGCGTACGTGGCTCCGGTCTGCTCGTGGAGTCATCGCGGAAGTCCTCCCCTGACCGTCCATCGGATCGCGGTCCTCCGCGTCCGCCCACTCCTCGAAGCTACGGGTCGGGGGTGAGAGTGGTAGTATCCGGTCGCCGCGCTGCGGCTGCGCTCCTCGGCGCCGCCGTCTTCACGCCGCCCATCAGGCTGCCGGCGCCGATTGACGGCTCTCCGGCCGGGTGGTAGCATACGGGCGCGCGGCGATTTCCCGACTTGACGGGCCGCGCGGCGGACACGCTCCGCGAATCACCGTCTAAGTCGCGGCGAACGCCCCGCGACTCTCGAGAGTCGCGGGGCGTTCTGCGTCACCGGCAGGACCGCGGGCCACAACCGAACAACCGAACAGGCGGCCGACGCCCCGGCCGCCGGCATGACGAAGACGGCGAGAGCCCCGGCTCGACGACCCGTCGCCACCCGTCCGGAGTCCTCCACGGTGGCCCAGCCGGCCGGCCGCGCAGAAGATGTGCGGCGCGGACCCATGCGCGAACGGGCGAACACCCTCCTCTCGCAAGGACCGTCATGACCACCACGCTCGCCCGTTCCCCCGCGACCCGCGCCCGCCGCGCCGGCGCGCTCCACGTCTTCACCTCCGAGTCGGTGAGCGAGGGGCACCCGGACAAGGTGTGCGACTACGTCGCCGACTCCGTGCTCGACGCGCACCTCGCGCAGGACCCCGCCGCGCGCGTCGCGTGCGAGGTGCTGTGCAAGGGGGGCGACGTCGTCCTCGCCGGGGAGATCACGTCGCGGGCCGCGGTGGACCACGCCGCCGTCGCGCGGGCGGCGATCCGCGAGATCGGCTACACGGACCCCGCGGAGGCGTTCAACGCCGATGGGGTGCGCATCACGGAGCTCCTGACGACGCAGGCGCCCGAGATCGCGCAGGGGGTGGACGCCGGCGGGGCGGGGGACCAGGGGCTCATGTTCGGCTACGCGACGGACGAGACGCCGGCGCTGATGCCGCTGCCGATCCTCCTCGCGCACGCCCTCGCGCGGCGGCTGGCGGACGACCGGAAGGCGGGGCGGGTGGCGTGGCTCCGGCCCGACGCGAAGACGCAGCTGTCGGTCGCCTACGACGGCGCGACGGGCGCGCCGGTGGAAGTGCGGACGGTGCTCGTCTCGACGCAGCACGCGCCGTCGATCACGCAGGAGGAGGTCCGGCACTACGTCGAGACGGCGCTCCTCCCCGGGGTGCTGGGGGCGTGGCACCGGCCGGGGCTCGAGGTGCTGGTGAACCCGACGGGGGGCTTCACGCTGGGCGGGCCGTCGGCGGACTGCGGGGTCACGGGGCGGAAGATCATCGTCGACACGTACGGCGGGATGGGGCGGCACGGGGGCGGGGCGTTCAGCGGGAAGGACCCGTCGAAGGTGGACCGGTCGGGCGCCTACTTCGGGCGGTACGTCGCCCGGCACGTGGTGCGGGCGGGGCTGGCGCGGCGGTGCGAGGTGCAGGTGGCGTACGCGATCGGGCGGGCGACGCCTGTCTCGGTGCGCGTGGACACGTTCGGGACGGGGGACGACGACGCGGCCGAGCGGTTCGTGCGGGCGGGGTTCGACTTCCGGCCGGGCGCGATCATCGAGCGGCTGGGGCTCCGGCGGGCGATCTACCGGGGGACGACGAACTACGGGCACTTCGGGCGGCCCGGCTTCGCGTGGGAGGCGGATTGAGGAGCTCGGCGGCGAGATCGGTCGGGCCGCGGCCGAGCGCGTCCGTCCGGGCGACTCGAGAGAGCTGCGCCTGCTCCGCAGATTCCGAGCGCCACTTCAGTCGGGCGCACCGCGCTCACGTGGCGGAATTCCGCGCGTCCTCCGGTTGCATAATCGTACGAACGTTCGTATGATGATGCGAGGGTTCGCGGATGCTCGGCGTGGGTCTCCAGGCGCAAGCATACCAGATCGCTCCCTTCACCTCGCTCGCCAACGTGCCCCTGTGAGCTGGATCGCCTGCACCCCGTTCGTGCTGCTGTCGCTGATCGTCATCATCAGCCCGGGCCCGACCGTGGTCCTCGTCCAGTCTCGCGCGCTCGAGGGTAGCCGTCGTCGCTCGGCCAGTGTCATCGCGGGCATCTCCGTGCTGCGTCTGCGGCGTGCCTGAGGTCGGTCCGCCGCGCACCAGCCGCCGTGCCGCGAGGCGCGAGGGTCGCTCGTGACACGCCTGCACCTGCTCTTCCCACAGTGGCAGGGCGCCGGTGACGTACCCGGCGTGGGGAGGGGCGCGCACCGGTTGCGCCGCCTCACCGAGCACGTACCCTGGGTCGAGGTGCCCATCCACCCATGCACCGCCGAGTTGCCGGTCGAGAACGGCATTCGTGGCCTCGACGTGCTGCGGGCACACCTCCGGGTGGCGCTCGCCGTGGTGAACGCCACCGTCCCGAGCGCGATCCTGACGGTGGGCGGCGACTGCAGCGTCGAGCTCGCGCCGGTGACCTATCTGAACGCGCGCTATCGAGCCGGCCTCGCGGTCGTCTGGCTGGACGCGCATGCGGACCTCAACACCCCGGAGTCGTCGCCGAGCGCCACGCTACACGGCATGGCACTCCGCTGCATCCTGGGCGAGGGCGAAGGGTCACTCGTCGGGGACCTGCCGTCACGTCTCCGCCCCGACCAGGTCCTCCTCGCGGGCGTGCGTGACCTCGACGCCGCGGAGCGTGACTTCATTGCCGCGGCGGGCATGTGCTGTCTCGGAGTCGAGCAATTGCGGGCGGACGCGTCCTGTGTCGCCTCCTGGCTCGCCGATCGCGGGGCACGGCACGCATACGTGCACATCGACCTCGACGTGCTCGACCCGGGCGAGTTCGCGGAGGTCGCGGTCCCCGCGGCCTGCGGGCTGACCCTCGATGGGCTGGAGGCGCTGCTCGATGCAGTCCGCCACGCGGGGTGCGAAGTGGTGGGCGCGGGCGTGACGGAACACGTGCCGTCCGACGCGGCGTGTGACCGGGACCCGTTCCTGAAAGGTCTGCTCGAGTCAGTCTCGTCCACGGTGTGCAGGCCTACCCGGTAGCACGGCCACGACCGTCGGGCGTGACGATCACGCGCGACGGCGCAGCTGAACGAAGGAGGAGGGGCATACTTCGGCGATGGGTGAAGTGTGAGGCGTGTACCCTGAGTGAACCCCGGACGCTCGTGGGAGATACACCTCGGGCGCCGCGTACCGGCTCCCGTCCGCGTCGGTCGACGACGATCTCTCCGTTCGCGGTCCACGCGCGCTTCGGGATTCACCTCGGAAGGAATCATGCGACCGTTCAGCTGGATCATCCCTGGGATGCGCCTTGGTGGGCGCGCCGGCGCCGCGGCACTCGCCGCCCTCGCAGCTCTCGCGTCCACGACACCGCTGCCCGCGCAGTCGCTCGCACTTCCGGCTTCCGAAACGTTTCGGGTGCCCGCCGACGCGCGTGTGAGTGAGCCGGCGAGGGCGGAGAAGCTGTCGTCGAGCGCGGCGGCACTCCACGGCGGTGAGACGCGTTTGGACGGGCGCGCCGCGACGCGGCCGCTGCACATCGCCGGTTTTGGGGCACTCAGCGGACCGGTGCGCGCCTTCGGGATCAACAGTCGCGCGGCGCTCACAGCCGCGACAGACTCGATCAACCGCACGGGCGGCGTGCGGCTGGCCGACGGGGCCGTCGGCCGCTTCGTGGTGTCTTACGCCGACGACCATTGCGCTCCGAGCGACGGCATCGCGCTCGCGCGCCGGATCGCCGCCTCGGACGCGCTCGTCGCCGTCGGCCCGAGCTGCTCGTCCGTGGCCGAGCCGCTCTATCATGCGCTGCGGAGCACGGCCGGCGACGGGACCAGTGAGCTTGCCGACACAGGTCTCGCGCTGCCCGTGTTCACCGACGGGGCGACGAAGGCCAACCTCGCCCGGATCTCCCCGTGGGCGTTCCGCAACGCGCCCGACGAGATCGCGATGTACCCCGCGCTGTGGGCATGGGTAAGGCGGCGCTATCCCTCCGCCACGACCATCGCAGCGGGGGAGGAGGCCGACTTCGCGCACTCGCACTCCACCTGGCAGAACATCATCGGCCCGAGCGCAACGGCGGCCGGCCTCCGGGTCCTGGGGGCAGTCGGATGGTCTATCCTCGACACGGCGCTCGCAACACCGGTGGCGCGCCTCGCGGCCATGCGCGCGGACGTGGTGGTGCTCTCCGCGCACGCCGTGGGCACCTGCGCCGCGTTGCGCGAGATGCACCGCCAGGGCGTCCGGCCCGTCGTCGTCGTGGGGCTGACGAGTGCGTCGAGCGAGGAGACGCTCGCGCGGTGCGGGGCAGACGCGGAGGGGCTGCTCATCCCGACCAGCTTCGTGCGGACGAGCCGCGAAGGGCGCGCCGCCGCGAGCGCGGTCGGACGCGCGGGCGGCGCGGCGGATCTGCACAGCATGGCGGCCTGGGAGATCGTGTTCGCGCTGCGGCGGGCGATCGAGCTCGCGGGGATCGTGGGGCTGCCGGAGACCCTGGCGGCGGACCGGCGCCGCCTGCGCGACGCACTCGCCGGGCTCACGACAATGGACGGAGTCCTCGGCCCCATCGTGCGCACACCCGACCGCGAGTCGCGAAAGCCGTTCGTTCTGGTGCGAGCCCACGCCGGCGCGTGGCAGGTGGTGAACGCCCCGGCGAGGTCGGCTGGCGAGGCAGATACGCCCCGGTGAGTCGCCCGGCGTGCAGCCCGGCGCCGCCTTCATGGGAGTCGCCACGGCCGCGACGATCACCAGCGCGTATGGTGGGGTACGCGCGAGATGCCCGAAGCACGCGTCAGCGCGGTTGCTGCGAGCGGCGCCGGCTCACGGGGTCGGATGCCGCGCTGCATGGGCCATTCGGCCGAATTGCGCTACGCGGTGCAGCGTCTCATCCACGTCTGCTTCGGAGGCTGCCGGGTGGATGGGGCAGAGGCGCAGGACCGGTCGGCCGCGGAGCGCCGTCGAGGTGACCATTGCATACCCGTCGGCCAGCATTGCCGCGACGACGTCGCGCGTGCACGCGTCGATCGCGGCCGGAGAGGCGCCCGGCGGTCCGTACCGGAAGGTCACCACACCGAGCTGCGCCGGCGTCACGACCTCCCAGTGGGGGGCCGCGCGCAACTGCCGCTCGGCGTGCTCGGCGAGCGCGATGCCGCGCGCCACGGCAGTGCGGAACGCGCTGAGCCCGAACACCTGCAGTGACATCCACAGCTTGAGCGCGCGGAAGCTGCGCGTGAGCTGCACGCCGTAGTCGTAGAAGTTCACCTCGCCCACCTCCCACGTGGCATCCGCGCGCACGGTGTCGGCCAGGTACGCCGCCTCACGGGCCGCATCGGCATCCGCGGGCGCGCCGGCACCATGTCTCCGGTCGGACGGGCCGGCTGGGCGCGCCGCGTCGTGCACCGAGAATGCGGACCGGAGGTGCTGGCCGTCGCGGACGAGCACACAGCCGATCTCGTACGGCTGGAACCACCACTTGTGGGGGTCGAGCGTCAGCGAGTCCGCCAGCTCGAGCCCGCGCAGGGCGGCGCGTCCTGTCTCCGTGAGCACGGCCGCGGCGCCGTACGCCCCGTCGACGTGCAGCCAGAGTCCCTCCGCGTGACAGAGCGCGGCCACCGCCTCCAGCGGGTCGACTGCCCCCGTACTCGTCGTGCCGGCGTTCGCCACGACGCAGAAGGGGCGGCGACCCGTGGCGCGGTCCTCCGCCACCGCCGCCTGGAGCGCCGGGACGGAGAGCCGGAAGGCGTCGTCGCTCCGCAGCGTCCGGAGCTGCGCGGGGGCGAAGCCCAGTACGCGCAGGTCCTTGGCGAGCGAGGCGTGCGTCTGGTCGGAGGCGTAGACCACCGCGTCGTCGCGGTGGCGGCCCAGGACCGCGTGCCGCGCGGCGGCAAGCGCGGTGAGGGTCGCCACCGAGCCGCCGCTCACGAACAGCCCGGCGGTCGACGGCGGCAGCCCGCAGAGCGTGCGGAGCCAGTCGATGGCAACCAACTCCACCTCGGCGGCCCCCGCGCCGACGAGCCAGTGGCCGGCGAACACGTTGTGACCGGCCGCGAGGGCGTCGGCGAGCACGCTGATGAAGTTGCCCGGGCTCGGGACGAAGGCGAAGAAGCGCGGGTGGTCGGTGGCCGCGACGTGCGGGAGCACGTCCCGGAGCACCCGGTCGAGTACTCGATCGGGCGCGGTCCCCACCTCCGGTACGGGCTCACGCAGCGCATCCTCCAGCGCCTGCCGGGTGCCTGTTGCGGGGACGGGCTGCGACTCCAGGTGCGTCAGACGATCGACGAGATGATCCACGACGCGGTAGCCCAGCGCCCGCATCGACTCGGCGGGCAGCGAGAGGGGCGAAGGGGCGGGGTGGCTCGTCATCCCGGACGATGTGACGCCGGCCGGCCGGCGTCTTGTCGGATCCCGGCACGCCGAGCGGGTGCCCGGCGCCACCTGCCGCGCCTAAGGCGAGGGTCGTCGGCTCGCTCCCCGCTTCTCGATCACCGCGACCCCGATGCGCGGGCGGCGGGCGTACTGGACCGGCGACAGCCCCACGATGCGCGTGAAGTGGCGAGTGAGGTGGCTCTGGTCCGCGAACCCGCAGGCGAGCGCGACCTGCGCGGCGGGGTCCCCGGCGTCCAGGCGCCGCTTTGCGGCCTCCACGCGCCGCGTGAGCACGTACGCGTATGGGGGCAGGCCAACGTTCCGGCGGAAGAGCCGAAGTAGTCGGGACTCGCTCACCCCGGTCACCCGGACCAGCTCGGCGAGCGTGACGGCGTCGTGATACCGACCGTCCAGGTACTCGCGGGCGCGATGGATCACCGCCGCCGTGCCATCCGCCCTCGTCCGGCCGGACCGTGGCGGCGAGTCCTCGACCCACCGGCCAGCGCGTGGGCCAAGTACGGCGTGCCGGCGGAAGAGATCCCCCAGGGTCTGCTCCAACGCACATGCCTGCGCGAGCGGCGCAGGCGATGCTCGGAGCAGATCGTGGAGGGCAAGCAGCCGGCGTGCGAGGGGCGCATCATCGAGGACGGGCGCGGCGAAGGTCGGAGTCCCCCACCGCCCGTCGAGCTCCCCCACGCCGGCCAATCGAAGCGCCGCGTCGCGACTGAGGTGGAACGTGCGGTAGGTGAGACACGCGCCGCCGTCCGGGGCGCCCGACCGCGCCGCCGCGCCCGTGTGGGCTTCCTCCGGGTGCAGCACCGTGATCGCCCCGGCGGGTGCGACGTGTCGCGCTCCGCGCGCGTTGAACTCCCCGGCTCCGGCCTCGACCACGGCGATGGCGAAGCCCTCGTGCATGTGCCGGGCGAAGACGTGGCGCGTGTAGGTGGCGGCGCAGAGATCCACACCGCCGAACGCATCCACGCGCCACGCCGACCGTCGCTCCGCAACCGGAGTGGCAGGTCGACACCGCCGGGGCGGAGGGGCGGCTCTGTCCTTCGCAGGCGAGTGGGGCATACACCCGTACGTTGGCTGCAATGCAAGGTACGGCGCAGCACTTCGAGCGGGACGGGCCACGCGGCCGGCCCGAGCACCACAGGAGGCCGGATCGAGGTCTCTCCGTCGACGCGCTGCTCGACCGAGCCGTGACACGTGCAGAAGAGCGCGCTAGATCCACACGTCGTTCTGCGCCGTCCGCTCGCCGCCGGCGTGCCCCGTGTTCAGGGTGCCGCAGGGCTCGATGAGTAGCATCCTGACCTCGCGCTCGGCGAACGACTTGTGCTCGACCCCCTTCGGCACGACGAAGAGCTCCCCTGGGCCGAGTGTCACGCTGCCGTCGCGGAAGTCGATCCGTAGTTCCCCCTCGAGCACGAGGAAGGCCTCGTCGGTCTCGGGGTGGTCGTGCCAGATGAAGTCCCCCTCGATGCGCACGACCTTCAGCTGGTAGTCGTTGAGCTCCGCGACGACACGCGGACTCCACTGCTCGCCGATCAACCCGGCCTTTTCGGCGAGGTCGATTGCGCGGTACGGCTTCGTCATCGGCTTGGGCATGACGTTAGGCTCCGTTGGCAAAGAGTTGGCCGGGAGTTGGGCAGCAAATGCGCACCATCGCTCGGCGTCACCGCGGGCCGTCGAGCCACATGATCGCGGGGCCGCCGCCGTTCAGCGAGCCGAGCCGAAATCGACGACCACGCCCGGTGCCGGGAGCTCGGCGGTGCGGCGGGCGGTGGCCAGCTCGCCATGCGGCGTCCACGGCGTCCGGCCGAAGGCGTCGAGCGTGCGGAACGCGCCCAGGACGGTGAACTCGCTGAGCGCGTACGGCACGCCCTCGGCGCCCAGCGGCGAGACGCCGTCGGCGACGTGGAAGTGCAGGTGGGGGCCCGTGGAGTCGCCGGTGTACCCGAGCGCGCCGAGCACCTGGCCGCGCCTCACCCGCGCGCCCCGCCGGACCCGCACACTGCCCGGCCGGAGGTGCTCGTAAAACGCATAGCGCCCGCGACCGAGGTCGAGGACGACGTAGTTGCCGGCCGCGTCGGCGGGCGAGTGCTTGCCGTTCGCGGCGACCGACGTGCTCTCGGGCATGTCGTCGCGCGTGGCCGCGACCACGGCGTCGGCCACGGCCAACACCTCGGCCCCGTAGCCGAGCCAGTCCTGCACGCGGTCCGGGTCGCCCCGCGCGAAGCGCCCCGCGGCGTCCAGTCGGATCCAGTCGATCGCGTAGCGCCCCGGCAGGCGCGCGCGCCCGTCGACCTCGTAGAAGACGCGGCGGTGGCCTCGCTCCCACGACGGGTCGTAGACCGCGACCCACGGCCCTCCGCGCAGCGGCGGCCCGAGCACCGGAGGCGGCTCACGCAGGACCGTGACGCGGGCACTCGCGACCGCGGCCGGGGTCCGCACTCCGCGGACGTCGTACTGGAGGTGGTGCGCGAGCGCGCGCGGCACCGCGCCGTCCGGAAGCGGATACTCGAGGAACACGACGGCGCGCCCACCGGGCTCGATCGTGGTCCGAAGGCGCTCGGATGTCGGGTGTCCGGGATGAGTGATCCGGCGAGCGAACGCGTCGCCGGTCATCACGGAGATCTCGGTCCGCCGGTCCGCGTCGATCACCTGCAGGCGGCGAAGCGTCACCGTGTCCGATGTCCCGTTCGTCACCTCGAGCTCGTACACGAGGTGGGGCGCGCCGCTCACGACGATGGGCGCGGGCCTGACGGGCACGTGCAGGGCGATGGTGTCGCCGCGTGACGGGCCGGCGGCCGCGCCTGTCCACGCGCCGGCGATGAGCACGGACGCGGCGCGCCGCGCGCCATTCGGGAGGGCGAAGGGTCGTATCATGCGCATCGGATCACTCGTGATGTGAACAAGCCACGTTCTGAGACGCGCACGGCTCGGGACGCCGCCGCACCGCGCGCAGCGCGCAACCGCCGACCATCGGCGTGACGCGGTTGCGCGCGGCCACCTTCGTCGTCCGGGAGCATCGAAACCATCCTCGTCCGAGGTCCGGGAGCGGGCCGCCGCTGGCGCTGCCCGCGCAGTGCACGATGATCCCGACCCCCTCCACGTTGTCCACGCTTGTCCTCCCCGCCGTTGGGCGGGGTCCGGTCACAACGGCGCCAATTCGCCGGTCTACCGGAGAGACGGATGACGACGGAGGAATGTGACGACGTGAGGGAGACCGATTCGCTGGCCGAGCGCTTCGAGGAGCACCGCGCTCGCCTGAGAGCGATCTCGACCAGCCGCCGATGCGCCTTGACGAACGGGCGAGCGCGGGCGCACCGCGGCGCGCGAGCCCGCCCCTCTGGCGCGCGCCACCAACTCCTCCTTGCCTCGTTCGTGTTGCTTTCGCTCGTCGTCGTCGTGAGCCCCGGCCCAGTCATCCTTCTCTAGACAGATCCACAGATCCGGACATGGACAGCACACTCGTGCAGGTAACGCGCGGCGACTTGTGGATCACGACCGATCCAACCGCCGTTGATCTCGATGCCGTCCACGCTTTTCTCGCGTCCTCATACTGGGCTGAAGGCATTCCGCGCGACCTCCTGCGCCGGGCAATCGCCGGCTCGCTGCCATTCAGCCTCTTCCAAGGAGTGCAGCAGATCGGCTTCGCCCGTGTCATCACCGATCGGGCCACCTTCGCCTATCTGGCCGACGTCTACGTGCTCGACGCGTATCGCCACCAGGGTCTCGGCCAGTGGCTCGTCGAGACCGTTCTGTCCCATCCCGACCTGCAGGGGTTACGGCGCTTCTTGCTCGTCACGCGCGACGCGCATTCGCTCTACGCCCGCGTCGGATTCGAGCCGCTCCACGCTCCGGAGGGTCATATGGAAATCAGTCGGCCTGGCCTGTATCGATCGCGCGAGGCCTGACTGCGCGCCGCTCGCTGCTCGACTGGTATCTGCCGTCGTCGGCGAAGTGCTCGAGGAGGTCTCACACGCACCATCGCTCGACGGTCGTCCGATCGAGCGCGATGCCCCGTCCCGCGGGTGCTCATCGGATGCCTCCGACCACGTGCCGAGACTCTGCCCGCGCGTGTTCGCGCCGGAACGCCGCGGGGGTCGTGCCCGTGAGACGCCGGAAGACCCGCGTGAAATGACTCTGATCGGTAAAGCCGGCGGCGAGCGCGATCTCGGCCAGTGACAACGCGTCGTCCCGCAAGCGGCCGCAGGCTTCCCGTACGCGCAGGCGGCGGTGGTACGACCCCAGTGATTCGCCGAACGCCCTTCGGAACGCACGGGACAGACGCACCGGGCTGACGCCGACCTCGGCGGCGACCGATTGCACGCTGAGCGGCCGCGAGGGCTCCGCGTGCACGCGCTCGCGCGCCCGCTCGAGCCAGCGCGGACGCTCCTCGGTCCGTGGCCCCGCGCGCACGAGCTCCCCCACGATCTCGAGCGCGACGCCCTCGACGACGAGCTCCGATGCAGCGTCGCCGTGCCGGAGCTCACGGTAGAGACGGTGGGACAGCGACGCGAGCGGACCGGAGCGCCGGAAGATGCTCTCGTCGGGCAGGCGGTGCTCCTCGCGCAGGTGATCGATCAGCGTCGGCGTGATCTCGACGTGCAGGAGGCGCGCACCAGCCTCGCCGACGCGTCCGAAGTGAACCGCGCGCGCAGGGTGGAACACGAACGACCGCGGCGCGAAGGAGACGGCCCGCCGGCCCAGTTGCTCCAGGTAGCCGCCCGCCAGGAGGAACCCGAAGTAGGGCAGCGGGTGCAGGTGCGGCGGCGCCTCAAGTCCGCCCGGGTAGTGAGTTTCGGACAGCAGGAACCCCGCGACCTGGCGTTCCAGGCGGTTCACGCCGAAGAAGTGCCCCCGTTCGAGACAGGTCGGGTACGAGCCATCTACCATGACAGCGTCCTCCCGAAGTCAGCGGAATCCATGCGGCGAGTCCTGCGCGACCGGCACGTTTGGCACGCTCGGCACCCGCACGATTCGGACGCGAGGCGTCTCCGTACAAGACGCCGCGCCAGTTCCTCCCTATGCTGCCCATCCTTCTCTGCAACGCCCAACAGGGGCTCTGCAACACCCGATAGGCAGCCCAACGCACGGTTCCGCTCGTGGAGTCGCCAGAGGACGCGTGTACGATGAACGGACGAACCGCTGCTGAAGGAACCAATCTGGATTCGGACCTTGACACGTTTCGCGATGAGCTGCGGCAGGCGTCGGAGCTCGTCGTCCGGCTGCACGAGACGCTGGACCGGGTCCGGGTCACCCCCTCGCTGAGCCGGGTCGAGATCGCCGCGCTGTTCGACGAGGCGCTCCCGGAGGAGCCCCAGCCGATGGACGCCATCCTCCGCGAGGTGGAGGAGCACGTCGTCGCGAACTCCACGCTGTACCTGACCCCCCGCTTCTTCGGGTACATCAACGCGGGCGGGACTCAGGCGGCCGTCCTGGGGGAGTTGCTCGCGGCCGCGCTGAACCAGATCCCGGCCAAGTGGCACTTCGCCCCGGCCGCGTCGGAGGTCGAGCGGCGGGTGGTCCGCTGGATCGCGGAGTTCATCGGGTATGCTCCCGACGCGGGGGGCTGTCTCCTGAGCGGCGGCTCGGCCGGCAACCTCGCGGGACTGGCGGTGGCCCGCCAGCAGAAGGCGCAGTTCGATGCGGCCGCGCTGGGGATGCGGGGAGGTCCACCCCTCACGGTCTACGCGTCGCAGGAGGGGCACGCCTCGCTGGAGAAGAGCATGGCGCTCCTGGGGATGGGACGCCAGCAGCTGCGCAAGATCGCCGTCCTGGACGACTTCACCATCGACCTGGAGGCGTTGGAGAGGCGGGTGACCGAAGACCGAAGGAGCGGATATCATCCCATCTGCGTGGTGGGGAACGCCGGCACGACCAACACCGGGGCCGTGGACCCGCTGGAGGCCCTCGCGGAGCTTTGCCGGGAGCAGGGGTTGTGGTTCCACGTGGACGCGGCCTACGGAGGACCCGCGGCGGGGACGCACGCCGCCGGGAGACTCTTCCGGGGATTGGACCAGGCCGATTCGGTCCTGGTCAACCCGCACAAGTGGCTGTACGTGCCGGTGGAGGCTGCGTGCATCCTGGTCCGGGAGCCGAAGGCGCTCCGGGACGCCTTCCACGTCGCGGCGGACTACCTGCGGGAGGAGGGCGACGAGATCGGCGACGGGCCGATCGACTTCAAGGACTACGGTCCCCAGCTCTCCCGGAGCTTCCGGGCGCTGAAGGTGTGGATGACGTTCAAGGCGTACGGCGCGCGGAGACTGCGGGCCGCCATCGAGAGCAACATCGAGATCATGCGGTACCTGGCGGACCGCATCGACCAGTCGCCGGACTTCGTCCGGCTCGCCCCGGTTCCGCTGTCGGTGGTGTGCTTCCAGTACCGCCCGCCGGACATTTCCCGCCATGGAGATCAGCAAGACCTGGACGGGTTGAACGACCGGCTGTTGGAGGCACTGGAGAGGGACGGGCGGGTCTTTCTGTCGGGGACGAAGCTCCACGGCAAGCGAGTGCTTCGGGCGTGCAGCGTGAATCACCGTTTGCGCCGGGAGGACGTGGACGTTCTGCTGGACGTGATCCGGGAGGTCGGCCGTTCGTTGAACGGCCAGGCGCAGCCCGCTTGACACGGTATACGAACGATCGTCTTATTCCGTAAGACGTCCCAGCCGATTCCGTGTTCCTCGATGCCGCCGCGACGCGCCCGCGCGTGCGGGGCTTGCGGTAGACCGCTCTCCCCGCCGCTCGGCCCCGCGGCTCGACGCCGAGCCGCCTGACCCTATCGACCGACGAGCAGACGCCCGATGCCGTTCAGCCCCCACGCGGTCGTGACCGACGAATCGGCCCTGGAACGCCTCTACGGCACCCCGACGGTGGCGTCGGTCACCAAGGTGACGCGGCGGCTCACGCCGAGCTACCGCGCGCTCATCGAGGCGTCGCCCTTCTTCGTGCTCGCGACCAGCGGCCCCGCGGGGCTCGACTGCTCGCCGCGCGGCGACGCCCCGGGCTTCGTGCGCGTGCACGACGACGAGACGCTGCTGGTCCCCGACCGGCGCGGCAACAACCGCCTCGACAGCCTGCGGAACGTCGTGCGCGACCCGCGCGTCGCGCTGCTCTTCCTCGTGCCCGGCGCCGACGAGACGCTGCGCGTGAACGGGCGCGCGATCGTGAGCGCCGACGCCGCGCTGTGCGACACGTTCGCCGTCGGCGGCCGGGTGCCGCGCACGGTGCTCGTCGTCGCGGTCGACGCGGTGTTTTTCCAGTGCGCGCGGGCGCTCGTGCGGGGCGGCCTGTGGGACCCGGCGCGCCACGTCGCCCGCGAGTCGCTGCCGTCCACCGGGACGATGCTCGCCGAGGCGAGCGAAGGGCGCGAGGGCGGCGAGGCCTACGACCGCGGCCTGGCCGAACGCATCCGGACGACCCTCTACTGACGGCGACGCCACTCGTCGGCTCCGAACACCCGTGCGGCGTCGGCTGTCACACGGCGTGTCGCCGGCCGTCTCTCTGGTGCGTGTGCCATCCTTCTCCGGAGGACCCCGCATGACCCCACGCGAGCAGCGCGCCACTGCCACCGTTAGACACCCCGAGCGCATCGGCGTGCGGTGGGCGCGGCGACGGCTCGGACGGCGAGCGGCGTGGGTCACGCTCGCGCTCGCAGCCGGCTGCTCGCGGCGGCCGGCTCTGGGGGCGACGCCGGCATCGCCGGGCCGCGACGCGCAATCCGTGGTCGAGGCCAAGTTCGCCGCCGTCAATCGGCACGCGGTGGGGGACATCGCCGCCCTCTACGCGCCCGACGCCCTGGTGACCGCGTCCGACTTTTGCGCGCCGCGTCGCGGCCGCGCCGACGTCGAACGCACGTACCGCGCGATCTTCGCCGCGGTCCCCGACGCCACGGTCGCGATCCGCGAGTACGTCACGGAGGGCGACCGCGTCGCGGTGCGGTTCGTCCTCCGGAGTGCCGTGCCGGGGCGCGCGTTCGAGTTGCCGATCATGGACTTCTTCACCGTGCGTGACGGGCTCATCGTCCGCGACGACGGCGCCTTCGACAACCGGGGGCGGCCCTGTACCCCGTGAGAGTGCCCACCACCAGCCATGTTGCACGCACGCCTGATCCTCGCCCCGTGTGCGTGGGTGCCGTGCTGCACCGCCGTGGGCAGATCCTGCTCGGCCGCCGATCGACCGCGCGCGGATGGCTGCCGGGGGTCTGGGACCTCCCTGGTGGCCACTGTGAGGCGGGTGAGACGCCGGAGGCGGCGCTCGTCCGGGAGCTCGGCGAGGAGCTCGGCATCACCGCGCGACGCTGGGAGCACCTCACCACGGCCGAGGAGGCCGGCGTCGCCCTGCACGTCTACCGCGTAGACCAGTGGAACGGGACACCGTGGAACGCGCGGCCCGACGAGCACGACGCGATTGCCTGGATGTCGGCGCGCGACGCGTGCGCCCTCCGACTCGCGCACCCCGCGCTGTGCGAGCTGCTGCACCGCGCCGTCCGTCCGCGATGACCGGGACGGCCCGCGTGAGTCCCGCGGTGCGACTCGCCGGTAGCGTGGCGGCGGGTGGGCTCGCGATGTCGGCGGCGTTGCACGCGATCTGGCTCGTCTCGCCGTGGCCGCTCGCCACCTGGGGCGAGTGGAGTCGCGCGTTCGGCAGCCCTACCTTTCGCGTGCCCGCGCCGATCATGATCACCGTGACGCTGCTCTTCGCGGCGGCCGCGTATCTGGTCGGGGCGCGCGCCACGCTGCTCCCGCAGATCGGATGGGCCTGGGTGTACCGTGTCGGGACCTGGGTGGTGGCCGGCGTGCTGACCGCGCGCGCCGTGATCGGCTTCGCCGAGATGTCGCACACGCTCGTGGACCCGGCGACGCCGGAGCTCTTCCGCGGCACCATCCGCCTCTACCTGCGCGTGTATCTGCCGATCTTCCTGCTGCTCGGCGTGTCGAGTGCCTGCGTGGCGGCCGGGGCGGGGCGTGCCACGCGCGCCCGAGGCCCCCGCCCCGGGTGAGTGAGCCACGTTCCGAAACGCGCGCGGCTCGGGAACATCGCCTTACCGCGCGCCGACGCTCCGATGCGGACGGAAGCCGATGTCGAACACCGGCGACCACGTCGCCCCGCCGTCACGCGATCGCTCGGCGCGTTCGCGCACCGTCGCGCCTTCCGGCCACCACGCGACGCGCAGCAGCGATGCCGAGCCGTCGGGCGCGTGATCCGTCGCCGTGAACGTCATGCGGCCATCGGCCCAGCCGCCGTCGAGCAGGAGCAGCTCGCCGCGGTTCGTGACCCAGCTCTGGTGCCACACGCGCCGCCCCGCGTCGTACGTGCTGAAGCTCTCGCCCACGAGCCCGTCGGCCTGCTCGTATACCTCGCGCAGCGCGCAACCGCCGACCATCGGCGTGACGCGGTTGCGCGCGACCACCTTCGTCGGCTCTGCGACGTCGTACGTGTCCCAGTCGCCCGCGAAGAAGTCGAACTGCCGGTAGGCGGCCGCCGAGCACGCGCGCGGCGCACTGCGTGACGGCGCGCGCCGAGCGCTCGCGGCCGTGAAGGTGAGCGTGGCGAGGGCGATGGCGAGCCCGGTCGTGACTGTGAGGCGCCGGCGCACGGTCAGCTGTCTCCGCGCGGCCGCGTGACCCGCGCCGACACGACCCGCCACTGGTCTCCGGCCAGCGACGCCCGGACGTACTGCTCGTTCAATTCACGGAGTCGCTCGACGTCAGGCACGTCAGTCGCAGGCACGGGATCATCCTCGCACGATGTGAGTGAGGGCCGACGCGTGACGGCCCCGTTCGGCGCAGCCGAAGGGCGCTCGGCGGCATGCGGAACTGCGCCCGGAACGCGGCGTCGAAGCGACGCAGGCTCTGGAACCCGCGGGTAAGCGCGACCTGCGTGGCCACGCCGCGAACATAACCCGCCCGCCCGCTCCCCGGCTCGCCGAATTCGGCCCTCGGACCCGCCGTCCCGCATGAGCCCGCGGGATCGGACGAGTCTCGAGGTGCGGAGACCCGCTCGTGCCCCCACCAGACGTCCGCTCATCCCTCGGCGCGCGCCCCGTTCCTGCGCGCGGGCTTCGGCGACTCCGGCTGCGCCGGCCGGAACGGCCGGTCGAACTGTGTCGCGAGCACGATCGTCGTCTCGGTCCCGACGATCCCCGGGACCTCTCGCAGGCGCTCGGTGAGCGCGAGCAGGGCGGGCGGGCTCGCGACGCGCACCTGGAGCAGCATGCTGAACTCGCCCGCGACCGAGTGGCACTCCTCGATCGCCGGGATCGCCTCGAGCGCGTGCAGCAGCTCGGAGCACGGCCGCGTCGAGCGCACCCCGACGAAGGCGAGCACCGGCAGGCCGAGCGCCGCGGCGTCGCACTCGACGGTCCACCGGCGAATCACCCCGGCGGCCTCCAACCGGCGCAGCCGCTCGTGAACGGACGAGGGGGCCATGCCGACACGCCGCCCCAGGTCCTCGAGCCGCTGCCTCGCGTCGTGCTGCAGGGCTTCGACCAGCGCGAAATCCGTTCGGTCCAGCTCCATCGGGCCACCTCTTGTTCGAAAATATTTCGGCGTGTTTGCACTTCCACAGAAGACCATCTAGACATCATGTCGTATAAGCTAATTCTACTCGACACCGGGAGGAACGAGATGCAGGCGCTCATCGTCGTGGACGCGCAGAACGAGTTCTCGGCGCGCGGTCAGCGCGCCGTCCCCAACCACGCCACCGCGCTCGTCGCGATCACACGCTGGGTCACGCACGCGCGTGCGGCGGGCTGGCCGATCGCGTGGGTCCGACACCACAACCGGCCGCACGAGTCGCGGGCGTTCCTCCCCGGGTCGTGGGGCGCCGAGCTCTCGCCCGGGCTCGGGGCGCGCGGCGACTCGCCCGACGAGCGACTCTTCGAGAAGGACGTCTACGGCGCCTTCACCACCACCG
>JBJMNL010000167.1:0-9276 GCA_045804285.1 Gemmatimonadaceae bacterium
CCCCGCCGCGCCCGCTCGCCCCGCGGGAGCCGCGGGGGCCGCCGTCACGGGCGGGGCGCTCTCGGCCACCGCCTTCCCCTCCACGGGCGTCAGGAGGGTGCGCCGCCGCGCCGCGTCCCACGGCGCGCGCAGCATCACCTGCTCGAAGCGCGCGAACAGCGAGGGGTCGAAGACGTGTCCGACGTCGGCGCGCATCACGCGCATCGCCTCGTCGTGCGACATCGCCCGCTTGTAGCTGCGCTCCGACGTCAGCGCGTCGTAGACGTCGGCGATGCAGAGGATGCGCGCCGTGAGCGGGATCGCCTCGCCGGCCAGGCCGCGCGGGTAGCCTGCGCCATCCCATCGCTCGTGGTGCGACTCGACGATCGGCACCACGTCCCACGGGAAGTCGACCTCCGACAGCATCTCGACCCCCGCCCGCGGGTGGCTGCGCACGAGCGCCCACTCCTCCTCGGTGAGCGACCCCGGCTTGTTCAGCACCTCGGTCGGGACGACCAGCTTCCCCACGTCGTGCAGCAGCGCGCCGATGCGGAACCAGAAGAGCGACCGGTCGTCCATCCCGGCGGCCCGCGCCAGGCTGCAGGCCAGGTCGGCGACGCGCTCGCAGTGGCCCTGGGTGTAGCGGTCCTTCGACTCGATCGACTCGCCCCACCTCCGCACGACGTCGAGGAACTCCTGCTCGAGGCGCCCGGTGCGGCGGTCCACGTCGGCGAGGTCGCGCCGCGCGTGGAGCTGCTGGAAGAGGCGGTGGGCGCGGTTCAGGTCGTGCAGCGTGTCGCGGTTGCGCCCCTGGCGACGGCGCAGCTCGGCCCGCTCGCGCACGGTCTCGGCGAGGAGCAGCAGGTCCTGCCGCTCCTCGGCCACCTTCACCGCCCGCGCGAAGTGCTCCTCGGCCTGGCGGTGGTCCCCCGTCTCGCGCGCGATGACGCCGTACACCTTCGCCGCCTCGCCGACGAAGCGCGTGTCGCCGATCTGCCGCGACAGCTCCATCGCCCGCTCGAACGCCTCGCGCGCCCGCTCGAAGCGCCCCTGCTCCACCCACGTCGCGGCCTGGTTGACCTCGAGCAGCACGCGCGCGCCGAGGTCGCCGAGCGCGCCAGCGATCGTCAGCGCCTCCTCGAACGCGCGCTCCGCGGCCTCCCAGCGCCGCAGGTCGGTGTAGAGCATCCCGAGGTTGTTGAGCGCCCCCCACACGTCGGCGGCGAGGCCGAGCGCGCGGTAGTGGGCGAGGCTCGCCTCGTAGTGCTCGAGCGCCCGCGGCAGGTCGCCGCGGACGTTGGCGATGACGCCCAGGTTCTGCGCCGTCATGGCCGCGAGCTTGGCCTCGCCGGCGCGCAGGGCGCTCGCCCTGGCCTCCCGGAACAGTCGCTCCGCCTCGTCGAGCCGTCCCTGCTGCCAGTGCACGGCGGCCTGCATGTTCACCGCGTGCCCGATCCCCGCCTCGTCGCCGCAGGCGTGGGCGACGGCGAGCGCCGCCTCGTGGCAGTCGAGCGCGGCGGCGGCGTCGGCGTCCTCCTGGTACGTCCGCCCGACCCAGCGCAGGAGCGCCGACGCGAGCGGCGCCTGCTCGGGACTCCTGAGGACGCCGATCGCCCGCTCGTAGAGTGCACGCGCCTCGGTCCGGCGCCCCTGCCGCTCGGCGAGCTGCGCCTCCGCCACCAGCGTCTCCACGCTCACGGCCGTCGCCGCCGACGTCGGCGGCTCGAGTCGGAGGTGCGCGCTGTTCGTCGCGGGCTCGCGCGGCTCGTCGAGGCTGCGGCTGCGTCGTCTCGGCACGGTGGACGGGCGCGGCCACCAGGGGGCGGCGGCCTGAGGGAAGGCGGACGGCGCCGGCCGGTCGGCCGGTGCCCGCATCGCTACTACTAGTCAGACGTACCAACGGGAGCGGCCGTCACCGCGGCGGGCGTCGTCGCGCGACGCCGGTGCCGGGTGACGGCCGCTCCCCCTGAGCGACTACCTGCCTGCGGCGCTCCCGCGGCCGGTGGCGATGACGTAGCCGGAGAAGTGCGAGACCTCGAACCGGACGGTCGCACCGAGGGCGCCGACGCGCGTCGGGATGAACTCCGCGACCGTCGCCCGTTTCCCCTCGTGGTCGAGCTGCGTGGGGTCGGTGAAGTACCCGACCACGAGCCGCGACAACTCCGCGGCGCTCTGCGCCTGCGCCACGCTCAGGTCCTGATACATCAGGAGCGGCACGTTGAACCGCGTGCCGTGCGGGCCGAACTCGTACGCCACCAGCTCTCCCTTGAGGGCGGTGGCGGTGAGCGTGGTGGGCCCGCTCAGCGCGCCGGGCGGGACGACGACGAGCAGACCGCCGGCGGGGAGGAAGAGGCTTCCCCCGCGCTCGTCGATGGTCGCCGACACGCTGCGGTCGAAGAGCAGCGTGCCCTGACGCTCGAGCACCGGCGCGTCCACTCCGGAGGCGGCGACGCGTTGGGGGTGGAGCGCCGGTCCCGCGGGCGCTCCGGCGGCCACCCCGGTCGGGCCGTCCGATCCGCAGCCGCTGGCGCCCACCAGGAGCGCGGCCGCGACGACGCGCGCCGCCAGGACACGGCGCACGATCATGGTCATTGGCATGCTCATCGAGTCCGGAGGAGGATGGTGTGCCTGCCGGGCGAGCGCGCCGCCCCGGGGCGGCACGCCGCCGAGTGGAGCGCCGGAGCGGGCCCTAGTAGGCCTCCTCGGAGCGGCCGGACGCGATGTTGTAGCCGCTGAAGTGCTTGATGCGACGGAAGTAGAAGTTGCCGCTCGTCGTGCTGCGGTACGTCGTCAGCGACGGGTCCGTGATCGACTCGTCGTAGCACGCCGAGCCGTCGTCGGGGCAGTAGTTGATGCCGTAGCCCGCGCTGAGGTCGTTCTTGTCCTTGAGGTACAGCGTCACCTGCTCGGCGGCCGGATTGAAGCGCAGCCGCGGCGAGAACTCGACGTGCGGGTGGCCGTCCCGGTCGTACCAGCTCAGCGTCTTCACGGTCACCGGCAGGAGCAGCGCGTCGCACGGCTTGTCCCACTCCGTGGGCCCGTAGCTGCTGGTCAGCGGGTCGCAGATGGCGCGCGCGCCGAAGGTGATCTTGTTGCCGTTGGTGAGCGAGAAGGTCTGGCGCAGCAACGGGTTGACGACGAACACCGCGTAGCTCGTGTCCACCGAGCCGCCCGACGTGGTGCCGAGCGAGGCGGCGGTACGCACCGGCGGCGCGCTCCGCGCCGGAGCCGTCGGGGCCTCACCGCAGGCCGCCAGCACCAGGCAGGCGCCCGTCGCGATGATGAACCTGCGAGGATTCTTGCGGTCGCGCATCGGAGACTCCGTGAGATGGGATGACGGCGCTCGACACCCATGCCGTAGGCAACCTCGATGCCGAACGGAAGTCATTGATTTGTCATGATTTGCGCATTCTCATGAACGGACGATTCGTCCGCTCTGCGCCATTCGGACCGGTCAGGATGACCGCCTGACGCGGCTCGCGCGGTCAGAGCCTGAAGCGCTCCATGCCCGCTTTCAGGCGCGTGGCGACGGACGCCAGGTGCTGGCTCGAGTCGGTCACGTTGGCGACCGAGGCGGCCTGTTCCTGCACGACCGCGCTCACCTCCTCCGACGTCGACGCGTTCTCCTCGGCGACGGCCACCACGCCGTCGATCTCGCGCGTCAGCGCCGCGCTGTCGTCGCGCTGTGCCCGCATCGCCTCGGCGATGCCGGCCACCGCGCTCCGGCTCTCGGCGATCTCGCGGCCGATGCGCGCCAGCTCGTCGCTCGACGCGCGGATCACGGTCCGCCCGCCGTCCACGCCGTCGCGCACCGCGTCGAACCGCTCGGCGGTGCGCGCCGCGGCGGCTCGCACCTCGTTCGTCAGCCGGTGGATCGCGTCGAGGGCGCGGGACGTCTCGCCGGCCAGCTTCTTCACCTCGTCGGCGACGACGGCGAAGCCGCGCCCGTGCTCGCCGGCGCGCGCCGCCTCGATGGCGGCATTGAGCGCCAGCAGGTTCGTCTGCCGCGCGATGGCGCCGATCGCGTCGGCGATGTCGCCGATGCGCTGCACCTTCTCGGTGAGCTGGGCGACGGCGGGCGCCGCCTCGGCGGTCACCTCGCCGACGGCCGCCATGCGCTGGAGCGCCTCGCCGGCCGCCGCGGCGCCGGCGGCCGCGGAGCGCGTGGCCGCGTCGGCGGCGTGGTCCGCGTCGGCGGCCAGGGCGGCGATCTGCGCTGCGCGCTGCGCGCTGCGAGCGGCTGCCGCGGCGATCGTCTCGAGGCTCGACGTCTGCGCCGCCGCCGCCGTGGCGATGGAGGAGGCGGCGCCGGCCACCTGCTCGGCGGCGGCGTTGGTCTGCTCAGCCCCCGCCGCCAGCTCCTCGGCGGTGGCCGCGACGTCGTTCGCTCCCTGCTCGAGCTCCCGCAGCACGGCGCGCAGCCCGACCGCCATCTGCGCGAACGCCTCGGTGAGGAGGCGGTACTCCTCGTCGAGCCCGTGTGGGTCGGGGACGGCGGTGAGGTCGCCGTCGCCGAGCGCGCGGGCGGCGCCGGTGAGCCGGCCGAGGGGGATCGTCACGGCGCGCCAGGTGAGGACGCCGAAGACGAGCGCGGCGGCCAGGCCGGCGAGGAAGAGCGCCGCGATCTGGAAGCGTTGCCGGGCGACGCTCGCGTCCGCCCGCGCGAGGGCCACGGCGGCGCGCTGCTCCTGCGCCTTCGAGACCACGGCCGAGCGTGCGACGAGGGTGTCGAGCACCGCAGTCGCGGCGGCCGCCTCGCGCGCCGCCTCGTCGGGCCGGCCGACGTCGAGGAAGGCCTGCGCGACGGCGAGCCGGACCTCGATCCGCCCCTGCAGCCCGCCGACCTCCTCGATCGCCGCCCGGTCCTCGGTCGTCAGCGTGGTGCCGGCGAGGAGCGCCTGCCGCACGGAGTCGGCGACGCCGGCGAGGCTGTCGGTGCGCAGCGCGCCGTCGGTGACGCCGCTGAGGAGGCGCGACTGGGCGAGGGTGACGAAGCGGAGCGTCGCGTCGCTGCTCTGCGAGAGGCGCCCCCCCACCTCGGCGGTCTCGAGGAGCCCGCGGCGCAGGTCGCGGTGGATGCTGGTGACGGTGAGCACTCCGAGCAGGCCGGAGCCGAGCAGGGCGAGGAGGGCGACGCCGAATCCGGCGACGATGCGGCCGCGGATCGTCCGCCGACGGGTGGGGCGCGCCGTCGCCCGATCGCGCTCGCGCGGCGGGGCGAGCGCGATCGGGTGGTCGCTGTGCCGGTCGTAGCGGTGACCGGGGCGGCGCTCGGTGTCGTTGCCGGTCGCGGTCACGGGCGCACCTCGCCGATCAGCACGCGCTTGCCCACCGCGCCGCCGAACTCGTCGAAGCGTACGAAGCCCGTCGCGCCGATGTAGGCGGGGGCCTCGCGTCCGACGCGCGCGAGCCAGTCACGCACGCGGTGCCGGTCGGGGCCGGCGGCGATCGCGGCGCGGCCGATCATCATCGCCGCGTCGTAGGCGAGCGCGGCGCGGTGGTTCGGCGTCTCGCTGAATCGCCGCTGGTAGGCGGGGCCGAACGACGCCGTCGCGCCCGGCGCCGGGCGGCCGGGAAGGTAGAAGGAGGTGAAGCGCACGCCGCGGAACTCCTGCGACGCGGCGAAGTCGGTGCCGATGCCGGCCACGTCGTCGGTGCCGAGGAAGGCCGGGTTGCCGCCGGCGCGTCGGACGGCGCGAATGAGGTCGGCCGCGTCGGCGGCGCCGCCGGCGATCACGATGGCGTCGGCGCCGCCGCGCACGATGCGCTGGGCATACGCCTCGTAACGCGTGACGCCGGCGAGGTACGGGTCGCGCTCGGTGACCTCGACGCCGCGTCGCTCCAGGCTGGGCGCGATCGACCGCATGAAGCCGCGCCCGAACAGGTCGTTGCGGTAGACGACGGCGACGCGGCGGGCGCGCAGGGAGTCGGCGGCGAAGCTCGCCAGCGCCGCGGCGCCGTCCGCGTCGGTCGGACAGATGCGGAACACCCACTCGCTCGCGCGACTCACGGCGGGGTTGGTGGCCGTGGGCGTGACGGCGACGACGGCGCGGCGGCCGTCGTGCTCGACGTCGCCGTAGATCGGTGCCGCGTCGAGCGTCTGGGCGCTCCCGGTGTGCCCGACGACGCCGATCACCCGCGGATCGTCGCGAAAGGCCGCGGCGACGGCGACCTGCGACGTCTGGCCGGTCGGCGGCTCGCGGAGCCCGAAGGGAGGGGTGCCGGCCGGCCGCGCGGCGTTCAGCTCGACGACGGCGAGCTCCACGCCGCGGAAGAAGGCGGCACCGCTGGCGTTACGGGTCGCGGCGACGGCGATGAAGAGGGTGTCGCCCCGGCGCCCGCCGCGCGGTGCCGAGGCGAACGCGTCGGCCCCGCGCCCGCACCCGCCGAGCGCCGTTCCCGCGATGGCGGCGAGGAGCGCGCCAGCGGCGAGGCGGTGGCGGGGGAGGATCGGGGACGAGTGGTGGCGCGCTGGCACGGAGGGCGGGAGGGGAGGACACGGGCGCCAGCTCTCTCACCCGCGGCGGATCGCGCGGCGTCGTCACCGCCCGCGCCCCGCCGGACGGCGCCCGGTCGTGCCCCATTCGACGACCGGGTGGTGACGAGGGTCACCCTACGCCCCATACAAGACGCTTACGGCTCCCGCGCCGGGCGCGTCAGATCGATCGCGCGAGGAGGAGGTCGCGTTGGCGGTCGGCGCCGAGGAGGAAGGGGTGCTCGCCGACCTCGTCGAAGCCCCACCGCGCGTAGAAGGCGCGGGCGCGCGGGTTGTGCTCCCAGACGCCGAGCCAGAGGGTGCGGCCGCCGCGCGCGCGCGCCGCCTCGATCGAGGCGCGCATGAGCGCCTCGCCGACGCCGCGCCCGTGCCAGGGGCGCTCGACGTAGAGCCGCGCCAGCTCCACGGGCGCGGGGCCGGTCACGCACTCCGGCACCTCGTCCGCCGCCTGGCGCACGACGGCATAGCCGATGGCCGCGATGCCCGCTCGGCCTCCGTCCGCGGGCTCGGCGAGGAGGCAGGTGACGCGCGGATCGCCCAGCTCCGCGGCCTGTTGCCGGACGCCGAAGGCGAGGGCGACGTACGCGTCCATGTCCTCGGCGTGGTTGTGCGCCGCGAAGGCATCGCGGAAGGTGCGCTCGCCGAGGGTGGCGAGGGTGTCGGCGTCGGCGGGGGTGGCCGGACGGAGGGAGAAGGGCATGGGAGGGGGAGCCGGGAGCGGTGTGCGGAGCGGGAGAGCGCTCGGGACGCCCGCCGGACGCCGAGCGCGGTGATGGCGGCCGAGCCGGGCTAGCGGGTGAGCGCCGCCTGGTAGTCGCAGCCGGGCGCCTTCGCGCATGCCCAGACCCCGGGCGGTCCGGCTGTCGCGCCGCCGCCGGCGCGTGACGGCGTCCGCCGCTCGAGCACGACGCCGCCGCACTTGGGGCAGGGCGCGCCGCGCCGCCGCGCGCCGACGGTGAGCGTGAAGCCGCAGCCGCCCGCATCGCCGGCGCAGGCATAGTACGGCGCCGCGCCGTCGGCAGGGGTGACGATGGCGAGCGTGGAGGCGCCGCAGCGGGGGCAGGGCTTGTCGGTGGGCGCCGAGGTGCTCGGCGGCGCGGCGGCCTTCGGGCGCCGGGAGGGTGAGCGCGGTGCGCCGAGCGTGGAGAGGGCATCCCGGTCGGGGGAGCGAGTCCCTTCACGCTCCACGCTCGCGGCCCGCTCTCCGCGCGGCTCGTGCTCCGCGCTCCGCCGGTCCTCCCACTCGACGTAGTCGCACGGCCTCTCGTCGGCTCTGTAGCGCACGCAGCCGAAGAACTTCACTCCCTTCTTCCTGCCGCGCCGCTCGATGAGCGTCGAGCCGCACTTCGGGCAGGCGGCAGGCCTGGTGCGGGCGCGGACGTCGCGCATCATGTTGCACGCCGGGCAGGCCAGGAAGCTCCCCTTTCCCTTCTTGCGCGCGATCTTGCGGTAGCACGCCTCGCCGCAGCGGTCGCAGCGGGTCGTCGTCTCCTCGCCGCGCGCCCCGCCGCCGGCTCCCGCCCGCGGCATGGCGTTGAGCTTGTGGGCGACGCGATACGCCGAGGCGCGCGGGAGGGCGCGCTTGATCGCCTCACGGAACTCGGCGTACCAGCGCGTGAGATAGCCGACGCGCGACTCACCGGCGGAGTGCTCGATGCGGTCGAGCTCCGACTCCATGGCAGCGGTGTAGCCCTCGGAGACGAGCTCGGGGAACGCCTCGGTGAGGAGGCCGTCCACCTGGAGGCCGAAGGGGGTGGGTTGGAGAAACACCTTTCCCTTCCCCGCCTTGAGCTCGTGCACGTAGCCGCGCTTGAGCAGCGTCTCGATGATGCTCGCGAAGGTCGCCGGGCGGCCGATCCCCGAGACCTCGAGCTTGCGGATGAGCGCGCCCGTGTCGTAGCGCGTGGGCGGCGTCGTCTGCTTCTCCTCGATCGCGTAGTCGGCGACGTTCAGGGTCTGCCCCGGGGCGACGGCGGGGAGCTCCTCGTCCTCCTGGCGCGAGTAGGGGCGCCAGAAGTGGAGGAAGCCGGGGTCGACGAGCACGGCGCCCTGGGCGGCCCATGCCACCGGCCCCGAATCCACCCACACCGTCGTGCGGTCGAAGACGGCGGGCTTGCACTGGGAGGCGAGGAAGCGCGCCTTGATCATCGCGTAGAGCCGGTCGGTACCGGGCGGGGGCGCGTCGTCGCCGGAGAGCTTCGTCGGGCGGATCGCCTCGTGCGCGTCCTGCGCTCCGGCCTTGCCGCGGGCCCTGGGCGGCTGCTTCGGGAGCGCGTCGGGTGCTACCTGGGCGATGTGGGCGCGCGCCATCGCCACCGCATCGTCGCTCACGCGCGTCGAGTCGGTGCGGTGATAGGTGACGTACCCCGCCTCGAAGAGGGCTTGCGCCTGATCCGCGGCCTGCCTGGCCGAGAGGCGCAGCTTGCGGCTGGCGTCCTGCTGCATCGTGGACGTCGTGTACGGCGGCTCGGGGCGCTTCTCGGTGCGCCGGCGTTGGACGTCGCGGACGACGTGCGGGTGGGACCGGGCGACGTTCCTCGTCGCCTCCGCGTCCGCGGCGCTCGCGAAGCGCTTGGGGCGCAGACGGCCGCCTTCGGCAGGGCGGAGTGAGGAATGGGGAACGAGGGTCGGGACATCACCGTCACCGTCCGAGTCGACCGTGGCTTCCCGGCCCTCGTTCCCCGTTCCTCTTTCCGCACTTGCGGCAGCGTCTTCGTCATCCTTCCCGTCCGCCGGGACGAAGGCCCTGAACCCCTCGGCGTAGTCGACGTTCAGGGTCCAGTACGTCTCGACCACGAACG
>JBJMNL010000168.1:0-16820 GCA_045804285.1 Gemmatimonadaceae bacterium
CTTCGGCCCCGTCCTCGTCAGCATGACCTTCCGCACGCCCTCCGAGGCGGTGCAGCTCGCGAACAACACCCCCTACGGCCTCGCGGCCAGCGTCTGGAGCGAGAACATCAACCTCGCCCTCGACGTCGCGCCGAAGCTCGAGTGCGGCGTCGTCTGGATCAACTCCACCAACCTCTTCGACGCCGCCGCCGGCTTCGGCGGCTACCGCGAGAGCGGGTTCGGGCGAGAGGGGGGGAGGGAAGGGATGTGGGAGTACGTGAGGCCGGTGAAGCGTGGGAAGGCGGACGGCGGAATGAGGAATGAGGGCCGGGAGGCTGCCGGCGCCGCCGATGCTCGCTCGAACAGGTCGGAGCGTCCCGGCCCTCATTCCTCATCCCTCCTTCCGCCCCTCGACAGAACGCCCAAGCTGTACATCGGCGGCAAGCAAGCCCGCCCCGACTCCGGATACTCGCGCCGCATTCGCGCCGCCGACGGGCGCGTGCTCGGCGAGGTGGGGGAGGGGAACCGGAAGGACGTCCGCAACGCGGTCGAGGCGGCGCACGCGACGTCGGGGTGGGCGAGGAGCACGGGGCACAACCGCGCGCAGATCCTCTACTACGTGGCCGAGAACCTCACCGCGCGCGCCGCCGAGTTCGCCGAGCGCGTCGCGGCGCTCACCGGCGGCGGGCTCGAGTCGGGGCGCGCCGAGGTCGAGGCGGCGGTCTCGCGCCTCTTCACCTACGCCGCGTGGGCCGACAAGTACGACGGCGACGTCCACAACGTGCCGATCCGCGGCGTCGCGCTCGCCATGCACGAGCCGATCGGCGTCGTCGGCGTCGCGGCGCCCGAGGAGCACCCCCTGCTCGGCTTCGTCTCCGTCGTCGCGCCCGCCGTGGCCATGGGGAACAGCGTCGTCGCCGTCCCGTCCGAGGCGCACCCGCTCGCCGCCACCGACTTCTACGGCGTGCTCGACACCTCCGACCTGCCGGCCGGCGTGATCAACATCGTCACCGGGGCCAAGGACGCGCTGGCCAAGGTGCTCGCCGAGCACGACGACGTCGACGCCGTCTGGTATTTCGGCGCCGCGGCGGGTGCCGCCGCGGTGGAGCGCGCGTCGGCCTCGAACATGAAGCGGACCTGGACGGAGGCGCACCCGCGCGACTGGCTCGACCCGCGCGTCGGCGAGGGTCGCGAGTTCCTGCGCCAGGCGACCCAGGTCAAGAACGTCTGGATCCCCTACGGCGAGTAGACGGCCGTCGCGGCGGAGGATCGCCATGCAGCAGAGATTGTTGGAGCTCGTCCAGAACCTGGAGGCCACGCGCGCGGCGCTCCTCGCGGCGGTGGAAGAGGTGCCGGACGACCGGCGCGACGTCGCGCCGCGCGCCGACGCCTGGTCGGCGGGCGAGATCCTCGACCACCTCTCGCTCATCGAGTCGGGCGTCGCGCGCCTCGTGGCCACGCGCGTCGCCCGGGCGCGCGAGGAGGACGTCGGGCCGGAGCGCGACACGTCGCCCGGGCCGCGCGACCTCGAGGGCGGCGGCGTGACGACGCGCGATCCTCCGCTCAGGGCCGCCGGCCCGATCTGGCCGCGGCCCGGCACGACCACCGACGTCGCGCTCGGGGAGCTCACGCAGTCGCGCGCCGCGCTCCTCGCCGCGATCGCCGACGCCGGCGACCTCGACCTGTCGCGGATCAGGGCCAGGCACGTGATACTCGGCGAGCTCGACCTCTACCAGTGGCTCCTCTTCGTCGCGCAGCACGAGGCGCGGCACACGGAGCAGCTCCGCGAGCTCGCCGGCGCGCCGGCGAGCGGCGGCGGCGCGCCGCCCAGCACCGGCTAGTGCTCCGGCGGCGCGTCCGAGAGGTGCTCGTGCACGATCACCCACCGCCCGCCGCGCAGCTCGAACACCGCCGTCCACGCCCCGCCGATGACATGCGGCGCACCCATCGGGGTGCGGTGGGGAATGCGATACGTCGCCGTCATCACCGCCGCGTTCGGCGCCAGCACGTCCACGCGCATCGACTGCCACACCCAGCGCGGCTCGCGCATGTTGCGCCCGACGTTGTCCCAGAAGGCACGGATCCCCGCCTCGAGCGAGTCGCGCGACGTCGTCACGCGCCCACCCGCCGCCGACACGACGCTCCCGGTCGTCGGGTAGAGCGACATCATCCGGCCGACCACGTCCGGCTTCGTCAGGTCGGTCGCCTCAGCCACCCGCCGCGCGATCGAATCGGCGATCGCCGCGCGCGCGGCGCGCGGCACCGCGCGCCCGCCCGCCTCGCGGCAGGCCGTGGCGGGCGCCGCGGCGAGAAGGAGGGCGAGCGCGAGCGCCCGGCGGCGCATACGGTCGTTCCACGCCCCCAGTACTCCGTGGGGGCCGAGCGGTGAGGTAAGAGTCATCGCGAGTCGGCGAGGTCGGCCGTGCAGGAGGGCAATCGGCGCGCCCGGCGCTGAGCGCGCCGTACCGGGCACGAACGCCGGACGCGACGCGTTCTGTAGTCGCGTGCGGACACACGGCTGTCACTCACATGGGACGAACGCCCGCGTCGAGGGCCCGTTCCCCGGGGCGATGTGTGGCGCGCGCCATGCCGTTGGCGGTGACGTGCGCGGCCGCCGCGCCGCGGCGGCGAGGCCACCGGCCTCGGGCGCTAACGATGGACGTCCCACGGGGACCGGAGGAGCGATGCACGCACGCGCAGCACGCACGACGAACGGGCGGCGCCTCGCGGCCGCCGTCGTACTGCCGGCGGCGGCCCTCGCGCTCGCCTGCGGAGAGGGGAGGAAGCCGGCCCGGGCAGACGCGCTCAACGACGACCTGCGCCACGACCTCGAGCTGGCCTCGTCCGCGGGCATCGAGCTCGCCGGCGCCCCCAGGAACGGGTCGCTGCAGGTCGTCTCCGCCATCGAGCAGACGGAGGGGAGCGTGCCGGTCAAGGCGACGCGCACGGCGACGCCGCACGCCTCGGGCAGGCGCCGCCACGCACCCAAGCCGAAGGCGATCGAGCCGGCGCCCGCGCCCGAGCCGGAGGTGCAGGAGGGGGTGACCACCGTGGCGGAGTCGGGGCAGGCGCCCGAGGAGCCGAAGCCGGCGGTCACCGAGCCCGCCCCGGAGCCGGCCACCGCTCCGGCGCCCGTCGTCATCGACGGCGGTAGCGGCGAGGACCGGCGGCACGGCGGCGGCGGCATCGGGACGGCGATCGGCACCGTGATCGGCGTCGTCATCCGCGGCGCCGTCGTCGGCGGCGTGGATCCCTGCGACGAGCGCGTCGAGCGCGGCCGGCGGCGCGGCGGCATCTCCGAGATGCCGATGCCGCTTCCCCTTCCACTGCCGGGCAACGGCGGCGATTTTCCACGGCGCGTCGGAACGTTCCCGCGCTACTAGCGACGGTCGACGATCCGGCACCATCCACGACGAGGCGGGGCGCTCGCGCGAGCGCCCCGCCTCGTTGTCTGCCGGGGTCGAGAACCGACGGGTCGTGCGCGCGCTGCCGCTCGTGGTCGGCCGCGCCGCGCTCGTCCGCCCCGCTCAGTTCTTGTGGCGGAAGGTGATGCGGCCGCGGGTGAGGTCGTACGGCGAGACCTCGATCGTCACCCGGTCCCCCTGCAGGACGCGGATGCGGAAGCGGCGCATGTTGCCCGCGAGCGTGGTGAGGACGTCGTGCCCGTTCGGCAGCGCGACGCGGAACGTGGCGTTCGGAAGTACTTCGACGACGGTACCTTCGAGCTGCACGGACTCTTGCTTCGCCATATTGGTGTGGGTTCCTCGAATTCCCCGGTTCGAGCGCTGGTGGAAAGGGGCGCGGCGCGCGACCGCGTGACGAGCGTCTCGGCCCGCCGTGGGCCGAGATACACTGCGCCGGAGGATAAACTAATGCAAGCTCGCGCCATGCGCCGCACCGCGCTCGCCCGCGCGCCGCGCGCCGCCGCACCCGACGGGGCGCCCGGATGGCGGTGGTCCCGGGCGGCATGCACCCTGCCCCTCGCCCCCCGGAAGGCGAGCGGGCGGCAACGAGACCGGGAGGGCGGCGTGAGGGGAACCGAGAGGTGACCGACGTCCGCGGAACGGCCGGCGCGAGGACGGTCGACGCGCCCAGGGCCGACACGCTCACGGCCGACGTCGTGGTGATCGGCGCAGGCGCGGCGGGGCTCGCCGCGGCGGGGGCGCTCGCGGCCGCGGGGCTGCGCGTCATCCTGCTCGAGGCGCGCGAGCGCATCGGCGGACGCGTCCACACGCTGCGCGACCCGGCCTCGCCGGTGGCGATCGAGCTCGGCGCGGAGTTCGTCCACGGACGCCCCCCCGTCACCTGGGAGCTCCTCGACGCGATGGCCCAGCCGATCGTCGAGATGCAGGGGGATCACCTTCTCGCCGACGGCACGGCGCTCTACTCGCCGCCGGAGGACGTCGAGCGCGAGTACGGGTCGGTCTTCGCGAAGCTCGACCCGAAGCGCACCCCCGACCGCTCCTTCGCCGAGGCCGTGGCCGACTGCTGCGGGAGCGAGGAGTGGAGCGAGCGGCGCGCGATGGCCTTCCAGTTCGTGGAGGGCTTCCACGGCGCCCACCCCGAGCGCGTCAGCGAGCGCGCGCTCGCTCTCGGCACCAAGCGCGAGGCGGAGATCGGCGAGCGGCGCGGCTTCCGCCTGCCCGGCGGCTACGACGCCCTGATCGGCGCCCTCGCCGCGCGTGCGCCGGCGGCCCGGCTGGGCTGCGTCGTCACCCGCGTCGCGTGGAACGAGCGCGGCGTCGAGGTGGAGGCGGGCGCGCCCGGTGGCGCGGGCCTGCGCGTGCGCGCGCGCCGCGCCGTCGTGACGCTCCCACTCGGCGTCCTCAAGGCCGCGCCCGATGAGGAGGGCGCGGTGCGCTTCGAGCCGCCCCTCGAGTCCAGGCGCGCCGCGCTCGACCTCGTCGAGGTCGGCGCCGCAGCGCGCGTCGTCCTCCTCTTCCGCGATCGCGTGTGGGAGGACGCCGCTCTCGCGCGCCACGGCGCGGGCCACGACCTCTCGCGCCTCGCCTTTTTCTACGCGCGGACCGACGCCGCGTTTCCCGTGTGGTGGACGCAGTACCCGGTCGTCGCGCCGGTGATCACGGGGTGGGTCGGCGGTCCCGGCGCCGAGCGCCTCGCCGGCCTGCCTCCCGACGCGATGCTCGACGTCGCCGTCGCGACGCTCGCCAGGCTGCTCGGCGCCGAGCCGGCGGCGCTGCGCGAGCGCCTCGCCGGCGCCTGGTCGCACGACTGGCGCTCCGACCCGTTCGCGCGCGGCGCCTACGCCTACGTCGCCGTCGGTGGCCTGGACGCGCCGCGCGCGCTCGGCGCGCCGATCGCCGGTACGCTCTTCTTCGCCGGCGAGGCGACGGCCGGGCCGGGAGACATCGGCACCGTGCACGGGGCCATCGCCACCGGGCGCCGGGCGGCCGCCGAGCTGCTCGCGGCCACGCGGCGCGAGCCGGGTGCCAGGGCGGAAGCGGGCGCGGCGTGATCGTCGGTTAGAAAAACCCAACGCCACGGCGGCTGGAGCAACCGACCGCGGATGCAACTCCGTGGCGGGCTCGGTCGTCTTCTGCTGGACGCGAGGCGCCTCTGGTGCCTCGGGACACTTCGCGCTGCGCGGGCGCCGATCGGCGGCGCTGCTGGCGATCCCCGCGGCAGCCTCCCTTCCGCCGTCCCTGATCTCCCACCCGTGAGGACGTTCATGCTCCGTCGCTCCCTTGCAGCGCTTCTCGCCGCCGTCGCGCTCACCGCCTGCGGTGACGGCTCCACCGGTCCCCATGGGACGATCGAGGGCACGTACACGCTCACGACGGTCAACGGCAAGGCCCCGCCGTACATGTACTACCAGGACGACTTCGAGACCGACGAGCTGATGGCCGGTACCCTCACGATCCATTCGGGCAACACCTTCAGCGACGTCATCACGACCCGGTACACCGTGAGCGGCTCGGTGACGACGAGCTCGGTGACGTGCACCGGCACCTTCACGCGGACCGGGGACAGCATCACGTTCGAGGAGGCGACCACGAACGACTGCGGCGGGACCTTCGTCGGGACGTGGAACAGGGGGAACAGCATGACGGTCGCGCTCGACGCGACCGCTCAGGCGGTGTTCAAGAAGTAAGCGGCGCCCGCTCGTGCGAAGGGGCCGGCCAGTCCTCACCAGGACTGGCCGGCCCCTTCGTTTCGATCTCCTGCAAATCGATCCCCTGAAAACGCGTCGGGTGCATCGTCAGCCCCGACGATGCACCCGACACTACCCAGACCTAGCGGCAAGCGTCGCTGGTCTCCTAAGCCGTTGTAGCTTTAGAAGCTACGGCGACCCTTGCCCTTGCTAGTGATGGTAGACAATGGATCACCTCCTCGTTGCAGGGTTCGACATTGGGCGGACAGATCGCGCCTCGAATCGCTCTTGGCGCGACGAAAGCCAGTACCCGGGCGGCGAGCCGCGGTTCCACACGCCGCGAAACTCTTCGCGCGTCGGTGTGGGCCGGCGGCGCTCTGGCCGTCCGGGTACGCCTTCAAATACGTCGATGTGCACGATTGGTTCCATGGATTCCATGCGCGCCCACTAGCCGCGAAGGCCCGCGGAGGGGCGGTGCACGGGGCCCCCGCACGACCGCCCTTCGCCGCCCGCCGCTCGCGGTCGCTTGTACGCGGGGTGGCGGACCGACTAGCTTTCGGCTCGTGCGGGGCGAGCCCCGGGCGCGCCGATCGCGCGCCCCGGCCGCCCCGCCGACGTTTCGGCCGCGGTCCACCGCGCCCGGCGCTCCGCGAGCTCCCGCTCGCCGGAGCCCGGCCGTCGAGCTCGGCTCCCTCGTCTCGCAACACGGACCGCGTGGCGCGACCTCCCGCCCCCGGCGCCCCATCGGCGCGCCGGCGGCTCGCCTCACCCTACGCGAGACTCGATGCCCTTCACGCAATTCGACCTGCACCCCGACCTCCTGCGCGGCATCAAGGAGCTCGGCTACACCCGCCCCACCCCGATCCAGAGCGAGGCGATCCCGCCCGCGATGCGCGGCAAGGACGTCCTCGGCTGCGCGATGACGGGGAGCGGCAAGACCGTGGCCTTTCTCCTGCCGATCCTCAACCGCATCATCGGGAAGAAGCGCGGCGTCACGCGCGCCCTGATTCTCACCCCGACGCGCGAGCTGGCGGCGCAGATCGACGAGAGCTTCAACGCGCTCGCCGTGCACACGCCGCTCACCGGAGCCGCGGTGTTCGGCGGCGTCGGCATGGGGCCGCAGGAGCACGCCTTCCGCAGCGGGGTGGACGTCATCGTCGCCACGCCGGGCCGGCTGCTCGACCACTTCAAGCAGCCGTACGCGAAGCTCGACCACCTCGAGGTGCTCGTCCTCGACGAGGCCGACCGGATGCTCGACATGGGCTTCCTCCCCGACATCAAGCGCGTGCTGCGACACCTGCCGGCCAAGCGGCAGACGCTCTTCTTCTCGGCGACGATGCCGGCCCCGATCGCGGCGCTCACGCGTGAGATGCTGCACGACCCGGCGACGATCAACCTCGAGCGCAAGGCGGCGCCGGCGGTCGGCATCACGCAGGCCGTCTACCCGGTGAAGCAGGAGCTCAAGGCGCACCTCTTCCTCGAGCTCGTGAAGCGCGGCGACATCAAGGACACGATCGTCTTCACGCGCACGAAGCACCGCGCGAACCGACTCGCCGATTTCCTCACGCAACACGGGATCGCCAACGCGCGCATCCACGGCAACCGTTCGCAGGCGCAGCGCACCGAGGCGCTCGCCGGCTTCAAGAGCGGCCGCTTCCAGGTCCTGGTCGCCACGGACATCGTCGCCCGCGGGATCGACATCGAGGAGCTCAGCCACGTCGTCAACTTCGACGTCCCGCACGTCCCGGAGGACTACATCCACCGCGTCGGCCGCACCGCGCGCGCCGAGGCCACGGGGGACGCGTTCACCTTCGTCTCGCCGGAGGAGGAAGCGGAGCTGCGGGCGATCGAGCGCGCGGTCGGCAAGCCGCTGCCGCGTGTCACCGTGCCGGGCTTCGACTACGCGAAGCAGCCGACCGAGCGGTTCGAGGTCCCGATCGGCGAGCGGATCGCGGCGATCCGCGCCCGGAAGGCGGAGGAGCGCGCGCGCGCCAAGCAGAAGCTGGAGCGCAAGTCGCAGCGCGAGCGCGAGGACGCCGATCGCTCCGCGGGCCGCTCGGCGCGCTCGTCATCGTCGCCTTCCGCCGGGCGCGCGCGCGACGACGGCCGGCGTCCGGCTGTCGCGCCCTCGCCTAACGCCGCGGTGGCCGGCGCGCCGCTCGGCGGTGGGTCGGGACGGCGGCGGGGCCGCGGCGGCCGCGGGCGGGGCCCGGGCTCGGGATCGAGCTCCGGCTCGGGGCAGGGACGCCGCGGCGGTCCCTACGCGGACTGACCCGACCGTCGCCAGCCGCATGAGCGAACGGGGGAGAGCGCGGCCGCGCGGCCGCGCTCTCCCCCGTTCGCTCATGCGGCTGGCGACGGTCGGGTCAGTCCGCGTAGGGACCGCCGCGGCGTCCCTGCCCCGAGCCGGAGCTCGATCCCGAGCCCGGGCCCCGCCCGCGGCCGCCGCGGCCCCGCCGCCGTCCCGACCCACCGCCGAGCGGCGCGCCGGCCACCGCGGCGTTAGGCGAGGGCGCGACAGCCGGACGCCGGCCGTCGTCGCGCGCGCGCCCGGCGGAAGGCGACGATGACGAGCGCGCCGAGCGGCCCGCGGAGCGATCGGCGTCCTCGCGCTCGCGCTGCGACTTGCGCTCCAGCTTCTGCTTGGCGCGCGCGCGCTCCTCCGCCTTCCGGGCGCGGATCGCCGCGATCCGCTCGCCGATCGGGACCTCGAACCGCTCGGTCGGCTGCTTCGCGTAGTCGAAGCCCGGCACGGTGACACGCGGCAGCGGCTTGCCGACCGCGCGCTCGATCGCCCGCAGCTCCGCTTCCTCCTCCGGCGAGACGAAGGTGAACGCGTCCCCCGTGGCCTCGGCGCGCGCGGTGCGGCCGACGCGGTGGATGTAGTCCTCCGGGACGTGCGGGACGTCGAAGTTGACGACGTGGCTGAGCTCCTCGATGTCGATCCCGCGGGCGACGATGTCCGTGGCGACCAGGACCTGGAAGCGGCCGCTCTTGAAGCCGGCGAGCGCCTCGGTGCGCTGCGCCTGCGAACGGTTGCCGTGGATGCGCGCGTTGGCGATCCCGTGTTGCGTGAGGAAATCGGCGAGTCGGTTCGCGCGGTGCTTCGTGCGCGTGAAGACGATCGTGTCCTTGATGTCGCCGCGCTTCACGAGCTCGAGGAAGAGGTGCGCCTTGAGCTCCTGCTTCACCGGGTAGACGGCCTGCGTGATGCCGACCGCCGGCGCCGCCTTGCGCTCGAGGTTGATCGTCGCCGGGTCGTGCAGCATCTCACGCGTGAGCGCCGCGATCGGGGCCGGCATCGTCGCCGAGAAGAAGAGCGTCTGCCGCTTGGCCGGCAGGTGTCGCAGCACGCGCTTGATGTCGGGGAGGAAGCCCATGTCGAGCATCCGGTCGGCCTCGTCGAGGACGAGCACCTCGAGGTGGTCGAGCTTCGCGTACGGCTGCTTGAAGTGGTCGAGCAGCCGGCCCGGCGTGGCGACGATGACGTCCACCCCGCTGCGGAAGGCGTGCTCCTGCGGCCCCATGCCGACGCCGCCGAACACCGCGGCTCCGGTGAGCGGCGTGTGCACGGCGAGCGCGTTGAAGCTCTCGTCGATCTGCGCCGCCAGCTCGCGCGTCGGGGTGAGAATCAGGGCGCGCGTGACGCCGCGCTTCTTCCCGATGATGCGGTTGAGGATCGGCAGGAGAAAGGCCACGGTCTTGCCGCTCCCCGTCATCGCGCAGCCGAGGACGTCCTTGCCGCGCATCGCGGGCGGGATCGCCTCGCTCTGGATCGGGGTGGGGCGGGTGTAGCCGAGCTCCTTGATGCCGCGCAGGAGGTCGGGGTGCAGGTCGAATTGCGTGAAGGGCATCGAGTCTCGCGTAGGGTGAGGCGAGCCGCCGGCGCGCCGATGGGGCGCCGGGGGCGGGAGGTCGCGCCACGCGGTCCGTGTTGCGAGACGAGGGAGCCGAGCTCGACGGCCGGGCTCCGGCGAGCGGGAGCTCGCGGAGCGCCGGGCGCGGTGGACCGCGGCCGAAACGTCGGCGGGGCGGCCGGGGCGCGCGATCGGCGCGCCCGGGGCTCGCCCCGCACGAGCCGAAAGCTAGTCGGTCCGCCACCCCGCGTACAAGCGACCGCGAGCGGCGGGCGGCGAAGGGCGGTCGTGCGGGGGCCCCGTGCACCGCCCCTCCGCGGGCCTTCGCGGCTAGTGGGCGCGCATGGAATCCATGGAACCAATCGTGCACATCGACGTATTTGAAGGCGTACCCGGACGGCCAGAGCGCCGCCGGCCCACACCGACGCGCGAAGAGTTTCGCGGCGTGTGGAACCGCGGCTCGCCGCCCGGGTACTGGCTTTCGTCGCGCCAAGAGCGATTCGAGGCGCGATCTGTCCGCCCAATGTCGAACCCTGCAACGAGGAGGTGATCCATTGTCTACCATCACTAGCAAGGGCAAGGGTCGCCGTAGCTTCTAAAGCTACAACGGCTTAGGAGACCAGCGACGCTTGCCGCTAGGTCTGGGTAGTGTCGGGTGCATCGTCGGGGCTGACGATGCACCCGACGCGTTTTCAGGGGATCGATTTGCAGGAGATCGAAACGAAGGGGCCGGCCAGTCCTGGTGAGGACTGGCCGGCCCCTTCGCACGAGCGGGCGCCGCTTACTTCTTGAACACCGCCTGAGCGGTCGCGTCGAGCGCGACCGTCATGCTGTTCCCCCTGTTCCACGTCCCGACGAAGGTCCCGCCGCAGTCGTTCGTGGTCGCCTCCTCGAACGTGATGCTGTCCCCGGTCCGCGTGAAGGTGCCGGTGCACGTCACCGAGCTCGTCGTCACCGAGCCGCTCACGGTGTACCGGGTCGTGATGACGTCGCTGAAGGTGTTGCCCGAATGGATCGTGAGGGTACCGGCCATCAGCTCGTCGGTCTCGAAGTCGTCCTGGTAGTACATGTACGGCGGGGCCTTGCCGTTGACCGTCGTGAGCGTGTACGTGCCCTCGATCGTCCCATGGGGACCGGTGGAGCCGTCACCGCAGGCGGTGAGCGCGACGGCGGCGAGAAGCGCTGCAAGGGAGCGACGGAGCATGAACGTCCTCACGGGTGGGAGATCAGGGACGGCGGAAGGGAGGCTGCCGCGGGGATCGCCAGCAGCGCCGCCGATCGGCGCCCGCGCAGCGCGAAGTGTCCCGAGGCACCAGAGGCGCCTCGCGTCCAGCAGAAGACGACCGAGCCCGCCACGGAGTTGCATCCGCGGTCGGTTGCTCCAGCCGCCGTGGCGTTGGGTTTTTCTAACCGACGATCACGCCGCGCCCGCTTCCGCCCTGGCACCCGGCTCGCGCCGCGTGGCCGCGAGCAGCTCGGCGGCCGCCCGGCGCCCGGTGGCGATGGCCCCGTGCACGGTGCCGATGTCTCCCGGCCCGGCCGTCGCCTCGCCGGCGAAGAAGAGCGTACCGGCGATCGGCGCGCCGAGCGCGCGCGGCGCGTCCAGGCCACCGACGGCGACGTAGGCGTAGGCGCCGCGCGCGAACGGGTCGGAGCGCCAGTCGTGCGACCAGGCGCCGGCGAGGCGCTCGCGCAGCGCCGCCGGCTCGGCGCCGAGCAGCCTGGCGAGCGTCGCGACGGCGACGTCGAGCATCGCGTCGGGAGGCAGGCCGGCGAGGCGCTCGGCGCCGGGACCGCCGACCCACCCCGTGATCACCGGCGCGACGACCGGGTACTGCGTCCACCACACGGGAAACGCGGCGTCGGTCCGCGCGTAGAAAAAGGCGAGGCGCGAGAGGTCGTGGCCCGCGCCGTGGCGCGCGAGAGCGGCGTCCTCCCACACGCGATCGCGGAAGAGGAGGACGACGCGCGCTGCGGCGCCGACCTCGACGAGGTCGAGCGCGGCGCGCCTGGACTCGAGGGGCGGCTCGAAGCGCACCGCGCCCTCCTCATCGGGCGCGGCCTTGAGGACGCCGAGTGGGAGCGTCACGACGGCGCGGCGCGCGCGCACGCGCAGGCCCGCGCCACCGGGCGCGCCCGCCTCCACCTCGACGCCGCGCTCGTTCCACGCGACGCGGGTGACGACGCAGCCCAGCCGGGCCGCCGGCGCACGCGCGGCGAGGGCGCCGATCAGGGCGTCGTAGCCGCCGGGCAGGCGGAAGCCGCGCCGCTCGCCGATCTCCGCCTCGCGCTTGGTGCCGAGAGCGAGCGCGCGCTCGCTGACGCGCTCGGGGTGGGCGCCGTGGAAGCCCTCCACGAACTGGAAGGCCATCGCGCGCCGCTCGCTCCACTCCTCGCTCCCGCAGCAGTCGGCCACGGCCTCGGCGAAGGAGCGGTCGGGGGTGCGCTTCGGGTCGAGCTTCGCGAAGACCGACCCGTACTCGCGCTCGACGTCCTCCGGCGGCGAGTAGAGCGCCGTGCCGTCGGCGAGAAGGTGATCCCCCTGCATCTCGACGATCGGCTGGGCCATCGCGTCGAGGAGCTCCCAGGTGACGGGGGGGCGTCCGTGGACGAACTCCGCGCCGAGCTCGATCGCCACCGGCGAGGCCGGGTCGCGCAGCGTGTGGACGCGTCCGCCGATGCGCTCGCGCGCCTCGAGCAGGATGACGCGCAGCCCCGCGGCCGCGAGCGCCCCCGCCGCGGCGAGCCCCGCCGCGCCTGCGCCGATCACCACGACGTCGGCCGTGAGCGTGTCGGCCCTGGGCGCGTCGACCGTCCTCGCGCCGGCCGTTCCGCGGACGTCGGTCACCTCTCGGTTCCCCTCACGCCGCCCTCCCGGTCTCGTTGCCGCCCGCTCGCCTTCCGGGGGGCGAGGGGCAGGGTGCATGCCGCCCGGGACCACCGCCATCCGGGCGCCCCGTCGGGTGCGGCGGCGCGCGGCGCGCGGGCGAGCGCGGTGCGGCGCATGGCGCGAGCTTGCATTAGTTTATCCTCCGGCGCAGTGTATCTCGGCCCACGGCGGGCCGAGACGCTCGTCACGCGGTCGCGCGCCGCGCCCCTTTCCACCAGCGCTCGAACCGGGGAATTCGAGGAACCCACACCAATATGGCGAAGCAAGAGTCCGTGCAGCTCGAAGGTACCGTCGTCGAAGTACTTCCGAACGCCACGTTCCGCGTCGCGCTGCCGAACGGGCACGACGTCCTCACCACGCTCGCGGGCAACATGCGCCGCTTCCGCATCCGCGTCCTGCAGGGGGACCGGGTGACGATCGAGGTCTCGCCGTACGACCTCACCCGCGGCCGCATCACCTTCCGCCACAAGAACTGAGCGGGGCGGACGAGCGCGGCGCGGCCGACCACGAGCGGCAGCGCGCGCACGACCCGTCGGTTCTCGACCCCGGCAGACAACGAGGCGGGGCGCTCGCGCGAGCGCCCCGCCTCGTCGTGGATGGTGCCGGATCGTCGACCGTCGCTAGTAGCGCGGGAACGTTCCGACGCGCCGTGGAAAATCGCCGCCGTTGCCCGGCAGTGGAAGGGGAAGCGGCATCGGCATCTCGGAGATGCCGCCGCGCCGCCGGCCGCGCTCGACGCGCTCGTCGCAGGGATCCACGCCGCCGACGACGGCGCCGCGGATGACGACGCCGATCACGGTGCCGATCGCCGTCCCGATGCCGCCGCCGCCGTGCCGCCGGTCCTCGCCGCTACCGCCGTCGATGACGACGGGCGCCGGAGCGGTGGCCGGCTCCGGGGCGGGCTCGGTGACCGCCGGCTTCGGCTCCTCGGGCGCCTGCCCCGACTCCGCCACGGTGGTCACCCCCTCCTGCACCTCCGGCTCGGGCGCGGGCGCCGGCTCGATCGCCTTCGGCTTGGGTGCGTGGCGGCGCCTGCCCGAGGCGTGCGGCGTCGCCGTGCGCGTCGCCTTGACCGGCACGCTCCCCTCCGTCTGCTCGATGGCGGAGACGACCTGCAGCGACCCGTTCCTGGGGGCGCCGGCGAGCTCGATGCCCGCGGACGAGGCCAGCTCGAGGTCGTGGCGCAGGTCGTCGTTGAGCGCGTCTGCCCGGGCCGGCTTCCTCCCCTCTCCGCAGGCGAGCGCGAGGGCCGCCGCCGGCAGTACGACGGCGGCCGCGAGGCGCCGCCCGTTCGTCGTGCGTGCTGCGCGTGCGTGCATCGCTCCTCCGGTCCCCGTGGGACGTCCATCGTTAGCGCCCGAGGCCGGTGGCCTCGCCGCCGCGGCGCGGCGGCCGCGCACGTCACCGCCAACGGCATGGCGCGCGCCACACATCGCCCCGGGGAACGGGCCCTCGACGCGGGCGTTCGTCCCATGTGAGTGACAGCCGTGTGTCCGCACGCGACTACAGAACGCGTCGCGTCCGGCGTTCGTGCCCGGTACGGCGCGCTCAGCGCCGGGCGCGCCGATTGCCCTCCTGCACGGCCGACCTCGCCGACTCGCGATGACTCTTACCTCACCGCTCGGCCCCCACGGAGTACTGGGGGCGTGGAACGACCGTATGCGCCGCCGGGCGCTCGCGCTCGCCCTCCTTCTCGCCGCGGCGCCCGCCACGGCCTGCCGCGAGGCGGGCGGGCGCGCGGTGCCGCGCGCCGCGCGCGCGGCGATCGCCGATTCGATCGCGCGGCGGGTGGCTGAGGCGACCGACCTGACGAAGCCGGACGTGGTCGGCCGGATGATGTCGCTCTACCCGACGACCGGGAGCGTCGTGTCGGCGGCGGGTGGGCGCGTGACGACGTCGCGCGACTCGCTCGAGGCGGGGATCCGTGCCTTCTGGGACAACGTCGGGCGCAACATGCGCGAGCCGCGCTGGGTGTGGCAGTCGATGCGCGTGGACGTGCTGGCGCCGAACGCGGCGGTGATGACGGCGACGTATCGCATTCCCCACCGCACCCCGATGGGTGCGCCGCATGTCATCGGCGGGGCGTGGACGGCGGTGTTCGAGCTGCGCGGCGGGCGGTGGGTGATCGTGCACGAGCACCTCTCGGACGCGCCGCCGGAGCACTAGCCGGTGCTGGGCGGCGCGCCGCCGCCGCTCGCCGGCGCGCCGGCGAGCTCGCGGAGCTGCTCCGTGTGCCGCGCCTCGTGCTGCGCGACGAAGAGGAGCCACTGGTAGAGGTCGAGCTCGCCGAGTATCACGTGCCTGGCCCTGATCCGCGACAGGTCGAGGTCGCCGGCGTCGGCGATCGCGGCGAGGAGCGCGGCGCGCGACTGCGTGAGCTCCCCGAGCGCGACGTCGGTGGTCGTGCCGGGCCGCGGCCAGATCGGGCCGGCGGCCCTGAGCGGAGGATCGCGCGTCGTCACGCCGCCGCCCTCGAGGTCGCGCGGCCCGGGCGACGTGTCGCGCTCCGGCCCGACGTCCTCCTCGCGCGCCCGGGCGACGCGCGTGGCCACGAGGCGCGCGACGCCCGACTCGATGAGCGAGAGGTGGTCGAGGATCTCGCCCGCCGACCAGGCGTCGGCGCGCGGCGCGACGTCGCGCCGGTCGTCCGGCACCTCTTCCACCGCCGCGAGGAGCGCCGCGCGCGTGGCCTCCAGGTTCTGGACGAGCTCCAACAATCTCTGCTGCATGGCGATCCTCCGCCGCGACGGCCGTCTACTCGCCGTAGGGGATCCAGACGTTCTTGACCTGGGTCGCCTGGCGCAGGAACTCGCGACCCTCGCCGACGCGCGGGTCGAGCCAGTCGCGCGGGTGCGCCTCCGTCCAGGTCCGCTTCATGTTCGAGGCCGACGCGCGCTCCACCGCGGCGGCACCCGCCGCGGCGCCGAAATACCAGACGGCGTCGACGTCGTCGTGCTCGGCGAGCACCTTGGCCAGCGCGTCCTTGGCCCCGGTGACGATGTTGATCACGCCGGCCGGCAGGTCGGAGGTGTCGAGCACGCCGTAGAAGTCGGTGGCGGCGAGCGGGTGCGCCTCGGACGGGACGGCGACGACGCTGTTCCCCATGGCCACGGCGGGCGCGACGACGGAGACGAAGCCGAGCAGGGGGTGCTCCTCGGGCGCCGCGACGCCGACGACGCCGATCGGCTCGTGCATGGCGAGCGCGACGCCGCGGATCGGCACGTTGTGGACGTCGCCGTCGTACTTGTCGGCCCACGCGGCGTAGGTGAAGAGGCGCGAGACCGCCGCCTCGACCTCGGCGCGCCCCGACTCGAGCCCGCCGCCGGTGAGCGCCGCGACGCGCTCGGCGAACTCGGCGGCGCGCGCGGTGAGGTTCTCGGCCACGTAGTAGAGGATCTGCGCGCGGTTGTGCCCCGTGCTCCTCGCCCACCCCGACGTCGCGTGCGCCGCCTCGACCGCGTTGCGGACGTCCTTCCGGTTCCCCTCCCCCACCTCGCCGAGCACGCGCCCGTCGGCGGCGCGAATGCGGCGCGAGTATCCGGAGTCGGGGCGGGCTTGCTTGCCGCCGATGTACAGCTTGGGCGTTCTGTCGAGGGGCGGAAGGAGGGATGAGGAATGAGGGCCGGGACGCTCCGACCTGTTCGAGCGAGCATCGGCGGCGCCGGCAGCCTCCCGGCCCTCATTCCTCATTCCGCCGTCCGCCTTCCCACGCTTCACCGGCCTCACGTACTCCCACATCCCTTCCCTCCCCCCCTCTCGCCCGAACCCGCTCTCGCGGTAGCCGCCGAAGCCGGCGGCGGCGTCGAAGAGGTTGGTGGAGTTGATCCAGACGACGCCGCACTCGAGCTTCGGCGCGACGTCGAGGGCGAGGTTGATGTTCTCGCTCCAGACGCTGGCCGCGAGGCCGTAGGGGGTGTTGTTCGCGAGCTGCACCGCCTCGGAGGGCGTGCGGAAGGTCATGCTGACGAGGACGGGGCCGAAG
>JBJMNL010000169.1:0-25591 GCA_045804285.1 Gemmatimonadaceae bacterium
ATGGCTATCCGGTCGCGATTAAAGCGGTCGGCGGTGGTGGCGGACGCGGACTGCGGGTCGTGTCTACGCCTGCCGATGCGGATAACGCCTTCGAGAGTGCGCGCCGCGAGGCCGAGTCGGTATTCAAGAACCCGCAACTTTATGTCGAGAAATACCTCGCCGATCCCCGCCATATCGAGATCCAGATCCTTGCCGATTCCTATGGTTATGTCATTCACCTGGGCGAGCGCGACTGCTCGGTGCAGCGGCGCCACCAGAAGCTGATCGAGGAGGCGCCGTCGCCCGCCGTCGGACCTGAGCTGCGGGCGCGGATGGGCGACGCCGCCGTGCGCGGCGCGAAGTCGATCGACTACGTGGGCGCCGGGACGATCGAGATGCTGCTCGACGAGGACGGGTCGTTCTTCTTCATGGAGATGAACACCCGCATCCAGGTGGAGCACCCGGTGACGGAGATGCTCACCGGCGTGGACCTCGTGAAGGAGCAGATCCGGGTCGCCGCCGGCGCGCCCCTCTCGGTGATGGAGCTGCCGCCGCTGCGCGGCCACGTCATCGAGTGCCGGATCAACGCCGAGGACCCGGCGCGCAACTTCCAGCCCTCGCCGGGCCGCGTCGACGTCTTCCATCCGCCGGGCGGGCCCGGCGTGCGGCTCGACACCCACGTGTACGCCGGCTACACCGTGCCGCCGTACTACGACTCGCTCCTCGCCAAGCTCATCTGCCAGGGACGCGATCGCGCCGAGGCGCTGACGCGCATGCACATGGCCCTCGAGAGCTTCATCATCGAGGGGGTCACCACCACGAGCCCATTCCTTGCCCGCGTGATGATGAACAAGAAGTTCCAGGCCGGCGACGTCGACACGAAGTTCCTCGAGCGCGAGCCGGAGCTGATGAAGGAGCCGGTGCCGGCCAGGGAGACGACGTAAGTGCGCCTGGACGTTCTGTTCGGCCACCAGCAGCTCGCGTCCGCCAACGTGGCGGGCCGCGTGGTGGCGGTCATCGACGTGCTGCGCGCCTCGACGACGATCGCGGTGGCGCTCGCCAACGGCGCGCGCGCGGTGGTCCCGTTCGAGAGCTCGGAGGAGGCGGTGCTGCGGTCGAAGTCGTTCGTCCGCTCCGACGTCCGGCTCGCCGGCGAGCGGAAGATGCACGCGATCCCGGGCTTCGACCTCGGCAACTCGCCGCGCGAGTTCACCCGCGCCGCGGTGGAGGGGAAGACGGTCCTCATCACGACGACCAACGGCACCGTCTCCCTGGTGGCGGTGCAGGGGGCGCGTGACGTGGTGGTGGCCTCGTACGTCAACTTCTCGGCCGTCCTGGCCATGCTCCGCGCGGCGGCGCGCGGCGGGACGGACCTCGCGATCGTCTGCGCGGGACGCGAGCGGCAGTTCTCGTTCGAGGACGCGGCGTGCGCGGGGCGGTACGTCGCGCACGTCACGAAGACGATCGACGGGGTGGACGTGAACGACGCCGCCCGCGCCTGCAGGCTGATCGACGCCCGCTACGAGAACGACATCGCGCGGGTGTTCGAGGAGTCGGAGCACGGGCGGGCGCTGGCCGAGGCGGGCTACGCGGACGACCTGAAGATGTGCGCGGCGGTCGACTCGTACTCCGTGGTTCCCATCTACGCCGACCGGCAGATCACCAAGCTCGGACCAGAGCGGGAGCGGTAAATCCCCGTGGGCAGTTCCCACCTGAAGCGCGAGCTCGTCGGCATCGCGCTGTCGCTTCTCGCCGTCTTCATGGCGGGAGCCCTGCTGCTCCACCACCCGCCGCGCGGCGGGGCCTGCGTCGCGGGCGGCGTCTTCGGGCCCGTCGGCGGGGCGCTGCGCTGCCTGCTCGTCGGGTCGGTCGGGATCCCCGCCGCGGCGCTGGCGTGCCTCCTCCCGATGGTCCACGCGCTGCGCCTGTTCGGCCGCCTCGAGCCGCGGACCGACCGCTCGTGGCTCGTCTTCCTCGCGGGAGTGGTGGCGCTGCTGCCGATCGTCCTCGCGCTCGCGCTCCATGTTGGCGCGGAGAACGACGTGCGCTCGGGGCTCTGGGGGGCGTTCACCGCCTTCTACATGGTCAAGGCGTTCGGCTCCGCCGGCGCCTGGGTCCTCGTCGCCCTGGGGGTGAGCGCGCTGACGGCGGCGACGCTCTCCTGGAACCCGATCCGCGCCCTGATCGGCCGTGCCCCCGCGGCTCCCATGCCGGCGGGCGCGCTGATCGCGGGGGGCGTGGTGGAAGGCGAGCCGACCCCCCCCGCGAGGCGGCGGCGGGCGGCGCGCGAGCGCGAGCTCACGCCGGCGTCCTCGGTCGCGGCGCTGCTCGAGCCGCCCCCGGAGGAGATGCCGGGGATCGATCCGCGGCTGATCGACGCTCCGGTGGAGGAGCCCCTCGCCGCGGACCCGGAGGAGGAGACGCGTGGGGAGCGAAACGGAAAGCGCCGCAAGTCCAAGGGGGAGGTCGCGGCCGCCCACGCCGAGAAGATCGCCGCGGAGATCGCCGCGTCGGAGCTCCCCGCCGGCGGCGTGGCGGACGACGAGCTGCCCTCCCCCACGCTGCTCGCCCCGCCGCCGGCGCGGAACCACGAGCTGGGGCGCCGCGAGCTGGACGCCGCCGGGGCGAAGCTCATGGACGCGCTGCGCACGTTCAAGGTGGACGGCGAGCTCGTGGGGCGCACGACGGGGCCGACGGTCACGCAGTTCGAGGTCGAGCCGGCGCCGGGCGTGAAGGTGCGGCAGATCGCCAACCTCTCCAACGACCTGGCGCTCGCGATGCGGGCGCCGAGCATCCGCATCGTCGCGCCGATCCCGGGGAAGGGGGCCGTGGGGGTCGAGGTCCCGAACCCGACGCCGGAGATGGTCGCGTTCCGCGAGATCATCGAGTCGCGCGACTACCAGCAGGCGCGCGCCGCGCTGCCGATCGCGCTCGGCAAGGACCTGGAGGGGAAGCCGGTGGTCGCCGACCTGGCGAAGATGCCGCACCTGCTCATCGCAGGCGCGACGGGGTCGGGGAAGTCGGTGTGCGTCAACACGATCATCACGAGCCTGATCTACCGGCACACGCCGAAGACGCTGCGCTTCCTGATGGTCGATCCGAAGATGGTGGAGCTGTCGGTGTACAACACGCTCCCGCACCTGCGCCACAAGGTCATCACCGACAACCGCGACGCGGCGGCGGTGCTGAAGTGGGCGGTGATGGAGATGCAGGAGCGCTACGAGCTCCTGGCCGCCAACGGCTGCCGGAACGTCCAGGACTTCAACCAGCGCGTCCACAAGCTGGAGGAGTGGAGCGAGGGGAGCGACGGCGAGCCGCCGGCGAAGCTGCTCACCCCGCGCCGCCCGGACGTCGCGTTCGAGGACCGGACGTACAAGGGGGGGATCCTCCCCTACATCGTGGTGGTCATCGACGAGATGGCGGACCTGATGATGACGGTGCAGGGGGAAGTGGAGACGCCGATCGCGATGCTCGCGCAGAAGGCGCGCGCGATCGGGATCCACCTGATCCTCGCGACGCAGCGGCCGAGCGTGAACGTGATCACGGGGCTGATCAAGGCGAACTTCCCGAGCCGGATCGCCTTCCGCGTCGCCTCGCAGGTGGACAGCCGCACGATCATCGACGGCGCGGGCGCGGAGATGCTGCTGGGGAACGGCGACATGCTGTTCATCCCACCGGGCAAGTCGGAGGCGTCGCGGCTGCAGGGCGCCTACCTGTCGAGCGAGGAGACGGAGCGGCTCATGAGCTGGTACGAGCGCGCCGTGGAGGCCAAGAAGGCGCGCTGGCTGGAGCAGGGGCTCGCGCTGGAGGCGGCGGATGGGTCGGAGGACGACATCCTGCAGAAGGTGCGCGACCGGGAGCGGGAGGAGCAGGCGGCGGCGTCGGGCGACGGCGACGACGCGGGGGACGGCGCGGAGCGCGACAAGCTGTTCCGCGAGGCGGCGGAGGTGGTCATCCACCATCAGCAGGGGTCGACGTCGCTCCTGCAGCGGCGGCTCAAGGTGGGCTACGGCCGCGCGGCGCGCATCATCGACCAGCTGCACCTGGCGGGGATCCTCGGCCCGCCGGACGGCTCGAAGCCGCGCGATGTCCTGATCGGCGTGGAGGAGCTCGACCGGGTCTGCGGCCCGCGGGGCTGAGCGGGCACGGGCAGGGGGCGGCTCTCGCGCCCCCCGGAAACGGGTGGTAGGTTGGGGCGTTCCGCGCACCGCCGGAAGGTCGAGACTACGCCACGCCAGCCGAATCCGCGCGCACGGGCCGCCATGAGCCAGCACCCCTCGCTGTCGATCGTCATCCCGGCCTATAACGAGGCCGAGCGCCTGCCGCCGACGCTGCGCTCCGTGCTGGAGTTCGTGCGCCGGGAGGGGCGGCAGGCGGAGGTCATCGTCGTCGACGACGGGAGCACGGACGGGACGAGCGACGAGACGCGCCGCATCGGCGCGGGGGAGCCGACGGTCCGGCTCATCCGCCTGCCCCAGAACCGCGGCAAGGGGTACGCGGTGCGCACGGGCGTCGTGAACGCGACGGGGGATTTCATCCTCTTCGCCGACGCCGACGGCTCGACACCGATCGAGGAGATCCACCGGCTCGAGCGCGCACTGGGGGAGGGAGCGGCCGTGGCGGTGGGGTCGCGCGCGCTCGACGCCACGGACGTACGAGTGGAAGCGAAGCTCACGCGGCGACTCGCGGGCAAGCTGTTCCAGCTCCTCGTACGGCGGCTGACGGTCGACAACGTCACCGACACGCAGTGCGGCTTCAAGCTGTTCAGCGCCGAGGCGGGGCACCAGCTCTTCTCGCGCCTGCGAATGAACCGCTTCAGCTTCGACGTCGAGCTGCTGATGATGGCCAACCGCTGGGGGTACGCGGTGGCGGAGGTGCCGGTGAACTGGACGCACCGCGCGGGCTCGAAGGTGAACGTGGTGGTGGACGGGCTGGCGATGGCGGTGGACCTGTTCCGGATCCGCAGCAACGCGCTCCGCGGGCGCTACGACTCGCCGCACATCAGAGTGCACGACACGCCCGTCGGCCTCCCGGCATACAGCGACTCGGCGTACGGCGACTCCGGGCGGCGGAGCTCGACGGGCGACGGAACGCCGGCCGCGACATGACGGGAGCCACGATGCTGCGATGCGCTCACGTCGCCGCCTGTCTCGCAACGCTTGCCGCTCCGGCCGCGGCCCAGACGACACCCGCGCCGATCAGGGTCGACGCCTCGCGGCTCAAGGGGGGCGAGTGGCGCTACCGCACGACGGCGACGAGCGGTGGCCAGACGCGAACGTTGAAGCGAGTGCTCACGGTCAGCCCCGCGACGCTCGACGGGGCGGCGGCCTGGCTGATCGTGGACCGGCAGGACGCGGGGATGGCCAAGGTCGCGGACTCGCTCTACCTGAGGCGTTCGGACGCCGCGCCCCTCCGCCACCGGCTCCACGCGGGTCAGGTGAGCGCGGCGCTCGACTTCGGGCGGGATAGCGTGCGCGGCACGATGACGCTGCCGGAGGGGAGCGGACCGATCGCCGCGCCCTACCCGAGGGGCGCGATGGTCACGGGGACGATGCTCGAGATGTATCTGCGCCTGCTTCCCCTGGCACCGGGGTGGACGGGGGAGCTGACGATGGGCGCCATCGGCGCGAACGGCGCGGTGGCGGTGCCCGTGTCGGTCGCGGTGGCGGGCGAGGAGAACGTGACGGTGCCCGCCGGCACCTTCCCCAGCTTCCTGCTGAGCATCCGGGCGCAGGGGAGCGAGCAGCGGGCGTGGGTGACCCGCGACGGGCGGGAGGTGGTGCGGATCTCCGCCGAGCTGGGCCCCTCGGCGACGGCGACGAAGGTCGAGACGGTGCTCGAGTCGAGGCGCTGAAGGCGGGGGGGTGAAGCGGGACTAAGGAGGAGGCGCGGCCCGACGCGGGCGCGCCTCCTCGGCGTTTCAGGGCGTGAGGCGGGGGGCGGCGACGGGGGCACGGCGTCGGGCGAATCTGGTTCGCTGGGCAACGTCTTGGTGACGCACCGTGGCAGCCTCGGGGTAGGTTGCGCCCCATGTCCACGGCCACGCAGCTGTTGGGGGAGACGGGGGAGCGGGTGGCGGCGCGGTGGTTGAAGCGCCGCGGGTGGGAGATCGTCGCCTGGCGCTTCCGGAGCGGGCACCGCGACATCGACCTGATCGCGGAGCGGGAGGGGCTGGTGGCGTTCGTCGAGGTGAAGACTCGGCGAACGGAGCGCTTCGGCGGGCCGGTGGGGGCGGTGGGATGGCGGAAGCAGCGCGAGCTGACCCGTTCGGCCCTGGTCTGGATGGACCGTTTCGGGCGGGCCGGGTCGGCGTATCGCTTCGACGTGATCGGGGTAATAATGCAGGGCGCGGCGGTGCGCGTCCGGCACGTCGAGGACGCCTTCCAGCCGCGTCTCTGACCCCCTCCCCGCGCTTGCGTTCGGCTCCCGATTTTCGTATTTTATTCGGGTTCGGAGCGGCTGGGTGAGGCGGTAGATTCAGCCGGCGTGGCCAGGTGTCAAACGACCAACAACGGGTGGATGAATGGCTGTCTCTACGGTGAACGACGACAAGAAGAAAGCGCTGAACCTGGCCATCGCGCAGATCGAGAAGAGCTGCGGCAAGGGCTCCATCATGAAGATGGGGACCGACTCCAAGGTGAAGGTCGACTCGATCCCGACGGGCGCCATCAACCTCGATGCCGCGATCGGCGTCGGCGGGATTCCGCGCGGGCGGATCACGGAGATCTACGGACCGGAGTCGAGCGGTAAGACGACGCTCTGTCTGCACGTCGTGGCGAACGCGCAGCGCTCGGGCGGGGTCGCGGCGTACATCGACGCCGAGCACGCGCTCGACACGGAGTACGCGCGGAAGCTCGGGGTGGACGTGGAGAATCTGCTGATCTCGCAGCCCGACACCGGTGAGCAGGCGCTCGAGATCTGCGAGATCCTGGTGCGCTCGGGGGCGGTGGACGTCGTGGTGATCGACTCGGTGGCCGCGCTGGTGCCGAAGGCGGAGATCGAGGGCGACATGGGCGACTCCCACGTGGGCTTGCAGGCGCGTCTCATGAGCCAGGCGCTGCGCAAGCTGACCGGCTCGATCGCGCGCTCGCGGACGACGGTGATCTTCATCAACCAGCTTCGCGAGAAGATCGGCGTGATGTTCGGGAACCCGGAGACGACGACGGGGGGCAAGGCGCTGAAGTTCTACGCGTCGGTGCGGCTCGACATCCGGCGGATCGGGCCCGTGAAGGAGAAGGAGGACGTGATCGGTTCGCACGTCCGGGTGAAGGTGGTGAAGAACAAGGTGGCGCCGCCGTTCAAGCAGGCGGAGTTCGACATCATGTACGCCGAGGGGATCAGCCATGCCAGCCTGGTGCTCGACATCGCCGCGGAGGCGGGGATCATCGACAAGTCCGGTGCGTGGTACAGCTACGGTCCGCAGCGGATCGGGCAGGGGCGTGAGAACGCCAAGATGTATCTCAAGGACAATCAGGCGCTGATGGCCGAGGTCGAGGAGAAGGTGAAGGTGCTGCTCGGCATCGGTGCTGCGGCGCCCGGGTCGGCCGATTCGGCTGGCGACGAGTAGCAGTCGTCAGGCGGGGGGCAGGGCAGGTCTAGCAGATAGGGCACGTCCGGTGGGCGTGTCCGCGGCTCGCGAGGGGTCGGGGGGTAGTTCTCTGAGTGGGTGGGGCCCGGAATCCCCGCACGTTCGGAGGGCCGCTCTCCGGCCCGTTGCGTTATGAGGGCAGGGTTGTCGAGGGGGGATGACGGATGGCGGTGATCAGCGGGATCCTGGAGAGCGCCAAGCGCGCCGGCCGGTACGTCGTGCAGGTGGACGGGAAGGCATTCGCCACCGTGTCGCTCGACGTCATCGAGCGGCTGCGGCTCGCGATCGGGGTCGTCGTGGGGGAGGGGCTCGCGGAGTCGTTGCGGGAGGAGGAGGCGGCGCTCGGGGCGTACGATCGGGCGCTCAACATGCTCGCGTTCCAGCCGCGGTCGCGGCGTGACCTGCGGCGTCGGCTCGTGCAGAAGGGGGAGAGCGAGGCGCACGCCGAGGCGGCCGTGGAGCGGCTCGCGGCCAGCGGGGTGTTGGACGACGGGGCGTTCGCGCGGCAGTTCGCGCGGTCGCGGGTGTTGGGGCAGGGGGCGTCGAAGCGGCGGCTGCAGCAGGAGCTGTTCAAGCGTGGGGTGGAGCGTGGGGTGGCCGACGAGGCCATCGGCGAGGTGTTGAGCGATGAGGGGGTGGACGAGGGGGCGGTCGTGGAGCGGGTGGCGCGGAAAAAGGCGCGCTCGCTCGGCGGGCTCGATCCGGCGGTGCGGCGTCGGCGGCTGTACGCGTTTCTCGCTCGTCGCGGGTACGACGGGGAGGTGATCCGTCGGGCGATGGCGGTCGTGCTCGGGGCTAGCGAGGCCGAGGAGCTGATCGACGAGGGAGGGGAGGACTAGCTCGCGGCCGTTTCGGCGCGAAACGGCCGCGCCTAGGGCTTCGCCGCGTGTCCGTCGGCGTGAGCGGTCGAGAGCTCGCGGTGGGCGGTAGAGAGCGGGGGAAAGGAGCAGGGAATGTTTCCCGTGTACGGGAAACATTCCCTGTTACGTCGTCGAGCCCGTCGCGCCCACCCCCGAGATACGCCAGACCCGGCAGACGCTCGTCGGGAGTCGCGAGTCAGAAGTCGGGTGAGATGCTCCCCGTATCTCTTGGCCTGGCCTGCCCTTTGCGCCTCGACCTGACGTGCCGGCGGAGGTGCCCAGTGCTGAGAAGCGAGTCGCTCGCCCGGCTCGACGCGGTGGTCGGTTCGGCGAGCTCGACCGTAGTACGCGAACGGGACGGCGGGAATCCGGTCGAGCGGCGGGCCCTCGCCCGCGTCCGCCGCGAGGTCGCCGCGATGCCCGCGTCGCTGGTCGTTCAGCTCGCCATCTGGCCCGACGAGATCGCTGCCTGGGCGCGTGGCGAGGGGACCCACGAGTCGCTCGTGTACAACATGCTCGCGCGGCGGAAGCCCTATCAGCGGGTGCGGGAGCGGTTGGCGGAGCGACTCGAGGTACCCACGGCGGTGCTCGCGCACCTCATCGACGCGCGGCGGCCGCTGCCGTTCGCCAAGCGTGAGCCGCCTCGGCTCGGCGATCCGCCTCCCGACGCCGGCTCCGGGGAGCCACCCATCGATTGGGCGGCGCCGCCGTACCCCCTGCACCGTGACGGGACGAACCCCATCGAGCGGCGCGCCGTCCGGGTGGTCGAGCGGGACGTGGCCTCCATGCCGGCGTCGGCCGTCGTCGGGCTCGCGCTCTGGCCCGAGACCCTCGCCGAGTGGTCGCGGGAGCAGCGGCTCAAGGCGTCGGTCGTCTGGGCGACGCTCGCGGGATCGCCGAGCGAGCGCATTCGGAGCGAGCTGGCGCGCCGGATCGACGTGACGCGGCGCGACCTCGACGACCTCGTGGCCACGGCGCGGGCCCGGCCGAGCGCTCTGCGGGTCCCCGGGCCGGCGGCCGACGTCAGTGAGTCGGCGGTGCCGGACGGGGGCGTCGGCGTCGACGTCGGGCCGCCGGATGACGTTCTAGATGACGTCCTGCCGGGGGGCGAGCCGAGTCCAGGCGGCCACCACGGGCGCGGGTCCATGGCCGGCGAGGGGGGCGAGCAGATCACCCTCGGTTTCTAGCGCCGGGCGGGCGCCGGTCGCCTGCGGAGGCCACCCGCGCGGCGATCCATCGTCCCGCGCCCGGCGCCCGATCGCGCGGCGCCGGGCCCCGCCGGAGCGACTCGGCGAGGCTGGCGCCTTGAGGCAGCTTCTCCGCCGCCGGTATATTGCGGCTCTATGCACGCCTCCGAGATTCGCTCCCGCTTCCTGCGCTACTTCGAGCGTCAGGGCCACGTCATCCGTCCGAGCTCCTCGCTCGTCCCGGCGGATGACCCGACCCTGCTGTTCACGAACGCGGGGATGGTCCAGTTCAAGAAGGTCTTTCTCGGCATCGAGGAGCCGCCCGACGGATGGCGGCGAGCGACGACGTCGCAGAAGTGCGTGCGGGCCGGGGGGAAGCACAACGACCTCGAGCAGGTGGGGCACACCGCCCGGCACCACACCTTCTTCGAGATGCTGGGCAACTTCTCGTTCGGCGACTACTTCAAGCGCGACGCGATCCGCTTCGCGTGGGAGTTCGTGACCGGGGAGCTCCGGATCGACCCGCGGCATCTGCGCGTGACCGTCTTCCGGACCGACGACGAGGCGCGACAGATCTGGAAGGAGATTTCCGGTCTGCCGGAGTCGCGCATCTACGGTCTCGGAGAGAAGGACAACTTCTGGCAGATGGCCGACACCGGACCGTGCGGGCCGTGCACGGAGATCTACGTCGACCTGGCGCGCGTCGCGAAGGACTGGGCGTTCCCGGCCGGCGCGGCGGGGGAGTGGACGGATCTCGACCGCGAGGAGTTCTCGCTCGACGCGTTCGTGGAGGGCGCCGAGGCGGGGCGCTTCCTGGAGATCTGGAATCTCGTGTTCATGCAGTACGACCGGCAGTCGGACGGGGAGCTCAGGCCGCTGCCGAAGCCGTCGGTGGACACGGGGGCGGGGCTCGAGCGGATCGCCGCCGTGCTGGAAGGGGTGACGAACAACTACCACACGGAGCTCTTCCGGCCCCTCATCGAGACCGTCGAGCGTGAGGTGGGGATCCCCTACTGGGGGCGGGAGAGCCTGGAGCCGCGGACGGGGGTGCGCGCGGCGCCGAAGGGACGTCCGGCGCGCGAGCTGCCCAACCCGGTGGACCCGGCGTCGTTCCGGGTGCTCGCCGATCACGCCCGCTCGGTCGCCTTCCTGCTCGCCGACGGCGTCTTCCCCTCGAACGAGGGGCGCGGCTACGTGCTGCGGCGCATCCTTCGCCGCGCGGTGCGCCACGCCTGGCTACTTGGGCGCACCGAGCCGACGCTGCACGCCGTGGTCGACACGGTGATCGGCACGATGGGCGACGTCTACCCCGCGCTGGTCGCGCGGCGGCGGCACATCCTCGAGACGACGCGGGCGGAGGAGGAGCGCTTCCTCGCCACCATCGAGGGCGGGCTGTCGCGCTTCGAGCAGCTCGCGCCGCCGGAGACGACGCAGGGCTCCCTCGCGCTGCGCGGCACGATCAGCGGCGAGGACGCCTTCCGGCTGTACGACACGTACGGCTTCCCGATCGATCTCACGGAGCTGATGGCGCGGGAGCGGGGCTACACGGTGGACATCGACGGCTTCGAGCGCGCGCTCGCGAGCCAGCGCGCGCGGTCGAAGGAGGACCGCAAGGCGGCGAACCTCGGCGTCTCGGCGGGGGAGCTCGGGACGCTCGACGCGTTCGAGCGGGCCGGCGGCGGCGGCGAGGTGGACACGACCTTCGTGGGCTACGACACGGTGGAGATCGAGTCGCAGGTCGCAGCAATCCGGCGCCTCGACGGTGGGCGCGTGGCCGTGCTGCTCCGCGAGACGCCATTCTACGCCGCGGCCGGCGGGCAGGTGTCGGACCGCGGGGAGATCGTCGGCGAGGGGTGGCGCGTGGACGTGGACGACGTACGCAAGATCGACGGGCGCACGGCGGCGGTGGGGAAGGCGTCGGGGGAGGTGAAGCTCGGGCGCGCGGTGGCGCGGGTGCCGAGCGACCGGCGGCGCGACACGGAGCGGAACCACACGGCGACGCACCTGCTGCACGCCGCGCTGCGCGAGGTGCTGGGCGAGCACGTGCACCAGGCCGGCTCGCTCGTGGCGCCGGACCGCCTGCGCTTCGACTTCACGCACCACGGCCCCGTGAAGCCCGAGCAGCTCGACCAGATCGAGGCGCTGGTGAACCGCGAGGTGTGGCGCGGCGCACCGGTGACGACGACGCAGATGGCCTACGCCGACGCGGTGGCGTCGGGCGCGATGGCGCTCTTCGGCGAGAAGTACGGCGACGTCGTGCGGGTGGTGTCGGTGCCCGGCTTCTCGACGGAGCTGTGCGGCGGCACGCACGTCCGCAACACGAGCGAGATCGGCCTCTTCAAGATCGTCGGCGAGTCGGGCGTCGCGGCGGGCGTGCGGCGCATCGAGGCGGCGACCGCGCGCGGCGCCTACGAGCTGCTGCGTGAGCGCGAGCGGGCGCTCGCCCGGGTGGCCGACGCCGTGCGCGCGCCACTCGACGGCGCGGTGAAGAAGGTGCAGGCGCTGGTGGAGGAGCGGCGGGCGCTCGAGAAGCGGCTCGACGAGGCGATGCGCGGGGGTGCGGCCGGTGGCGGCGACCAGCAGATCCAGGCGCTGCTCTCGGGCGCGGTGGCGGTGAACGCGAGCCGCGTCGTTGCCGCGCAGGTGGCGGCGCCGGACGTCAAGGCGCTGCAGGCGCTCGGCGACGTCGTGCGCGAGAAGCTCGGCAGTGGAGTGGCGGCGCTGGCGGCGTCGTTCGAGGACGGGAAGAACAGCCTGCTCGTCGTCGTCACCGACGACCTGCGCGATCGCGGCGTTCGGGCCGACGCCGTGATCAAGGACGTGGCCGCGCTCGCCGGCGGGCGCGGGGGGGGGAAGCCGCACATGGCGCAGGCGGGGCTGCCCGACGCGTCACGCATCCCGGCGGCGCTCGACGGCCTGCTCGGCATCGTCCGTCCCCTCATCGAAGCTTCCGCCGCGTGACGGCCGCCGAGTGGCTGGCGTCGCGGACGCCGCGCCCGCCGGCGGTGCTCGCCGACCGGATGCGGGCGGCGCTCGCCTCGCTCCCGGGTGCGGGTCCGGTTGAGCACGGGCCGGACGCATACCTGGCGGCGGCCGAGGCGCTGCTCGCGGGCTTGCTGCGCGACGGCTGCGACGCTCGCGAGAGCGCGCTCGACCTGCTCGTCGCCGATGCACTGGTGACGTACGCCTTCGAGGCGGCCGGGGAGGAGCCCGCGCGACTCGCGGAGCGCGCGTCGACGGCGATGCGCCGCATCGCGTCGCTTGCCAGCGCGGCGGGCGATCGCGGGGCGCGCGCCGGGGCCGACGCGTGACGGCGCGCGACCCGATCGGCGACCGCGGCGGTCTGGCCATCCTCGTCGATCCGGCGCGCACCACCCCCGCGCAGGCGCGGGAGACGGCGGCCCGCGCGGCCGGCGAGGGGGCCGCGGCGCTGCTCGTCGGCAACAGCTTCGGCGCCGAGGACGCGGCCGCGGTGGCGCGGGCGCTCAAGGAGGGGGGCGGGGGCGCGCTCCCCGTGCTGCAGTTCCCCGCGACCGCGTCGCAGCTCGTGGCGGAGGTCGACGCGGTGCTGCTGCTCTCGCTCGTCTCGGGGCGGAACGCGCAGTACCTGATCGAGGAGCACGTGCGCTCCGTCCCCTTCTTCGACCGCCACCCGGAGGTGCTCCCGGTGAGCACCGCCTACCTGCTCGTGGACGGCGGCGCCGTCACGTCGGTGGAGGCGGTGAGCCAGACGCGCCCGCTGCCGGCCGACAAGCCGGAGCTCACCTACGCGCACGCGCGCGCGGCGTCGCTGATCGGATTGCGCGCCACCTACCTGGACGCGGGGAGCGGCGCGCGCCGCCCGGTGCCGCCGGCGCTCGTTCGCGCCGCGCGCGAGGCGAGCGCCGGACCGCTGTTCGTGGGCGGCGGGGTGCGCGGCGCCGACGCGGTTCGGGCGGCGCGGGAGGCGGGCGCCGACTACGTCGTCGTCGGCACGCTCGTCGAGCGCGAGGGGACGCGGCACGTGCGGGAGCTCGCGCTGGCGGCGCAGCCCCTGGCGGCGCGGCCCCTGGTGGCGCAGCGCCTGGCGGCGAAGCCGTGATCGACATCCACACCCACCTGCTGCCGGGCGTCGACGACGGGTCGCCGTCGATCGAGGTGTCGGTCGGGGTCCTCGAGCGGTTCGCGGCGCACGGCGTGGAGCGGCTCGTCTGCACGCCGCACCTGAACGCGTCGGAGGCGGCGAGAGTGCCGCACCGCGAGTATGCGCGGGTGTTCGAGCGGCTGGTCGCCGCGGCGCCCCCGGTGCCGGCGCTCGCGCTGGGCTGGGAGATCATGCTCGACGTGCCCGGCGCCGACCTCACGGCGCCGCACCTGGCGCTCGGCGGGTCGCGGGCGGTGCTCGTGGAGTTCAGCCGCGCCGGCGTGCCGGCGCGCGCCGCGGACGAGCTGTTCCGCCTGCGCATGAGCGGCGTCGTGCCTGTGCTCGCGCACCCGGAGCGCTACTGGGGCTGCACGGTGGAGCAGGTGCGGGCGTGGCGCGACGCCGGCGCCGTGATCCAGACCGACGCGCTGATGCTGCTCGGGAGCGGCCCGATGGCGGCGCTGGCGAAGGCGATGCTCGAACAGGGGCTGGTGGACTGCATCGCGAGCGACAATCACGGCGACGCGCGCTCGCTGCGCGCGGCGCGCGACTGGCTCCTCGAGCTCGGGGCCGAGGAGCAGGCGCACCTGCTCACGAAGGGGAATGCGGAGCGAGTGCTCGCCGGCCACGCGCCGATCCCGGTGCCGCCGGTGCGCCGCATCGAGCGCGGACTCCTCGGCCGGCTGCGCGAGCTCGTGCTCGGCCGCCGCTGACGCCGGGCGCGCCCGGCGTCAGCGTCAACCTGACCACGTAGTCACCACACCATGAAAGACGGACAGATTCGGGGGCGGCTCGTCGCCGGCCTCCGCGAGATGGCGGAGACGGCGCTGCGCACCGCCGAGCAGATCGCGCCCGACCTAGAGCGCGCGGCGGAGATGGTGCGGGCGACGGTCGCCCGCGGCGGCACGCTCTTCTTCTGCGGCAACGGCGGGAGCGCGGCGGACGCGCAGCACATGGCCACCGAATACGTGGTGCGCTACATGCGCGACCGGCGGGCCTACCCCGCGGTGGCGCTGACGACCGACAGCTCGCTCCTCACCGCGGCGGGGAACGACCTCGGCTTCGACCTCATCTTCGCGCGGCAGGTGGAGGCGCTGGCGCGTCCCGGCGACCTGCTGGTGATCCATTCCACGAGCGGGAACTCCCCGAACGTGCTGCGGGCGGCGGAAGCGGCCCGGGCGCGCGGCGTCCCGGTGCTCGCCTTCTCGGCGAAGGACGGCGGCGCCCTGCGCGCGGTGGCCGACCACTCCGTGGTGGTGCCGACCCAGCGCACGGACCGCGCGCAGGAGGTGCACCTCTGCGTCGAGCACCTGATCTGCGAGCTGGTGGAGGAGGCGCTGTGATCGAACTCCGTGGACGGCGCGCGCTGGTGAGCGGCGGCTCGCGCGGGATCGGCGCGGCGACGGCGCTCCTCCTCGCCGAGTGCGGGGCGGACGTCGGGATCGGCTTCCGGACCCGCGCCGACGACGCCGCGACGGTGGTGCGGCAGCTCGCCGGCGCGGGCGTGCGCGCCTTCGCCCACCAGGGGGACGTGGCGACGCGCGAGGGGGCGGAGTCGCTCTTCGAGCGCGCGGAGCGCGAGCTGGGCGGGGTGGACATCTTCGTCGGCAACGCCGGCATCTGGCCGGCGGACGACGTGCCGCTCTCGGCGATGGACGACGCGCGGTGGCGCCGGACGATGGCCGAGAACGTGGACGCGCTCTTCTTCACGGCGCGCGCGGCGGCGCGGCGCGTGGCGGACGGCGGGCGGATCGTGCTCGTCTCGAGCACCGCCGGCCAGCGCGGCGAGGCGATGCACGCGGACTACGCGGCGTCGAAGGGGGCGATGATCTCGCTCGTGAAGTCGCTCGCGATCGAGCTCGCGCCGCGGCAGGTGACGGTCAATAGCGTCGCGCCGGGCTGGGTGGACACCGAGATGACGGCGCGTCCGATGGCCGACGGGGGGCTCGAGCGCATCGCGGCGACGATCCCGATCGGGCGGGTGGCGTCGCCGCGCGACGTCGCGGGACCGATCGCGTTCCTCTGCTCGGAGCTCGCGCGCCACGTGACGGGGGAGATCCTGAACGTGAACGGCGGGAGCCTGCTCTGCGGATGATCGCCCTCCTGTTCACCGGCGGCACGATCTCGATGCGCCACGACGCGGCGCTCGGCGGGGCGGTGCCGTCGCTCTCGGCGGCGGAGATCGTCGCCGCCACGCGGGGGATCGAGGAGGTCGCCGAGGTCGCGGTCGAGGACTGGGGAGCCTTCCCCGGGCCACACATGACCGCCGAGCGGATGTGGGCGCTGCGCTGCCGCGTCGCCGAGCTCGTGGGACGGCCGGAGGTGGACGGCGTCGTCGTCACCCACGGGACCGACACCCTCGAGGAGAGCGCGTACCTGACGGCGCGCTCCGTGACCGCTGACAAGCCCGTGGTGTTCACGGGGGCGATGCGCACCGCGAGCGACCTCGGCTGGGACGGGCCGGCCAACCTCCTCGATGCCGTGCGGGTCGCGGCGAGCCCCGAGGCGCGGGGGTACGGGGCGATGGTCGTCATGGGAGGACGGATCTTCACCGGTCTCGACGTCACGAAGGCGCACACGCACCACCTGGACGCCTTCGAGAGCCCCGGGCTCGGCCCCGTCGGTGTCGTCGACGACGGCGCCGTGATCTTCCGCCGCGCCCTGCCGCCGGCGCCCCCCCTCCTCCGACCGGAGGCGCCGGCCACGCCCGTGGACATCGTCGTCTCGTGGGCCGGCTGCGACGCGCGGCTGCTCGACGCCGCCCGCCGCGACGCGCGCGGCGTGGTGGTGGCGGCGATGGGACGGGGGAACGTGCCCCCGGCGATGGTGCCGGGGATCGAGCGCTGGCTCGAGGAGCAGAAGCCGGTGGTGATCGCGTCGCGCGCCGGCCGGGGCCGCGTCGGCCACACCTACGGCTACCCGGGAGGGGGGCGGCGGCTGGCGGCGATGGGGGCGCTGCTCGCGGGCGCGCGGCGACCGCAGCAGGCGCGGATCGAGCTCACGCTCGCGCTGGGCGCCGGGCTGTCGAGCGAGGAGCTCCGCGCGCTGTTCGCGGGCTGACGGAGATCAGGACTGCCGGCGGCCGGCCCAGCCGGAGGGGCGCCGGCCGGCCGCGGCGCGGACGCGACTCAGGACACCCGAGCCGCTGCGCGCGCGGGCTCGGCGGGGCGGCTGCTCCATGTTTCGAAGCACTGCCACCCGAGCTCCTGGGCGGCACGGATCTGGTCGGGGAGGCCGAATGCGTCCTCCCATCCCTCCTGCTGCGCCCGCCAGTGACAGTCCCAGACGAAGTCGAACGCCAGTACGTCGCCGTCGCCTGTGGTCGTCGCGGTGAGCACGCCGCGAAAGTCGGAGCAGCCCGACGACGCCTCGACGTGAACGCTCTCCACCTGGAGGTCGGGGTGCTCGTGGAGCAGCTTGGTGAGCACGCGCGCGACCTTCACGCGCGGCGCCGGCCGCGCCGTCGTCACGCGGGACGCGGGGCGGTGGGTGAGGTACGCGCGGACGTCTTCCTTGAAGGATTCGGTCGCCTTGGACCGGGCCAGCAGCTCGAGCAACGTGTCATGCATGACCGAAACTTAACCCGCCCCGGGGGCCTAACGCAGCCGCCGGACCCGGCCCGCAGGGCATATTTCCTGGCCGTGGGGACAGGGGCGTGACCGCGCCCCTGTCGCCGCCGCGCGAGGTGCGGGCGATCGCCGAGCGTCTCGAGCGAGCCGGCTTCGAGACGTGGTGCGTGGGCGGCGCCGTTCGCGACGCCCTGCTCGGCCACCCGGGGCTGGACTGGGACTTCGCGACCGCGGCCACGCCGCGCGACGTGCAGCGGCTCTTCCGCCGCACCGTGCCGGTGGGGGTGGAGCATGGCACGGTCGGCGTGCTCGACGACGCCGGCCAACTGCACGAGGTGACGACGTTCCGCCGCGACGTCCGCACCGATGGCCGGCACGCCGTCGTCGAGTTCGGCGCGTCGCTCGAGGAGGATCTGGCGCGGCGCGACTTCACCATCAACGCGATCGCTTACTCGCCGATCACGGGCGAGCTGCGCGACCCCTTCGAGGGCCGCCGGGACCTGGAGCGGGGCGTCGTCCGGGCGGTCGGCGTCGCAGCCGACCGGATGCGCGAGGACCGGCTGCGCGCCCTGCGCGCGATCCGCTTCGCGTCGCGCTACGGCTTCGAGATCGACGGCGCCACCTGGGCGGCGATCGTCGAGAGCGCGCCGTACCTCGGGCGTCTCTCGGCCGAGCGGGTGAAGCAGGAGCTGGAGAAGACCATGGAGCAGGTGGCGCGCCCCGCCGCCGCGCTGCGGCGGTGGCGCGACGCGGGCGCGCTCGCCACGCTCGTGCCGGCGGTCGCGGCCATCGACGACGTCCAGCTCGCGGCGCTCGACTGCCTTCCCCCGCCCGTGCTTCCGGGTCGCCCGCGCCGGCGCCTCGACCGCCTCACGATGCTCTTTCTCGGGCTCGGCGGGCGTGACGCGGAGCGCGTGGTGAAGGGGCTCAAGTTCTCGAACGCCGACGCGGCCTGGATCGGGGCGCTCGCCGACCGGTGGCAGCGCCTGGGCGCCGAGATGGCCCGCGCGCTCGGCGCGGCCGAGGTGGACGACGCCGTGCTGCGCCGCTGGGCGGCTGCGGTGGGTCGCACCCGGGTCGCGCCCCTGCTGCGGCTGGCCGCCGCGCTCTGGGCGGCGCGCCGCGAGGCCGGGATGGCGGCGCCCGACGCGCGCCGCGTGCGCTCGACCTACCGGCGCGCCGTTCGCATCGCCTACCGCGACCCGATCGAGCTCGCCGACCTGTCGGTGGACGGCGACGACCTGCGCCGCGCGGGTATCCCGCCGGGCCCGCTCCTGGGTAAGATTCTGCACGCGCTGCTCGAGCGCGTGATCGCCGACCCGTCGCTCGACTCGCGCGAGCGGCTCCTGTCGCTCGCCCTCGAGATCCGGGGCGAGCTCGCCCCGGGCGGCGCGGCGACCGGCGACGACACCGAACACTGACACCATGTTCTTCCGCGGCAGGCAGCCCGAGGGCTCCATCTGGCGGCGGTTCCGGTCCGGGGTGGACGGCTTCACCTTCATCCAGGAAGGCGACTACTACGCGGCGCACGTCGTGTCGACCGCCGAGCGGATGACGGACCTGTTCTACGCGCTCAGCGAGCACCTCCCCCCCGCCGTGGACGTCCACGTCGACGACCTGCGCGCGGCCAAGCAGTACCAGGGGGAGAGCGTCGCCCTTCCCGACGTGCGCGAGACGCTGGCCAAGCTCAAGGTGCCGCTGGCGCAGGCCGGCGGCGTCGAGATCGCCGTCTACAGCCCCGAGGACCAGCTCACCATCAACCAGCACCTCGAGCTGTTCATCTACGCTCGCACCGACCGCTGGCTCTACCTGCTGCAGGGGAAGGGGCTGCAGGAGGTGCGGGCGGTGCGGACCAAGAGCTGGAAGCTCCGCCGGGGCGATTTCCAGCCGGCGCCCGACCTCGAAGCGGCGCTCGCCGCGGCGATCCAGCGGCTCGGGCTCAAGCCCGCGGCCGACGCCACCTCGTGAGCGCCGCCTCGGATGGCCGCCCGGCCGTCGCGCCGGGGTACTGCGAGCTCGGGTACCGCGCATGAGCGAGGCGCTCATCTACGCGACCGTCGCCGGCGCCGCGAACGTGCTCGGCGCCCTCGCCGTCACGTCGCGCGCGCGCTGGAGCGTGCGCGCCCTCGACATGCTGGTGGCGCTCTCCGCGGGGTTCATGATCTGCGTGGCGCTGACCGACATCCTCCCCGAGGCGATCGAGCGCGGGGGGCACGCCGCGGCGGTGGTCGCCCTCCTCGGCTACCTGCTGGTGCACCTCACGCAGCACACCCTGGCGGCCCACTTCCACTTCGGCGAGGAGACGCACAAGGTGAGCGAGGCAGTGGGGCTCTCCGCGCTCGCCGGCCTGCTGCTGCACACCTTCGTCGACGGCGTCGCGATCGCGAGCGGCTTCCACGTGAGCGCGCAGCTCGGCTTCGTGATCTTCCTCGCCATCCTGCTGCACAAGCTCCCCGAGGGGCTGGCGATCTCGAGCCTCTTCCTCGCCGCCGGCGCGGGGCGGCAGCGGGCGCTCGGCGCCGCGACGCTGCTCGGCGTGGCGACGGTGGCGGGCGTGCTGCTGACGGGCGCGCTCCCGGCGCTCGGCCAGTGGGGGCTGGCGCTCGCCGCCGGGGTGACGCTGTACGTCGCGGCGTCCAACCTGGTGCCCGAGTTCCAGGCGAAGCGGGGGTGGCGGCTGCCCCTCGCCTTCTTCGCCGGCTGCGCCCTTTACTTCGCGGCGCACGCCGCGCTCGGGCTCTAGCGGCCCGGCGCGGCGCGAAGTTCGCACAGAACGGGCGACATGCCTCCCCGCCGCCGTCCCTCGGACGACGCCGACGCGACGCTGTTCGCGGCGGCCGCCGGCGCCCAGCCGCTGGCGGCGCGCATGCGCCCGCGCACGCTCGACGAGTTCGTGGGACAGGAGCACCTGCTCGCGCCGGGCAAGTCGCTGCGGAAGGCGATCGAGGCGGGGACGGTGGGCTCGATCATCTTCTGGGGCCCGCCCGGCACCGGAAAGACGACGCTCGCCCACCTCATCGCCGCCACCACGCACCGCGCGTTCGTCCCCTTCAGCGCGGTGAGCGAGGGGGTGCCGCGGCTCCGCGAGATCTTCGCCGAGGCGCGTGGGCGGCTGGCGTCCGGCGGCAGGCAGACGGTGCTCTTCGTGGACGAGATCCACCGCCTCAACAAGGCGCAGCAGGACAGCCTCCTGCCGGCCGTGGAGCAGGGGACGGTGACGCTCATCGGCGCGACGACCGAGAACCCGAGCTTCGAGATCAACGGTGCGCTCCTCTCCCGCGCCCGCGTCTTCGTGCTGCGCTCGCTCTCGGCGGACGACGTGGCGCTCGTCGTCCGCCGCGCGCTGAGCGACCCGGAGCGCGGCCTCGGCGCGATGGCGCTGGCGGCCGACGACGAGGCCGTGGGGCTGCTCGCCGCGGAGGCGGACGGCGACGCCCGGCGCGCGTTGACCGTGCTCGAGGCGGCCGCCGGCCACGTCGGAGCCGGGGGACGGATCACCGCCGACGTCGCCCGGGAGGCGATGCAGCTCCGCTTCGCGCGCCACGACAAGTCGGGGGAGGAGCATTTCAACATCCTCTCCGCGTACCACAAGAGCCTCCGCGGCAGCGACCCGCAGGGCGCGCTGTACTGGATGGCGCGCATGCTCGACGGCGGCGAGGATCCGATGACGATCTTCCGCCGGGCGATCGCGATGGCCGCCGAGGACATCGGCCTCGCCGACCCCGAGGCGCTGAAGCTCGCCGTCGCCGCGCGCGACGCCTTCCACATGCTCGGCGCGCCCGAGGGGTACCTGCCGCTGTCGGAGATGACGATCTATCTCGCGACGGCGCCGAAGTCGAACAGCGCCAAGGTCGCGCTGGACGCGGCGCTCGCCGCGGCCCGGGAGACGCCGGCCGCGCCCGTGCCCATGCACATCCGGAACGCGCCGACTAAGCTCATGAAGGAGCTCGGCTATCACGCCGGCTACCGGTACGCCCACGACTCCCCCGACGCGTACATCCCGCAGGAGTATCTCCCCGACGAGCTGCGCGGCGAGACGTTCTACGAGCCCGGTCCGTTCGGCTTCGAGCGCGACGTGGCGAAGCGCATGGCATGGTGGGAGAGCCTCCGCCGGCGCGCGCGAGGGGAGGACCTGTCTGCGGCATCCGCCGGCGGGGCGCCTCCCACCGGCGCCGAGCCGGCGGCAGAGGAGGGCGCGTCGCAGGGGGCGCCTGACGCGGCCGCGCAGGACCCGGCCGCGCGAGACGCGGCCGCGGAACCGGCCCGAGATGAGGGGTAGCAGAGGGGGCGGTGACGGACGGGGCCGCCCCCTGGCCGTGGAGCAGGGGATCGGTCACGACACTCTTATTTGGAGGAATCGGGATGCGTAGATTCGTCGTTCTCGCGACGGCAGCGGTCGCCGTCGCCGGCGCCACCGGCTGTGCTTCGCTCGGCCGCAAGGCGTTCAAGGAGCCCACGGTCAGCTTCAAGGAGCTCCGGGTGAACGGCCTCGGCCTCACCGGAGGCTCGCTCGACATCCTGCTGAACATCTACAACCCCAACGGCTACAAGCTCGACGCGACCCGCTTCACGTACAACCTGATGGTCGATTCGGTTAACTTCGGGAGTGGGGCGATCGACCAGAAGTTCACGGTGCAGAGCGGGGACTCGACCACCGTCCGCCTGCCGCTGACCTTCACCTACGCCGGGATCGGCTCGGCCGGCCGGTCGCTGCTCAACACCGGGACCGTGAACTACACCGTCACGGGGGACATCACCGTCGGCACGCCGCTCGGGAACTTCACCAAGCCCTACACCCAGCGGGGGACGTATACCGCCATGGGCGGCGCGCGTTAGGCGCGCCACCTCTCCCCGCGCCAGGAGCAGACCAATCGCACGCGACCTCATCTCCCTCTCCCCGCCGACCGAGCGGGCGCTGCTCGTCGGCGCCCCGCTCAAGCGCTCGAACGCCCGGCACCGGCTCGAGGAGCATCTCGAGGAGCTGGGCCGGCTCGCCGACACCGCCGGCGCCCAGGTCGTCGGGGAGCTGACCCAGCAGCTCGACCGCCCGCACCCCGGGACGTACCTGGGAAAGGGGAAGATCGACGAGCTCCGACAGCGGATCGAGGAGCGCGAGGCCACGCTCGTGATCTTCGACGACGAGCTGAGCCCCGCCCAGGGAAAGAACATCGAGGACGCCACCGGGCGGCGCGTGATGGACCGCGCGGAGCTGATCCTCGACATCTTCGCGACCCGCGCCCGGTCGTCCGAGGCGAAGATGCAGGTGGAGCTGGCGCAGCTCGAGTACATGCTCCCCCGCCTGACGCGGATGTGGACCCACCTCGAGAAGTTCCGCGGCGGCATCGGCATGCGGGGACCGGGTGAGACGCAGCTCGAGACCGACCGGCGGCTGATCAGCCACCGCATCAAGGTGCTCAAGGAGCGCCTGGTGGACGTGCAGCGGGCGCGCGAGGTCCAGCGGCAGTCCCGGCGCGGCGCCTTCCGCGCGTCCCTCGTGGGCTACACGAACGCCGGGAAATCGTCGATCCTGCGCGGGCTCTCGGGGGCGCGGGACGTCTTCGTGGAGGACCGCCTCTTCGCGACGCTCGACCCGCTGACGCGCGACGTCGAGCTCGAGGACGGCTACCACGCCCTCGTCACCGACACCGTCGGCTTCATCCGGAAGCTCCCGCACCACCTCGTCGCCTCGTTCCGGGCGACGCTCGAGGAGGTGAAGGAGGCCGAGCTCCTCCTGCACGTCATCGACGCCAGCCATCCGACGTGGGAGGAGCAGCGCTTCGTGGTGGACCAGGTGCTCGGGGAGCTGGGTGCCCTGGAGAAGCCGGTGCTCCATGTGTTCAACAAGATCGACGCCCTCGAGCACGGGGAGCTGATGGCGCTCCAGGAGCGCATCCACAACCTGCTGCCGAACTCCGTGTTCGTGACCACGATGAGCGAGGACGGGCTGGAGCCGCTTCGCCGAGCGCTGCTCTCCGCGGTGCGGAGCGAGCGCCCGGTGTCGACGATCCGCCTCCCCCTCTCCGACGGGCGGCTGCTGGCCGAGCTGCACCGGAACGGCGAGGTGATCGAGCAGCACGCCGACGACGGCTCGCTCGTCGTCACGGCACGGGTGGACGAGGCGCTCGCCAGCCGGCTGCGGCGCGGCGGAGCGGAGGTCAGCGACGCCGAGCAGTGACGGCGGCCGCCCGCGCCGGGCCGCCGGCGGGGGACGCCTCAGGGGGAGGCCTCCGGGGGAGGCCTCCGGGGGACGCCTCCGGGGGGAGAAGGGGACCGCGAGCCCCGGCTCACGGTCCCCTCGTCGTTCGGCGCGGCAACCTCTCGGGGGGCGGGGTGGGCGCGCTCTTCTGGCGGTGGGGCGGCCACCTTACGAGCGCCCGACCCCGGCGAACCGGCATCGCCCCCGCGTGGCTGTGCGCTCCGTCACGTTACGCGTAGCGGGGTGAGCCGCGGCATTGAATTTGCCCAGACCCCCTCGTTAGGAATCGCGCCCGCGCGTGATTAAGATGTTTACTCCGCCGCGCCCGGGATTCGAGCGAGCAGTTCCTGCCGCACGCCCCGCTCGAGCCGCCGGACGCGTCGTCGCGCGTGAGGCGCGCTCCGACCAGCGCGCCTCACGCGTCCCCTACCTCGCCCCACGTTGCGCTTTCAGAACCCCGCCATCGGCTTCTACCTGCTAGGCTTCGGCGTCGCACTGCTGCTGTCGCTGGTGCTGACGTACGTCGTTCGGGAGCGTGCGAAGCGCGCGCGCCTGTTCGACAGCGCCGACTCGCGCAAGGTGCACACCGGGGAGATCCCGCGCATCGGCGGTGTCGCGATCGTCGCCTCGGTCGCGATCACGCTCGCCCTGGTCGCCGCACTGGGCACGTCGGTGGATTTCGGGACGCGGGGGAACGGGCTGGCCGTCGTGCTGCTGGGCGCGGGGGCGATCTTCGTCGTGGGCCTCTGGGACGACGTGCGGTCGCTGCGCGCCCGCTGGAAGTTGCTCCTGGAGATCGCCATCGCCCTCGCGGTCTTCGCGGCGGGGGTGCGCGTGACGAGCCTCGCGCTCCCCTTCGTCGGGGTGCTCGCCTTCGGCCCGCTCGTCAGCCTGCTGTTCACGGTGGTCTGGCTGGTCGGCATCACGAACGCGTTCAACCTGATCGACGGGCTGGACGGACTGGCGTCGGGGGCGGCGCTGTTCGCGCTCTCCACGATGTTCGTCGTCGGCAGCATCAACGGCCACGTCAACACGGCGCTGGTCACGATCGCCGTCGCCGGCGCGACGCTCGGCTTCCTGGTCTACAACTTCAACCCGGCGTCGATCTTCCTCGGCGACTCGGGGAGCCTCTTCCTGGGCTTCATGCTCGCCGGGCTCGGCCTCCTGAGCAGCCAGAAGTCACAGACGATCGTGGCCGTGGCGATCCCGGTCGTGTCCCTCGGCCTGCCGGTGCTCGACACGACGCTGGCGATCGTCCGCCGCTTCCTGCGCGGGCAGCCGATCTTCTCCCCCGACCGCGGCCACATCCACCACCGGCTGCTGAACCTCGGACACTCGCCCCGGCAGGTCGCGCTGCTGCTCTACGCCGCCTGCGCGCTCCTCGCCCTCGGCGCGATGGTGCTCGTCAACAACTCCGAGTACGTCGCGGTGGTCCTGGTGCTCGTCGGGCTGGGCGCGGGCTTCGCCATCCAGCGCCTGCGTTTCGCCGAGTTCGAGGAGCTGGCGCGGATCGTCCGGAAGGGGGTGCGGCAGCGCGACGTCATCGGCCGCAGCGTCCGGATCCGCGAGGCGAGCGTGCGGCTGGCGGAGACGCGGGACCTGCAGTCGATGTTCACGATCCTCGAGCACACCTTCGGCGCCGACGACTTCCACCGGGCGGAGGTGCGGCTGCGTCCGAGCTTCCTCGACGGGGCGGACGCGCCGCGCGACCGGCGTTACGACGACGACGTGTCGGTGTGGACGTGGGCTCGCGGGGGGATCGCGCAGGCGGGGTGGTGGGAGATCAAGCTGCCGCTGCTCGCCGCGGGCGGGATGCGCATCGGGTCGCTGGTGCTCTGGCAGGACGGGCTGGCGCACGAGACGAGCCTCTCGCACATGCACACGGTCGCCCGCGACCTGCGGCAGGCGGTGCAGGGAAAGCTCGAGGTGCTCTGGCATGGGTCGGACATCGCGCGGACGTACGATCACGTGGTGCCGCTGCCGCCGGAGCCGGCGGTGCGGCGTGCGCGGGAGGCGGCGCTGGTCGCGTCCCGGGCAGGCGAGGGGGCGCGCACTGCTGTCCTCACGCCGGCGCGCGGCGCCGCCTCGC
>JBJMNL010000170.1:0-3186 GCA_045804285.1 Gemmatimonadaceae bacterium
ACGAAGGCGAGTCGGGGCGCCCCCGTGCACGGGGGCGCCCCGACTCGCCATTCGCTGCTGCCCGCGACGCGCGTTCGATCCGGCGTCGCTACTCGTGGGCCGGCAGCGGCTCCATCGTCTTCGGGTCGACCGGGACCTGGACCTCGTCGCGGTAGGGCGACGTCATGAGCGCCACGCGCATGCGTGGGAAGGCATCCATGAACGCCCAGTAGCAGAGGCCCCAGGTACCCAGGTAGAGGGCGAAGACGCCGAGCTCCCAGATGCCGAACGGCAGCGACGGGGCGACGCCGTAGAGCGACGGGTAGACCTCGGTGTAGCGCTGGAGCCAGCTGCCGACGAGGCTCGCGACGGCGAAGAGCACGAAGGTCGGGAGGAAGACCTTGGCGGCGCGCGACATCAGGCCGAAGAACGGGAGCACGAAGACGAGCAGGAAGACCGAGAAGGTGATCTCCCTCCACGGCGAGATGAGGCGGAGCCGGAAGAAGTGCGTCTCCTCCGCCAGGTTGCCGTACCAGATGATCAGGTACTGGGCGAAGGTCAGATAGCCCCAGAACGCCGTGAACGCGAAGCAGAGCTTGCCCAGGTCGTGGAAGTGCTTCTCCGTGATCAGGTCGTACGCGTTCAGGTGCCGCCGCCACCACATGGTGAGGAGGCTGAAGCTCATGAGCGCGCCGAGCCAGCCCGACATGAAGAACCACCAGCCGTAGAGCGTGCTCTGGAAGTGCATGTCGAGCGACATGCTCAGGTCCCAGCCCATGAGCGACCAGAAGTAGCCGAAGCAGATCGCCATGATGACGGAGAGCTTTCCCTGGAGCGAATGGGTGGAGTGGATCTCCCGGCGCTCCTCGCCGTAGCCGCGCCGCATGCGCTCGCGGAGACCGCGCGCCCACCGCGCGCCCGACTCGGGCACGAGGCCGACGTCGAGGCGCACCGAGCTGTAGACGAACCAGAGCCCGAGCGCGACGAGGATGCCGAACAACAGGAGGTTGCGCGTGGCGAGCAGGCCGTGGCTCAGCCAGAGCTGCTTCTCCGCCGCCGGCGGCGCCTCGTGTGTCCACGGGAAGATGTGGCTACTCCCGACGGTGAGCGAGAGGAGCAGGAAGACGAACGCCACCGGGAGGAAGGCGACGTACCCTTCGAGGAAGCGGATGATCGGGCGCGACCAGCGCGCGGTGGCGATGCGCTGGACCGCGACGAACATCACCGCCGCAGAGCAGATGACGGCGAAGAAGAGCCAGTTGAAGTGGAAGGCGCGCCAGGCACGATCGGGGGCGACGATGACGCCGGCCACGAAGGTGACGAGGCCGATGGCGGCGAGGACGAGGCTGGCCGTCCTGAAGATCGCGGGAAGCGGCCGCGCGGAGGCGCGCAGGACCTCGTCGCGCGTCGGGACGTGGGCTGCGTGCAGGCTCATTGCTTGGGCTCCCGCGTGCGGGCGGCGGAAGAGTCGGTCGGGCGGCCCGCGCCGGGCGGGGTGCCCTGGTGGGCGGCGCCGGGCCCGGAGTGGCCCGGCTGCGGCAAGGTGCCGGCGGCGGTGTCGGGCGCGCCGCCCGGCATCGTCGAGGCGCCGTGCGCGGCGCCCATCGGGCCCTCGCCGGCGACGCCCACGCCGCCGGTGTTCAGCGGCGTCGGCTTGAGGTAGGGGGCCGGCCGCGTCGGGCCCATGCGGCTGTAGCCCGGCAGCGCGTCACCGGTCTGCCCCGGGTAGCCGAGCGGTCCGACGGCGACCTCGCGACCGAGCTTCCCCTGCAGCCCGCGCAGGTAGTTCACGACGTCCCAGCGGTCCATCTCCTCGATCCGGTCGTACGTCGGCATGAGGCCGCGGCCGTTGCGGATCATGCCGTAGATGTAGCCGTCGGTGCGGTTCTTGGTGACGTCCATCGTGAGATTGATGCCGGGCATGCCGTACTTCGTCGCCGGTCCGTCGCCCATCGCGCGGTCGCCGTGGCAGACGGCGCAGTTGATCTGGTAGTACTTGTGGCCGTTGGCGAGCGACGAGTCGGAAGGCGGCGTCGGGTTGGCGATCCCCGACATCGAGTCGATGGTCGCCGGGAGCGCCTGGTACGACACCTGGAAGCCGGCAACGGCGGTGCCGGTGACGGGCACCGACATCTGCGGGTTGCCGCGGAAGGGGATCGTGTCCGCCGCCGACTCCCAGGGGTCGATCTTCGGCTGCTCCTTGAAGTCGGTGAACCAGGGACAGGCGGTGAGGAGCAGCGGCAGGACTGCCGCCGCCGCACGACGGGCGTGTCTCATGACGGAATGAGCGTGGAGCGTGGAGCGTGGGGGGAGCGCCACGAACGGGAGAGGGTCCCGCTGCACGCTCCACGCTCCACGCTGGTCGTTACCGTTCACCGCGCACCTCCACCGCCCCGTGCTTCCGCAGCACGGCCTCGGCGGCCGACAGGCGGTCGGGGGCGGCCTCGACGAAGATGCCGTAGTCGCCGTGGCTGAAGCGCGGGTCGTAGCCGACCGTCATCGTCAGTCGCGGGACGCGCGAGTTGATGAACAGGCCGGCCACCGTCGACAGGCCGCCGATGAGGACCATCACCTCGAAGCCGAAGACGGTGTACGGGACCCACGAGGCGATCGCCTTCCCGCCGACTACGAGGGGCCAGTAGCGCGAGCACCAGATCGCGATCCAGTAGCCGAAGGTGCAGCCGAGCAGGCCGCCGATCAGCGTGAAGCGGCGGACCGGGCTCGTGGGCGGGTGCACCGCCTCCTCGAGCTCGTGGCGCGGCGTCGGCGAGTAGACGTTGATGTCCACATACTTCTGCTGCTTGAGCTCCTCGATCGCCTCGACGGCGGCGTCGAGCTCACGGAAGGCACCGAGTACGCCGCGCATCACTCGTACTCCCCCGGGGTGTCCGGCTCGAAGGAGAGGTGGCGCCCCGAGCTGTCGATGGCGTCCGGGTGCGGGTGCGCCCTGCGGAGCTTGGGCGGCACGATCTCCTTCACCTCGGCGATGGCGACGATCGGGAGCTGCTTCACGAAGAGGAGGAACCACATGAAGAACCAGCCGAAGCTGCCGAGGAGGAGCGACATGTCCACCCACGACGGCATGTAGCCCGTCCACTGCCACGGCTCGAACTCGTGCGAGAGCGACGGGACGACGATGGTGAAGCGCTCGTACCACATCCCGACGTTGATGAAGAGCGAGAGGAGGAAGAGCCAGGTCGTGTTCCG